>JAJZNB010000104.1:0-6453 GCA_021848085.1 Actinomycetes bacterium
AGCTGGCGGGCCGGCACCGGCAGCACTCCCGCGTGGAACCAGCGGGCAGCGCTCTGGCGGCTCACACCGTTATCCCTTGCCCACCCGGACAGCTTCATGCACTCCATCATGACGAGAGGGTGTGACACTTACGCTCGGCTGAGACAAAATCATCCATTCCGCTCAACAGTTGGCAACCCCAGGCGTCCCCGGGCGTCACCAGGCGTCAGACGGACCGCCCGTGTCGGCACCCGAGCCCCAAGGTGGGCGTCCGGGCCCCAGGGTCGGCACCGGCCCAAGGGCTAGGGTCGGCTGGTGGTGGAGGTTCCCCTGACCCGTCTCGACCCCGACATCCCCGCCCCTCGCTACGCCCGCCCCGGGGACGCCGGTGCGGACCTGGTGGCCCGCCACGACGCCGTGCTGGCCCCTGGCGGCGGCCGGGCGCTGATCGCCACCGGCGTGGTGGTGGCCATCCCTCCCGGCTATGCCGGCTTCGTGCAGCCGCGCAGCGGGCTGGCGCTGCGCCACGGGGTGACCTGCTTGAACACGCCGGGGCTGATCGACGCCGGCTACCGCGACGAGCTGGCCGTCGTGCTGGTCAACACCGATCCCGCCACCCCCTACGAGGTCCGCCGCGGCGACCGCATCGCCCAGCTGGTGATCCAGCGGGTGGAGGAGGCCGATTTCGTCGATACCGCGCGGCACGACCTGCCGCCGAGCAGCCGGGGCACCGGCGGCTTCGGGCACAGCGGCCGCTGAGAGGGATCCAGGGAGCGTGGTGCAGCCCCTCCACGGCTTCGACGGGGCCTTCTTGACCGCCTCCGCCCCCCACGCCCCCTTGCACGTGGGGGCCGTCCTCATCCTGGAGCCGCCCATCCCCTCCCATCATCAGCTGCAGGAGCTGGTGGCGGAGCGCCTGCCTGTGGTCCCGGCCCTGCGACGACGCCTGGTCCAGGTTCCGCTGGGTCTCGGCCATCCGCTGTGGGTCGACGACGCCCGCTTCGACCTGGGCCGTCACCTGCGGCGGGCCGCCCTGCCCAGCCCTGGCGGGCCGCTCGAGCTGTGGAGCCTGGTGGCGGACGTGATGGGCCGGCCCCTGGACCATCGCCACCCCCTGTGGGAGATGGTCTTCATCGAGGGCCTCGAATCGGGGCACCTGGCCATCGTGGTCAAGATCCACCATGCCGCCATCGACGGGGTGTCGGGCGCTGAAGCTCTCGCTGCGTTCCTCGACCCCAGCCCCGGGGGCCGCCCGGCACCGGCTGCCGCCCCCTGGGAGGGGGAGCCGGTGCCGGCAGCCGGCGACCTGCTTCGCCACGGGCTCTGCTCGGCGCTGCGCCAGCCCGAGCTGGCGCTCGACATCGTCGTCCGCAGCCTGGCCGCCGTGCGTCAGGTGTCGGAGCGGCGGCGGCGTTGGCGTGAGGAGGACGAGCTCGAGCCTCCCCCCGTGCCCTTCGCCGCGCCGCGCTGCGTCCTCAACGGGCCCATCTCGTCCCACCGGCGCTTCGCCTCCGCCGAGGTGCCCATGCAGGACCTGCAGCTCATCCGGGCCCGGTTCGGCGGCACCGTCAACGACGTGGTGCTCGCCGCTGTGGGAGGAGCGTTGCGCAGCCTGCTGCTCGAACGGCAGGCCTTGCCCGAGCCGTCGCTGGTGGCCTTGGTGCCACGCTCCACCCGACCCCCGACGGGTGGCGGCGAGCCGAGCCGGACGGCCGACGCCGCGTCCGGCGCGCCGACCCACCCCGCCGCGGCGGCGCCGCGTCGATCCGATCCGTCGCCGGCCAACCAGGTGTCGGCCATGGTCGTGGAGCTGGCCACCCACCTTCCCGATCCGGTGGCGCGCCTGGCCGCGGTGGCCGCCGGCGCCCAACGGGCCAAGGAGCAAAGCGCCGCGCTGCCCGATGACCTGGTCCACCGGTGGGCACAGCTGCTGGTGCCGGCGCTGACGGCGCCGGCCACCGCCTTGAGCGCCGGGCTGCGCCTGCTCGAGCGGCTCCCACCCCTGTGCAACGTGGTGGTCTCCAACCTTCCCGGGTCGCCCGTCCCGCTGTGGTGCTGCGGCGCCCGCCTGGTGGGCCTCTACCCCCTCGGGCCCGTCGCCGACGGGATCGGCCTGAACGTCACCGTCATCAGCTACGACGACTCGCTGTTCGCCGGCCTGCTGGCCTGCCGCGACCTGGTGCCCGACGTCGACCACCTGGCTCGGCTCTTCGCCGAATCGGTGGTGGAGCTGCGCAAGGCCGCCGAGCGGGCCGTCCCCCCAATCCCCGGAGCGCGTCGGCTACACTGACCACCGACGCGGACGTGGCTCAGTTGGTAGAGCACAACCTTGCCAAGGTTGGGGTCGCGGGTTCGAATCCCGTCGTCCGCTCTCGGCAGCCACCAGGCTGCCTTCTCATCGCCGATGCCATCCGGCGTCGTCTGCTGGTCGGCCCGCGTCATCGGAGGCTGACCTGGGCATCGACGCGGCCGTCGGCCCCGGTCCTCAGATCCCGCCGGCCGGCGACGCTGCTCTGCCCGAGGGAGCCTGCCCCAGGGACCGGCCTGGGCCATCGGAGGCCTCAACCGGTCCGATGGTCGGAACCCGGTTACCCTACGGGAGGACAACGCCTCGGAAAGTGGCTAAAGTGTCGCCGTTAGCACCACCCGGTGTGTTCACGGTAGCGGGGGGCGTGGCGGTGGAGCAGATGAACCGATCGTGGAAAGACCTCGGGTCTCCCTGGCGCCCCCAGCCCGGCCCCGAGGAGGAGCTGGCCGGCGACGCCGGCGGGCAACCGCCCGAACCCGCCGCTGGCCCCGCCTTCGGCCGCCGTGCCAGCGACCGGCCGCCGGCCCCGGTGGCGGCCGGCGGTGCCGCCACGGACACTCCCGGCGGAGAGCAGCCAGGTGGCGCCTTCGCCCCTTCGCTCGGTGCGGTGCTGGTGGTCCACGCCGACGAGCGCGAGCGCCTCCGGCTGCTCTCCCATCTGCGCCAGGCCGGCCTGCAGGCCTTCGGAGCTGCCAGCGGCACCGAAGCCCTCTCCGCCCACCAGCTGCACCAGCACGCCGTGGTGGTGGTGGACCTCGACCTGCCCGGGCTCGACGGCGCCGAGCTCACCCGGCGGCTCAAAGAGCGGATCCCCGCCACGGCGGTGCTGCTGCTGGCCCACCCCGAAGGGCTGCTGCGGGCGGCCGCCTCCGTCGGCTTGGCCGACGGCTGCATGGTCCAGCCCCCTGATCGGCATCACCTGGTCACCTGGGTCCGGCGCTACCTCGAGCACGACGAGCTGCGCAGCGCCCACCGCCTGCTGCTGCAGCGCATCGACCAGGTGGCGGCCCAGCAGGGGCTGTTCGACCCGCTCACCGGCCTGCCCAACCGCCCGATGCTCGACGGACGGCTGCAGGAGGCGCTGGCCGACGCCGCCGCCACGGGACGTCAGGTGGCCGTGCTGTTCGTCGACCTCGACGGCTTCAAAGCCGTGAACGACGTCCTCGGCCACCACGCCGGCGACGCGCTGCTCAAGGAGATCGCCGGGCGCCTGGTGGCGGGACGGCGTGACACCGACACGGTCGCCCGCTTCGGCGGCGACGAGTTCGTGGTGGTCTGCCCGGCCATCTACGACCCTGCCGCCGCCATCGACATCACCGAGGGTCTGCTGGCCGACCTGGCCCAACCTCTGGTCGCCGACGGCTACGAGCACCGGGTGACGGCCAGCGTCGGGGTGGCGGTGTCGGGACCGGGAGCCGACACCCCCGAGTCGCTGCTGCGCAACGCCGACCTGGCCATGTACCGGGCCAAGGACGACGGGCGGTCGCGCTGGGCGCTGTTCGAGGAGTCGATGTTGCAAGATGCCCTGTCGCGCTACGCCACCCGCCAGCGGCTGCGGCACGCCACCTCCAACGGTGAGCTGCACCTGCTGTACCAACCCATCATCGATCTCGAACAGGGCACCCTCGCCGGCGCCGAGGCGCTGGTCCGCTGGCACCCGCCCGGCGAGCCGATGGCGCCGCCGGAGTCGTTCCTCGACATCGCCGAAGAGGTCGGCCTCATCCGCCGGATCGGCGACTGGGTCATCGACCAGGCCCTCACCGACCTGGCTACCTGGCGCGGGCAGGTCGGCCTGCCGGCCGGCTTCCGGCTCTGGATCAACGTGTGGGCCCGCCAGGTGGCCGACCCGGCGCTGCCCAACGTGCTGCTCGAGCTGCTGCAGCGCCACGGCCTGGCTCCGGCGGCGGTCGGCCTGGACGTGGCCGACGGGGTCCTGGCCGACGAGGCGGGGGTGCGGGTGCTGCGCGACCTCTCCGCCGCCGGGGTGGCGATCAGCATCGACGACTTCGGCTCCAGGGCCGGCGAGCTTGCCATGCTCGGCCAGGTGCCGCTCACCTTGCTGAAGCTCGACCGGCGACTGGTGGCCGCTCTCAGCGGCGAGGGGGGCCGGCGCCGGGGCGCCCTGCTACGGGCCGTCGTCGGAGTCGGGCTCGCCCTCGGCATCCCCGTCATGGCCAAAGGCGTCGAGACCCATCAGCAGGCCACCGCGGTGCGGGCCGTCGGCTGCTCGTTCGGCCAGGGCTACCTCTTCGGCGGACCGGGAGAGCCCTCGGAGCTGCCCGGCCTCACCTCGACGTCGTTCCTCTCGGAGGATGCCCTGGGGTAGCGCCGAAGCCGGCCTGGCCAGGTCTGGCCGGCTTCGGTCCGCCTCTGCTCGGCCCAGCTGAGCCGACTGCATCGGTCCGGCCGGCGAGCCGACTGCATCGGTCCGGCCGGCGAGCCGACTGCATCGGTCCGGCCGGCGAGCCGACCGACGCGAACTGACGGCTGGCTACGCTCAGCCCGATGCCCCCCGACGCTCACCCACCGCCGGGCCCGTCCGGCCCTCCCAGCCGCGGTGCCGACCCCGCCCGGCATGGCCCGAAGCTGGCCGCCAAGGTTCTCACCGTGTCCGACGCCGCCGCTGGCGGCACCCGCCCCGACCGCTCTGGACCCGCCCTGGCCGACCGGCTCGAGGCCGCCGGGTTCGAGGTGGTGGAGCGTCTGGTCGTCGCCGACGGCACCGGCAGCGTCGCTGCCGCGCTGCGCCGGCTGACCGACGGCTTCACCGGCCTGGTCGTCACCACCGGCGGCACCGGCTTCGGCCCCCGCGACCTCACCCCCGAGGGGACCCTGGCCGTGGCGGAGCGCCACGCGCCGGGCCTGGCCGAGGCGATGCGGGCGGTGAGCCCCCTTGGGCGCCTGTCGCGAGGCGTGGCCGTCACCGTCGACCGCTGCCTGGTGCTCAACACGCCCGGCTCGCCGGCGGGATCGGTCGAGTCCCTCGACGCCGTCCTCGACATCTTGCCCCACGCCCTCAACCTCCTGAGCGGGGCGGAGTCGGGGCACCACCGTCCGCCGGGCCCCGCCGGCTGACGCGGGCCGGGCCGCCGGCACCGCCGACGGCTCGACGACCGGCAGGCTCAGCAGCCGCCGGAGACCGGCGGCACCACCGCCACCTCGTCGACCTCGGACACCGGCGCGTCGTCGGTGGCTGGCTCCCCGTTGAGCCACAGGCCACTGCCGGCGAGGACCTGGGCGAACTCCTCACCGAACCGGGATCGCGCCTGGGCGGCCACCTCGGCGACGGTGGTCCCGGGCACCTCGGCGGCGGCGACGCCGGCCGCGTCTCGGGCCGGTCCGAACAGGCGAAGATGGGCCATGCCATGACTGTGCCACGTCCGGCGCCGGTCAGGGCGCCCGTCGGGCACCATGAAGGGATGTCTCAGGACGTGGAGGTGTGGCCCGGGCGCTGGTTCCCGCTCGGTGCCACCTACGACGGAGCCGGCACCAACTTCTCGCTGTTCTCGGAGGTGGCCGAACAGGTGGAGCTGTGCCTGTTCGACGACGACGGCTCCGAGCGGCGCATCCGGCTCGAGGAGGTCGACCAGTTCTGCTGGCACGCCTACCTCCCCCACGTGGGCCCAGGGCAGCGCTACGGCTACCGGGTCCACGGCCCGTGGCAGCCGGAAGCCGGCCTGCGGTGCAATCCCCACAAGCTGCTCGTCGACCCCTACGCCCGGGCCATCGAGGGCACCGTCCGCTGGGACCCGGCCTGCTTCGGCCACCAGCTCGACCACCCCGACCGGCGCAACGACACCGACAGCGCCCCCTTCGTGCCCCGGGGTGTCGTCCACAACCCCTACTTCGACTGGGGCAACGACCGCCCGCCCGACGTGCCGCTGCACAAGGCGGTCATCTACGAGCTGCACGTCAAGGGGTTCACCGCCCAACATCCGGGCATCCCCGAAGGGCTTCGTGGCACCTACGCCGGGCTGGCCCACCCGGCGGCGGTGCAGTACCTGGTCGATCTGGGGGTCACCACCGTGGAGCTGCTGCCGGTGCACCAGTTCGTCCACGACGCCCACCTCATCGAGCGCGGCCTGCGCAACTACTGGGGCTACAACTCGCTGGGCTTCTTCGCCCCCCACAACGGCTACGCCGCCGGCGGCCAGCGGGGTGAGCAG
>JAJZNB010000104.1:6463-15375 GCA_021848085.1 Actinomycetes bacterium
TCGACGTCGTCTACAACCACACGGCCGAGGGCAACCACCTCGGCCCAACCCTCTCGTTCAAAGGCATCGACAACGCCGCCTACTACCGGCTGGTGGCCGGCGACCCGTCCTTCTACTTCGACACCACCGGTACCGGCAACAGCCTGAACGTGCGCCATCCGCACACGCTGCAGCTCATCATGGACTCGCTACGGACCTGGGTGATGGACCTGCACGTCGACGGGTTCCGCTTCGACCTGGCCGCCGCCTTGGCCCGCCAGTTCCACGAGGTCGACCGCCTGTCGGCCTTCTTCGACCTGGTGCAGCAGGATCCGGTGGTCAGCCGGGTCAAGCTGATCGCCGAACCGTGGGACGTGGGGGAAGGCGGCTACCAGGTCGGGAACTTCCCGCCGCTGTGGTCGGAGTGGAACGGGCGCTATCGCGACACCGTTCGCGACTTCTGGCGGGGCGAAGCGGCCGCCATGGGCGAATTCGCCTCACGCCTCACCGGCAGCTCCGACCTCTACGCCTCCGACGGCCGCCATCCGGTGGCCAGCATCAACTTCGTCACCGCCCACGACGGGTTCACCCTGGCCGACCTGGTCGCCTACAACGACAAGCACAACGAGGCCAACGGCGAGGGGAACGCCGACGGCGAGAGCTACAACCGGTCGTGGAACTGCGGGGTGGAAGGACCCAGCGACGACCCGCAGGTGCGCTCCTGCCGGCGTCGCCAGCAACGCAACCTGCTCACCACCCTGCTGCTGTCCCAAGGCGTCCCGATGCTCCTCGGAGGCGACGAGATCGGCCGCACCCAAAAGGGCAACAACAACGCCTACTGCCAGGACAACCCGCTGTCGTGGTACGACTGGGAGGCGGTCGATGACGACCTGCTGCAGTTCTGCCGGGCGGTGATCGACCTGCGCCGCCAGCATCCGGTGTTCCGCCGGCGCCGCTGGTTCCGGGGCCGGCCGATCCGCGGCACGCTCGAGCTGAGCTGGCTGCGACCCGACGGTGAAGAGATGTCCGACGAGGACTGGGAGACGGGCTTCGCCCGCTCCTTCGGCCTGTTCCTCAACGGTGAAGCCATCCCCGACCCCGACCCCCGTGGGCAGCGGGTCCTCGACGACTCCTTCGTGCTGCTGTTCAACGCCCACTCCGAGCCGGTGCCGTGGGTGCTGGCTGAACGGTGGGGAAAACGATGGGAGGTCGCCATCGACACCAGCGGCACCGGGGCCGTCGCCCCCCAGGCCGGCGGCGGCTTCTCCGTAGCGGGCCGCTCCATGCTGGTGCTGGTGCGCCGTGAACCGGACGCCGACCCCGACCCGGCGGCGGGCGTACCCCCGGCGGGTTGACGACCGGCGGCGGCCCGCCGGCCCGCTTCCCGCCGGCCCGCCAGCCCGTTTCCCGCCAGCCCGCAGGCCGCCAGGCTCATCGGGAGCGGCGCCGAGTCCCCTCGTCCACCACGTGCACCACCACCTCCTCCTCCTCGGCCGCCAGCCCGTGGGCGTCGGCGGCCAGCTGGCCGACCTCGGACTCCTCGTGGGCGGCGCCCACCATCCCCTGATCGGGCTGCACCAGCCGGCCCGGGGCCGCCCGCTCGACCCGTCCCCACTCAGGCTGCAACCGCGCCTCACGCTCCGGCATCGGCTCCGGGACCCGCTGCTGCCCGGCGGTGATCGGCTCCTCGGCGCCCCGAGGATGGTCCCGAAGCGGGACCATCCCCTCCGGCATCGTCTCGGCCGTGATGCCCGGCGGCTGGTCCTCGAGGTCAGGAAGCCCCTGGGCCTCGAGGTCCGTCGGATCGGGCTGGGCCGCCGTGCCGTGCATCGCACTCATCCGCTGCGCATACCCCGGCGCCGGCCGCCTGACCCCGCCCCACCCGCCGGCGGCTGAGGGGGCCGGCCGCCGGCCGTCACCACGGGCGCCTCGAGCTTCGTGGCCAGCGTCCGAGACCTTCGACTGGCGCCACCACCAGGCCCTACACCCCAACAGCGGTTTCTGTCGGCGTTGCGCGGGGCATGCTGCTAGCACCGAGCCAACGCTGCCGGCGCAGCATGGCTGCCCGACGCTCCGTCGGCGGCTGCGCCGCAGCCTCGAGCGACACCGGAGCCAACCGATGAGCCCCCTGACGCACCCGACAGCGTCGGACGCATCCGACCCCCAGCTCCAGACCCCCCCGTCCACGCCCGAACGGCCACACCTCGGGGAACCGATCCCCGACCGGCACGATCCCGTGCTGGCCGCCCTCGAAGACATGGAGCAGCGCATCGAGTTGAACGTGCGCGACGAACGGACGTTGCAGCGGCGGATCCGGCAGCTGCTCGCGGCCCGCCAGCAGGGACAGCCTTGGCGCACCATCCTCGACGAGGAGCCCGAACCCGGCGCGCTGCACCTGGTGGGGCTGCTCCTCGGCCGTCTGTCGGAGTCGAGCGGCGTGCTGCGGCGCTCACTGGCGCGGGCGTTGCGCAGCGAAGGCGAGACGGTCCCCGCCATCGCCCGCCGCTTCGGCGTCACCCACCAGCGGGTGTCGAGCCTGCTGCGCCAGCCCGGCCAGCACTAGGCCGCGCTAGGCGGGTGCTCGCTCGGCGCATGGCGCGCTTGGCGTCCGGATGCCAATGCTGCTCAGCTCTCCGCCGCTGGAGCGGCGCTGACCGCATCCTGCACCGCCTGCGCGGTCCGGCGGATCTGAGCCGGATCGGTCACCTTGCCGCCCACCAGGGCCCGCTGCACGTAGAAGGCGTCGACCACCTCGTGGCCCAGGGTCGAGACCCGGGCCGCGACCACGTCCAGCTCACAGTCGAACAGCGCCCGGGTGACCCGGTGCAACAGGCCAACACCGTCCTCGGCCCGCACCTCCACCACCGTGGAGATGGCCGACGCGCCGTTGTCGATCGACACCGAGCGGGTAGGTGGCCGGGCCGACAGCGACCGGCGTCGCGCCGCGTAGGTGCGGGCGCGTTCGACGAGACGCTCCTCGAGCGGCAGGCGACCTCGCAGCACGTGCTCTAAGTCGTCGGACAGCTTCGACCAGTGTGGCCAGCGACCCCGGGATGTCTCCACCGTGAACACCTCCACGGCGTAGTCACCCTCGCCGGCGACGTCCGCGGTGCGGACGTCGAGTCCGTGCAGGGCCAGCACCCCGGTGACGGCGGCTAGCAGGCCGGCCCGATCGCCGGCCACCACCGTCACCCGGTTGCCGTCGGCCTCCACCACGGAGCGCCCGGTGCGGCCCACCTGCTTCATCAGCTCACGATGGTGGACGGTCACCAGCGGCGAGGTGACGGGAACGTCCTCACCGGCCATGGCCGTCGCCGCTCGCCGCACCAGGTCCGCCACCAGCCCCGCCTTCCACGGACCCCAGGCCGCCGGCCCGGTGGCCAAGCTGTCGGCCTCGGTCAGCGCGGCCAGCAGATCGAGGGTGCTGCGGTCGCCCACCGCCCCCACCACCGCCTGCACCGTCGCCGGATCGTCGAGGTCGCGGCGCGTGGCCAGATCGGCGAGCAGCAGGTGGTGGCGGACCACGGTCTGCAGCACCCGCACGTCGGGCTCGGGCAGCCCCAGGCGAGGCGCCATCCGCCCGACCAGCTCGACGCCCACATCGGTGTGGTCGCCGGGAAAGCCCTTGCCGATGTCGTGGAGCAGGGCGCCGAGCAGCAGCAGGTCCGGCCGGGTCACCCGGTAGACCAGGGCGGCGGCGTTGGCGGCCGTCTCGAGCAGATGCCGGTCGACGGTGAAGCGGTGGTAGGCGTTGCGCTGGGGGCGGTTGCGAACCGCCGCCCATTCAGGCAGGAGCCGGACCAGCAAGCCCCGCTGGTCGAGCGCCTCGAGGGCGGCGATGGCCGGATGCCCTGCGGCCAGGACCCGCACCAGACACCGGCGCAGCTCCTCGCTCCACGGGTCGGGCGGTGGCGGGACCGCCTGGGCCAGACGTTCCAGATCCTGGCGGTCGATGGGCAGCGAACGTTCGGCGGCCACCGCCGCCACGCGCAAGGCCAAGGTGGCGTCGGCGGTCAGGGTGGCGCCGGTGTCCATTGTGGCGCCCGCCTCCGCGGGGGGAGCCAGGCTGGCGCCGGCCGAGGTGGCGTCGGTGGCCAGCACCACCTCGCCCTCGTCGGGCCACGCCGGGTCGATCCGGACCGCCACGCCCGGTTCGACCAGGCGCAGCGACGGAGCCTGACGTGGGCGGGCTCGGTGGAGGCGGGTCCGGCGCGCCGGGCGCCACAGGCTTTGCCGGCGCCAGGCGTCACCGACCGCCCAGGCCACCGTCCGACCGGCGCCGGCGATGGCTGCCATCAAGGCGTCGGCGTCGCGGTAGCCGACAGCCGAAGCGACCTGGTCCTGCTCTTGGAGCAGCAGACGGTCGAGGGCCCGCCCGGTGCTGCGGTGCAGCTCCACCCGGGCGGCGGTGAGCGTGGCCCGCGGACCGTGCAACGCCGCCAGGTCGATCTGCTGGGCCAGCGCCGGCACCGCCTGGGCGGCCAACGAGATGACCACGATGTCACGCAACCCACCGTGGGACTGCTTCAGGTCCGGCTCCAGCAGGAAGGCCACGTCGCCGTGGGCCTGGCGGCGCTCCTCGACCTGTTCGGCCAGCACCCCCATCCACCGGGCCGCCTGCGAGCGCCACAGGGCACGGGCGTCGGCGAGCAGCGAGCCGAGGGCGGCGGGGTCGCCGGCCACCACCCGGCCGTCGAGCAGCCCGAGCTGGGCCCGCAGGTCGTCGCGGGCCACGTCCAGCACCTCGGCCGGCGTCCGCACCGAATGGTCGAGTCGGATTCCCTCGTCCCACACCGGATACCAGACGGCGTCGGCAACCGCCGCCACGTCCGACCGCCCCTGGTGGACCAGCACCACGTCGAGGTCGCTGTAGGGGCACAGCTCACCGCGGCCGTAGCCGCCCACGGCGAGCAGGGCCAAGCCGCGGGCGTCGCCGCCGGTGGCGGCCTGGAGGAGGTCGGTCAGCCAGCGGTCGGCAACCGCCGAGTACGCCGCGCAGAACGCGTCCCCGCCGAGGTCCCGGCGGTCGAGCAGCTGCTGACGGGCCAGGCGGAGGGCCACCTGCGGACCGTACCACCCGCGCCCGTCCGGCCCTCCGCAGCCGGCCGGGAGGGCTGTGAGGTCCGGGTGGGGGAGCGGCGGCGGGGTCCGGGTGGGGGAGCGGCGGCGGGGTCCGGTTGGGGAGCGGCGATACGGTCCGACGCTCAGCTGAGGAGCCGCTCGTACAGCGCCACGTGGTCGGCCACCATCCGGGTGGTGGAGAAGTACCCTTCGACGGCTTGCCGGCACTGGCCCCGGTCGATCTCGTCGATCCGGGCCAGCCAGCGGACCATGTCGTCCTCGTCCTGGCACAGGAACCCGGTCCGGCCGTGGTCGATCACCTCCGGGACCGCCCCCTCGGGGAAGGCCAGGACCGGAGTGCCGCAGGCCATCGCCTCGAGCAGCACCATCCCGAACGGCTCGTTCCAGCGGATGGGGAACAGCACCGCCCGAGCTCCGGCGAGCAGCTGCAGCTTCTGCTGGTGCTCCACCTCGCCGAGGTAGACGGCGTCGGGGCCGAGAAGAGGTCGGACCTGGTCGGCGAAGTAGGCCTGCTCGGCCGGCTCGCGCATCTTGGCCGCCAGCAGGATCCGCCGCCCGGCCCGGCGAGCCACCTCGACGGCACGGTGGGCCCCCTTGTCCGGTGACATGCGGCCCACGAACAGCACGTAGTCGCCCCGCTCGTCGCCGGTGCCGTCGCCGACGGGAAAGGCGGCGGCCTCCAGACCGTGGTGGATCACCGCGGCCACCGGGATGTCGGGAGCGGCTGCCCGCTGAGCGTGGGAGATGGCCACAACCGCCACCGGGCCGGCCAGCGCTCGGTACAGCTCGGCCAGGTCCTCGTGCAGCGGACCGTGCACCGTGGTGCACACCCCAGGGGGGGGAGGCGCCCGGCGTAGAACGGGCCCACCATGGTGTGGTCGTGGACCACGTCGTGGTCGGCGACGGCCTCATAAGCGCTGATGACGTGGCGCAGCTCGGGAACGACGGTGCCGATGGCGATGCCGTCCGCCGAGGGCAGCACCCAGTGCCTGGGCACCGGACAGGTGGAGTCCCCCGTGGTGCACAAGGTGACCTGATGGCCGGCCGCCACCAGGCCCCGGGCCAGCTGGTCGACGACCAGCTCGATGCCTCCGTAGAGGGGAGGAGGTACCGGGGTCCACGGCGGGGCGATCAGGGCGATTCGCATGGCGCTGATTAGACCACCGTTCCTCAACGAAGGAGCGGACACGACATCGCATCCTCCGGGCCGGCACCAACGGTCTCCGCCAGCCTCGCCCCTGTAGTCCCACGTCGCCGCTTCGGGGTCTCACCTCCCGGCCGGTGCCCGGTGCTTCGGGTTGCCCTCGTCCCTTGGTGGCTCTCGAGGCGGCCGGTGTCGAGATGGGGACCCAGGCCCCTGCTGGACATGGGCTGCTCCGGCCGGGTCCATGTTCCCAGGCGCCCACCTGCGAGGCGGCCGGGGTTCGGCCAATGGTGGCACGTCGAGCGCGCCGGGCGGGTGCCCCGGTTGGGTAGGCTCGGCCGGCGTCACGGCGGCGTGGCCGAGTGGTTTAGGCAGGGGCCTGCAAAGCCCCGTACCCGGGTTCGATTCCCGGCGCCGCCTCCGATTCGATCCGACAGGGTCCGGTCCGACCCAACAGGTCCTGGCCCTGCTCGACCGCTGCGGCTTGCCCGATCGGCGCCGCTTCGGCAGCGTCACCCTCGGGGACCAGAAACCCGGCCACGAGAGCGCCATCCGGGCCACGGCATCAGATCGAGGTCGGATGCCCACTTGCCGTGAGCCTGCCCAGCCACGGCCGAGCCCGCCGGTGGTGGTGGGTATGGCGTGTCCTGGGTGGGAGACCTCACCACGGACCGGACAGCCGGAATTGGCCGGGCCGACGTGGCATGCTGGTGTGAGTGGCGAAGGAGGTGGCCACATGGGGGAGGTACCGATCCCGGCGGGAGCGACGTCGGGACCGGGCGGTGGGGGAGGTTCCGCGTCCAGGTTCATCGCGGTGGACCGGCCCCGCTCGGCCCGGAGCTTCTTCGTGCCTCAGGGGCATCGTCTCTATGTGGTCTTCGACGACCGCCGAGCGGCCAACATGGCGCTCTTCGAGTGGACCGGCGGCATGCCGCTCTCCCAGGGAGCCTGGATGTTCGACGGTCCCGAGGGAGCCGCCGCCCTCGACCCCGACCTCGCCGTGGGCCGGTGGGCTCTGCTCTCCCGGATGTTCGCCTTCGTGTTCTCGAGCAACGTCGAATTCGTGCGGGCGTTGAGCTCCGCCGTCCGCCGAGGCAGCACCGTCCTGGCTCTCCACGTCCCGAACCGGCACGTGGCCGAGGACGCCGCCCGAGGCATGCGCTGGCTGGGCGGGCACTCGGTGGCCTATGCCATGCACGGCAACTTCGTGCCCCTGACCCCGTGAGCAGCCGAGCTCGAGGCTGTGGTGCCGCCCGGTCAGCCGTGGTCGAGGCGGGCCGAGTCAAGGCCGGGGGCGGACCTCGCCGTCGAAGAAGCGCAGGAAGCCGATCTGGTCCGGTCCGATCCGGTTGACGTCGACCTCGTCGAAACCGGTGTCGAGATGCCGGCGGATCCGGAGCCGACCCGAAGGCGAAGCGGCCATCGAGCCACACCGCCGCGGTGGCAGCCGCGTGGGTCACCACCACAGGATGCATCCGGCCGACGGGGCACGTGACGGCGCTGGTGACCTTCAGGTTGGTCGAAGCGAGGAGCGGCGCGGGTGCCGGCGGCGCGAGCCGTGCCGTGCCGCCGACGTCAGCCCGCCCCGGCGGGTCGGGGCGGACCGGCACGGCGACCGGGAGGTTCTTCGTTGGGCGGATCTCCGATCTCGCGCAGCACGCGGGCCGGGTTGCCCGCCGCCACCACGCCCGCCGGAAGGTCCCGGGTGACGACCGAACCGGCGCCCACCACGGTGTCGGCTCCGATGGTGACGCCCGGACACACGACCACACCGCCACCGAGCCACACGTTGTCTCCGACGACGATCGGAGCGCCCGCTTCCCACTTGTCCCGACGCAACCCGGGATGGACCGGATGGACCGGGGTGAGCAGCTGAACCCCTGGGCCGACCTGGACGTCGTCACCGATGGTGATGGGGGCGACGTCGAGCGCCACGAGACCGAAGTTGGCGAAGGTTCTGGCTCCCACCTGCAGCTGCGAGCCGTAGTCGCAGTAGAACGGCGGGCGGATCTCGGCGCCCTCCCCCAACCCGCCCAGCAGCTTGGAGAGCAGAGCCCGGCGGCGATCCTGCTCGGACACCGACGTCCGGTTGTAGGCCTCGACCAGCCTCAGCGCCCGCAGGCTGCGTGCACGAAGGTCGGCATCGTCGGCCAGGTACCAGTCGCCGGACAGCATGCGCTCGGGCATGGAGGGTTGCCCGGCAAGGGAGGGCCGGCCGGTCCGGCGGTTTCCGTCAGGCCTGTCACGTCCCGTCGCCATGCCCGCACGGTAGGCGACTGAGCCAGCCCTCGCTGCGCTTGGCGACTTCCCTCAGCGCCCGCTGGCCGACGCAGCGGCCTCGGCCGTCTGGCGGGCCGTGTCCGCCGGCCAGGGAGCCGGCGCCTCGCCCAGGAGCCGGTAGGCGCAACCGGCCAGGGTGCGTCGGCCAGGGTGCGTCGGCCGGGGTGCGTCAGCCAGGGTGCGTCGGCCGGGGTGCGTCTTTGACCGTCAGGCAGATCTCACCGCCGGTCGACCCTGATGCCTGGACCCCCAAGGCGCGTCTCGCCCACCGCCGCCAGTGCCGGGCCCTCCACGAGCAGCGGCCCCTACGTCCTGTGGGTGCACCCCCACGTCCTGTGGGGTGCAAGAGAGCTCCCGGTGTGATACCCCCTCGCAGCGGCAGTCGCAGCGGCAGCGGCAGCGGCAGCGGCGGGCGGCCGGACCAGCC
>JAJZNB010000260.1 GCA_021848085.1 Actinomycetes bacterium
GCGGATCGCCAACGCATCACTCGGGGTCACCGTGGGTCGCTACTCCTTCGATGTAGAGCTCTTTCATCTCCTCCTCCATGCCGGTTTATCCCGGCGCTTTCCGGTCCCCCACCTGCTCCTCGATCCACGACAGCTCGGTGTCGAGGAGATCGGGGGTGTGGGCCACGGCGCCGAGCACGCCGAAGCCACCGGCCTTCGAGACGGCAGCCACCACGTCGCGGCAATGGCGACGAGGTGGCGGTTGCGGCGCAGAGGTCGCGCCGTCGTCGACCTGGCAGAGCTCGGCGATCTCGTCGGGGCCGCCCGGTCCTGCTCGAGGAACTGGTTGCAGGGGAAGCCCGGCACGCGGCGGTGCCGGGCTGCTGCCCCGCCGGCGGTGCCGGGCTATTGCCCCGCCGGCGGTGCCGGACTGCTGCCCGGCCTCGCCGCCGCGCCGGCGGACCCGTCCACGTCCCCACCGAGGGTCTGCCCGGTGGCCGGTACCGGGGATGCCCCAAGCCGGGCCGGCGCCCGGCCCAGCACGTCCCACAGCGACCGGTCGACCTGGTGCAGCGAGTGGAGCACGGCGTCGACCGGCCCCAACCCAGCCAGGTCGGCGGGCGGCTGCTCGGGGACGGCCACGCAGACCATGCCGGCGGCCAGGGCGGCGGCCACCCCGGTGGCGGAGTCCTCGAGCACCAGGCAGCGCCGCGGATCGACGCCGAGCAGCCGGGCGGTGGACAGGAAGACAGCCGGGTCGGGCTTGCCGGCGGCCTCGGCGTCGGCCGATCGGACCACGGCGAAGGCGTGGCGCAGGTGGTGGCGTCGCAGCGCAGCCTCGATCAGGCGCTGCGGGGACGACGAGGCCACCGCCAGCGCCAGGCCCTCCCCGCGCAGGAAGTCGACGGCCTGGCGCGCGCCGGGCTTCAGCTCGGCGTCGGTGCGCAGCAGCGCCTCGACGGCTTCGACGATGGCGGACACCACCTCGGCGATGGTCGGCCCACTCCACGGGAAGCGCCGGTACCAGTGCTCCACCACCTCCCCCACGTAGCGGCCCTTGGTGCTGAGGACGTCGTCGAGGGTGAGGGGCAGGCCCAGGGATCCGAAGACGGCCAGCTCAGCTCGATGCCAGATCGGCTCGGAGTCGACCAGCAGCCCGTCGAGGTCGAAGATGGCAGCCTGCAGCGCCTGCATCCGAGGCGATCCTACCGGCCGCCCATCCCGGGGCGGTTGGGTCAACCGACCCGCCGGTGGCGGCCCTCCCAGGAGCGCCGGCGCAGCTCGCGCGGGAGCGGCTTGAACGCCCCCGACAGCGGCAGCGGGCCCGGCAGGAGCTCCACCGACCTGGGCACCTTGAAGCCGGCCCGCGCCCGGCGGGCGCAGTCGACGAGCTCCTCGGCGGCGGTCTTCATGGCGTCTTGGCGGACCACCACGGCGTGCACCGCCTCGCCCCAGGTGTCGCCTGGGGATCCCGATGACGGCCACCTCCTCGACGGCGGGGCGGGTGGTCAGCACGTTCTCCACCTCGGCCGAGCAGACGTTCTCCCCGCCGGTGACGATCCCCCGACGGTGGGCGGTGTCGGCCCGCTGCGCCAGAGCCGGTACGGCGCCGACCCCTTGCCGGCCGGTTCGTGGTCCGAGTGCCATGCGCACGTCCCGCTCCTCGCTCGCCCTGGGCGCATCGTGGCTGCGAGGCGTCGGGCCGACCAGCAGAACACGTCGTTGCCGGGCGTGGCACCGCGCCGGCCGGCCGTCCCACCAGGTCACCGGGGTCGGCGCCGGAGGTGGGTGCTCTCGACGCGACGGCTCCGACGTGCTGTGATCTTCGCTGGGTGCGTGCACGGCCGTGGCGCCCACCAGCCAGAAAGGTTCCTCCATGAGCGTGATGAAGCGCCTCTCGAACATCGTCAAGGCCAAGGCCAACAAGGCGCTCGACAAGGCCGAGAACCCCAACGAGATGCTCGACCTCTCCTACCAGGAGCAGATCGCCAACCTCCAGAAGGTCCGGCGGGCCTTGGCGGACGTGGCGACCGCGAAGAAGCGCCTGGAGCTGCAGGCCTCCACCTTGCGCCAGCAGGCCGACAAGCTGCAGGACCAGGCCAAGCAGGCCCTGGGGCAGAACCGTGAGGATCTGGCCCGCGAGGCGCTGACCCGGCGGGCGGCGCTGGCCGACCAGCTGCAGTCGCTCGGCACCCAGCACGAGCAGGTCGAAGCCCAGCAGCAGCAGCTGGAGGCGACCGCGACGCGGCTGCAGACCCAGATCGAGGCCTTCCGCACCCGCAAGGAGACCTTGAAGGCGACCTACACCGCGTCGCAGGCCCAGGCCAGCATCGGCGAGGCGGTCTCGGGCATCTCCGAGTCGATGACCGACGCCGGCATGACCCTGCAGCGGGCCGAGGACAAGATCAACGACATGCAGGCCCGGGCCAGCGCCATGGACGAGCTGATCGACACCGGGGCGCTCCCCGACATCTTGGGAACCGGAGGCGACGACATCCAGCGCGAGCTCGACGCCACGGCCAAGTCGGGCCAGGTCGACACCGAGCTGGCGGCGTTGCGAGCCCAGCTCGGTGCAGCGGCGCCGGCCGGAGCGCTCGGTGACGGTGGGTCGGCCGGCAGCACCCAAGCCACCGGCAGCACCCAAGCCACCGGCAGCGCCGGGGACAGCGGCAGCGGCGAGGACAGCGCGGCGGGCCCGTCGGCCCCCGAGGACGGAGGCCAGGCCTGATGATCGTGCGCATCCTGGGTGACGGCATGTACGAGGTGGGAGAGGCTGACCTTCCCGCGTTGGAGCGGCTCGACGAGCAGATGGGGGAGGCCATCGACCACCAGGACGAGGAGACCTTCGCCCAGGCGCTGGCCGATCTCATCGGCAAGGTGCGCCAGCTCGGCTCGCCGGTGCCGCCCGGGGACATGGAACCCGAGTCAGACCTGGTCGTCCCCCACGAGGGTTCCAGCCTCCACGAGGTGAAGACCCTGCTCGAACAGCAGGACTGACGGCCGGCACCGCGACGTGAAGGTTCGCATCGGGGTGTCGACAGGCCCCGACGAGACCGAGCCCGAGCATCTGGGTCCTCTGGTGGAGGACCTGCAGCAGCTCGGCTTCGACTCGCTGTGGGTGCCGGAGATCCTCACCGCGCCGGTGTCCGACCCGCTGACCGTGCTGGCCTGGACGGCGGCTCGGGTGGACCGGCTGAAGCTGGGCACCACCATGGTGCTGCCGGGGCGGAACCCGGTGCGCTTGGCCAAGCAGCTGGCTGGCCTCGACCGTCTGAGTGACGGGCGGCTGCTGGTGACGTTCGTCGCCGGTCTGCCCCGGCCGGCGGAGCTGCAGGCCCTGGGCGTCGACGGTCCGGCACGCTTGGACCAGGTCGCAGAGCTGCTGCCACTGGTGCGCCGGTTGTGGAGCGAGGACGGCGTCAGCCATCGAGGTCCCCGCTGGAAGCTGCGGGACGTGACGGTGCAGCCCCGGCCGCGCCAGCAGCCGCTCGAGGTGTGGTTGGGCGGCACCGCCCGTGCCTCGCTGCGGCGGGTCGGGGAGCTGTCGGACGGTTGGCTGCCCAGCGGCTGCACCCCCGAGCAGGCCGCCGAGGGCCGCCGGCTGGTGGAGCAGGCGGCGGCCGAGGCGCGGCGGTCGATCTCCCCCGAGCACTTCGGGGTGAGCATCGGCTACTTCACCGACGGCCTACCGTCCGGCTTCCGGGGCACGACTTCCGGCGCCAGGCGGCCACTGCCGCCGGGGGCGGTGCCGGGCACCTTGGCGGAGCTGCGCAGGCTGATCGAGCACTTCGTGGAGGTCGGCATGTCCAAGTTCGTGGTCCGCCCGCTGCACCCGATGGGCAGCGCCGCGGACCGCGCCCTGCAGCGGCGCCGGCTGGCGGAGGCCGTGCTCCCGTTGCAGACCTGACCGTGGCATGCTGCAGCGGCCCAGGAGCGCGTCCGTCCCGCCTCCGAGGGTGGACCAGCGGCCGCGAGCCTTCGGGAGGAGCAGCAGATGGGACATGCAGAGGCCAACATCGCCATCGACCGGCCCGCCGACGACGTCTGGGCGCTGATCCGCGACTTCGGCGGCATCGGCTGGATGCCGGGCGTCGACGACGTGAAGGTGTCGGGCGACACCCGCACCCTCTCGATGCTGGGGATGGAGATCGTCGAGGAGCTGCGCAGCAACGATGACGCCACACGCCGCCAGGTCTACGGCATCGTCGGCGGAGGCCTGCCGGTGGAGCACCACGAAGGCACCATCACGGTGACCCCGCAAGGAGGCGGCTGCACCGTCACGTGGGCCGTCGACGTGCAGCCTGACAGCCTCACCGACATCATGCACAAGAGCTACCAGGGAGCCCTCGGGGCCCTGCGCGACAAGCTTCAGGCGTGAGCCCGGCACCTCGTCACTCGCCGTCGGCGGATGACGAGGCCGGCAACAGCCGCGGCAGCCTGCCCCACCGGCATCGCTTCACCTTCGTGACCTTCGTGATGCCGTGCCGCACCCCGGGCCGGGACGCTCACACCGCGTTCGGGAGGGCGTCGACGGCTCTGACCCGTTCGGCCAGCGCCTGCAGCAGCTTGCGCCGGAAATTCGGCCCGGCCAGGAGCTTTCCCAGGTCCTTGCCGCTGATCTGGAGGACCTCGAGCGGCGAGGTGGCCCGGACGGTCGCCGAGCGAGGCCGCCCGTCGATGAGCGACAGCTCGCCGACGACCGCCCCGGGCCCGAGGGTGGCGATGACGATGCCGTCCTGCACCACCTCCGCCGTCCCGGACTCGATGACGTAGGCGAGCCCGCCGGCTTGGCCCTGGCGGGTGAGCACCGTCCCCTCGTCGAGGTGGGCCTGAACGGTCAGGGCTGCCACCTGGCCGAGCTCGTGCATCGAGCAGGTGGAGAACAGGTCCATGTGCCGCAGGATCTCCATCTTGCGGGTGCGGCCCCAGCTTCGCAGTGTCGCCACCGCTGCTCCCTCGTGTCGGCGCGTGCTCCGGTGATGATGCTCCGGTGATTCTGCACCATCAGCGGCACCGAGGCGATCAGGCCAGCCGCGCCTGCACCACCCGTCGGGCCTGCCCGGCCAGTCCGAAGGCGTAGGCCCCGAACGCCAGCAACAAGGCGCCCACGCCGAAGTTGGCGCCGATCTGGCGCAAGAAGAGCGTGGTGCCGGCTGCACCGCCCCACAACCCGCCCGGGGTGGACAGCAGCGGCCAGGCGATGGGACCGATGATCAGCCAGCCCCCGGCCAGCGCCGCCAGCGAGCCCGCCACGCGGGTGACCCCCCGGCCGTAGCCGTGGGCGGCCAGGCCCGCTCCGCTCACCAGCATCAACCCGGCCAGCACCCCGGCCACGCCAGGCGCCAGGTACAGCAGGGCGTGGGCGCGGGTCCACGTCCAGGCGAGCGGGCCGTCGGGGTCGTAGCCGAACACGGGACCGACGAACACCGAGATGCCTGCCCATGCACCCAGCAGCACCACCAGCACGCCGGTGACGGTCAGGCTGACCGGCGGGATGGTGCCGCTGCCCCCGACGACGGCGCCCGGCGGCCCCACCGGTGCCCCGGCCGACTGGGCAGCGGCCGGCTCAGCGGCAACGGTGCCCGCCGCGGGGACACCAGGCACGACAGGGACAGCAGGCTGACCGACGACGGTGCCGGCCGAGCCTGGGCCGACCCCGCCGGCGGGGGTGCCGAGGCCGGCGCCGCGGCTGCGGGCCGCGCCCTTTCCGCCGGTCCGCGGTCGTCGGCTGGTTCGATCGGTGATCCATGCCATGGTGCACCTCCTTGGTTCGCCTGCCGACCTGACTCTGCCACGGGGCGGCCCCCAGCCGTGCCTGCCCGCACCGGGCTGCGCCGTCGCAACAGGCTCTGGACTTGCCCTGCCCGGCGCCGTCGCTCCGGAAACCTCATCGGGTGAGCACCTCGACGCCCTGCCGCAGCCGCCGATGCCGACCCCAGGTCGACAGGGCCGTCTCGAGCTCGGCCGGTGCCGGAGGCGGTGATGGCCCTCCCCGCGTCCTAGTGTCGTCTGCGGGCGTCGTGGCGACGCCGATCGACGGGCTGGGCGCGTCGGGGTGACGAGCCCGGCGGGTCGGGCACCGGATCCGCCTGCAGCACCGGCCACGTGAACATCCGAGGAGGAGCACGAACGATGGAAGTGAGCTTCGACGTCGAAGAGCACGCGGGCATCCCGGTGCTCGCCGTCGGCGGGGAGATCGACGTCTACACGGCCCCCCGACTGCGTGAGCGGCTGCTCGACCTCGCCCATGGCGGCACCCCGACGGTCGTGGTCGACCTGACCAACGTGTCCTTCGTCGACTCGACCGGTCTCGGGGTGCTGGTGAGCGGCCTGAAGCGGTTCCGGGAAGCCGGCGGCGACCTGCTGTTGGTCGTCACCCAGCCCCAGATCCTGAAGGTCCTGGAGATCACCGGACTCACCACCGTCTTCTCCATCCACTCCACCGTCGCCGAGGCGGTGGCCAAGTAGCCGCCGCCGAGCAGCCCGCCGGCTGTGCTCCGCCCCGGGCTGTGCTCCGCCCCGGCCGGCGGCGCCGGACGAGGTCGCGCAACGGTGCAGGCGGCGAGATGGTTGTCTGGTCGGGTGGTGGTCGGTCGTGACCGGTCGACCCGGTCCGCTGCCGGTGGCTGGCCGCCATCCGGCGCCGTGGCCAACGCCGGAACGGGCAGCGGCCGTGGGTCGTGAGCCCTGCGGGCGTCGGCCCTCCGGTTCGGCGGGGCGTCCACCAGGCACGAGCGGGGTCCAGAGCCGGATCCGGCTCGGCCACCAGCCAACCCACTTCACCATCGGCCAGGAGGCGCAGGTGTCCGAAGAAGTCGAACTGTCGTTGCCGGCACGGCCCGAGCTGCTGTCGTTGGCGCGGCTGACGGTCGCTGCCGTCGCCTCGCGGGCCGATTTCGACTACGAGTCCATCGAGGACCTCCGGCTCGCCATCGACGAGCTGTGCTCGCCGTTGGTGGGACACAACGGCCGGCCGGGTCAGCTCCGGCTGCGCTACGAGTGGGACGAGAAGACCCTCGAGGTCTCGTGCCTGCTCGACGTGGGAGCCACCCCCGGGGAGACGACGCGGCACGAGCTGCGGCCCGAAGCCGAGGAGGGCGAGCTGTCCGACCGCATCCTCGACGCCTTGGTCGACGAGCACGGCCACAGCGTCACCGACACCGGGCACCGGGTGTGGCTGCGCAAGCGGCGCCAGGGGGTCGCGTCTTGACGGAGTCGGCCGCCGGACGCCGGGACGAGCTGCGCGACAAGTTCGAGGAGTTCGCCGCCACCCGCGACCCGGCGGTGCGCGACGAGCTGGTCGAGGCGCACCTCGGGCTGGCCCGACATCTCGCCCGGCGCTTCCTGAACCGCGGGGAGACCTACGACGACCTGGTGCAGGTGGGTTCGATGGCCCTGGTGAAGGCCGTCGACCGCTTCGACCCCGACCATGGGGTGGCTTTCGCCACCTTCGCCACCCGGACCATCCTCGGGGAGCTGAAGCGCCACTTCCGCGACAAGGGCTGGGCGGTGCGGGCACCGCGCCGGGTCCAGGAGCTCTACGTGCGTCTGGGAGGCTCCATCAGCCAGCTGTCGCAGGATCTCGGACGCTCCCCCACCATCGCCGAGCTCGCCAAGGACGTCGACGCCACCGAGGAAGAGGTGCTCGAGGCGCTCGAAGCCGGACAGGGCTACCGGGCCACGTCGCTCGAAGCGCCCGTGTCGGGGGCTGACGAGGACTCGTTGGCCGATCGGCTCGGCGAGGAGGACGAAGGCTTCGCCGGCGCCGAGCGGCGCGCCGAGCTGTCGCCGCTGCTCGAGAAGCTGCCACGGCGCGAGCGGACCATCCTGGCGCTGCGATTCATCGACGGCCTCACCCAGTCCGAGATCGCGGCACGCATCGGCATCAGCCAGATGCACGTGTCGCGTCTGCTGTCGCGGAGCCTGGCCAAGCTCCGCGAGGAGTACGCCCAGCAATAGCCCGCCAGGCCGCTCCTGACGACGTGGTGGTGCGACCACGCGGCGCGCCGGGGTGGTTTGCCCTGGGTCGGCACCGGGTAGGCCTTCCCCACTTGGAGTGACGCCTTCGGCGCCGGACAAGGGGGACAGGATGCGAGGAGCTCTGGCAGACGGCGGTGCGATCGCCGGGGAACGCCTGGTGACGTGGCGCCGGCCGGTCCACACCCACAGCACGGGTCGGACGTGCAGCGAACCGGGTTGCGACACGGTGCTGTCGATCTACAACGCCACCGATCGCTGCTCGGTGCACCGGACCTTCGTCACCATCGTCCCGCGCAACCCCGGGAGCGCTTCGGCGGACAACACCTGAACCTTCCCCCGAGAGCTCCTGGCCCGGCACCCGAAGAGGGACCGGGCAGGGACCAGAAGATCTTCGGCGGCCGGCCACGCTCGTGCCGGATCCCACGGACACCGAGCCGGTGGGATCCGGCACGATGCGTGTCGGGCCAGCGCAGGGCTGTTTCGCTGACCAGGGTGCGGGCCTCCGGCGCCAGCCGCGCCGGGCTGGCCCGCGCTGGGTAGCACCGGGGGTCCGGGGGGATCCCCCGGTGCTACCCGCGTCCGCCTTACCCACCGGTAGGGCCGCCCACGCCTGCCCGGCGCCTCCGTTGGCCGCCCCGGCCAAAAGCGGGCGGGTGTTGGGAAGAGCCGGCCCTGGGCAGCATCGAGCCGACGCGGGTCGGCCTCCGAGCGGCGGCGAGCCCGGGCCCGTCAACCGTGGCGAGCACCACGGAGGCCGCGGGGGCCGACAGGGCGCGCGTCGTTCAGCCGGCGGCGATCCATTGCTGCAGGACCCGCCGGTACAACCGCTCGTAGGCGTCGTAGCGCTGGCGCACGTCGTCGCCGGGCCACGACGGCGGAAGCAGCTCCCCGGGCAGCAGCGGATCGCCGGTGAGGTGCCGCACGACGGCGGCAGCCGCCCGGAAGCCGGGAGCCAAGGCCGACACATCGCCGCGCTCGAGCCTCGGCTCGGTGGCGTCGAGACGGCGGGCCAGACGGCGGGCCCCGTCGGCCCAGGCCTGCACCTCCCACAGGCGCTGGGCCAGCTCCGCCGGCGTCTCGCCCGCCGCCGGCACCAGGTCGCCCAGCAACCAGCCGCAGCGCTCGAGCACCGTCGGCGCGGCGCCGGCCACGGCATCGTCCCAGCCAGGCAGGTTGTCGGGGCGCAGCCACACCCCTTCGCGCCACTCGGCCATGCGCAGCTGACGGAGCTCGGCGCGAAGCACGGCCCGCTCGCCGGCCGGGCGTCGGCCACCGCTCACCACCGCCAGCCGCCACCGGCCCGACCAGACCAGCCGCCCCGGGCGGCGGCCCTGGCGCTGGCGGACCTGGCGCTGCAGCAGGCCGCCGGTCAGCCGGTACCGGCCGTCGGCCGCCTGCAGCTCGCCGGCGGCCACCATCCTCGACAGCGCCACCCGGCACGTGCCCTCGGCGATGCCGAACAGGGCGGCGCAGCGCACCAGCGCCTGGGCGGCCAGCTCCGGCGGGTCGAGCGGCAACAGCACGCTGGCCACCACCGAACGCGCCGCCACCGGCCGGTCGTCGTCCTCCGGGGCCGAGGTACAAGACAGAACCGGACGGGCCATCGCCGACAGTGTTACATCGATTGACGCGCCCATCAGCAGATCCGTAACATCGGGGGTGTCATGACGACGACCATGGTCCCCGACCGCGCCGTCTTGCCCGAGGTGCTGCCCACCGACCGCCTCACCGCCGCCGGGCGCCCGGTGCCGGCGTGGCGCGAGGAGCTGCGACGCATCCCCGACGCCCGCAACGCCGTCACCGTCGTGGGCGCCTACGTGCAGGCCTTCGCCCCCATGGCGGCGGCGGTGGTCATCGACCGGTGGTGGGCCTACGCGGCGGCCTTCGTCCTGACCGGCCGGGCCTTCGTGCTGCTCAGCATCCTCGGCCACGAGGCAGCCCACCGGCTGCTGTTCAGCCGCAAGCGGCCCAACGACCTGATCGGCCGATGGCTGCTGGCCTATCCCGCCTTCGTGCCCTTCGACGTGTACCGGCGGGCCCACATGGCCCACCACCGTGACGAGCTGGGCCCCAACGAGCCCGACCGCGGCCTGTACGCCGGCTACCCCGTCAGCCGGGCGTCGCTTGGCCGCAAGCTCACCCGCGACGCCCTGTTCGTGTCGGGGTGGAAGAACCTGAAGGTCCTGCTCAAGGCCCTCACGAAGCGAGGCAGCCGGCCGCTGGCCCTGCGGATCGTGGCCGTGCAGGTCGTGCTCGGCGTGGCCATGGGCCTGGCCGGCCACTGGTGGCTGTACCCGGTCTTGTGGCTGGCGCCCTGGATGACGGTGTGGCGGGTGCTCAACCGGCTGCGGGGCATCGCCGAGCACGGCGGCATGCAGCGCTCCGATGACAAGCGCCTGACCACCCACGTCGTCCGCCAGCGCCCCTTGGCTCGCTTCTGGCTGGTGCCCTACAACACCGGCTGGCATCTGGCCCACCACGTCGACAGCGGCATCCCCTTCCGCCGGCTCCCCCAGCTGCACCAGGAGCTCGTCTCGGCCGGCTGGGTGACACCCGGGCTCGAGCATCCGAGCTACCTGGCCCTGTGGCGGGCCCTGGCGGCCGGCTGAACCTGGACCGTCCCTCGACGAAGGAGCAGCTGACCCGGCGGCCGTGAGCGCAAGCGGTCTCTGACCGCGGCGTCTTCCTCGCCCTGGGTCAGCGATCGCCTGACCTTGGCGGGGCGCGTGGCAGGCCCGCGGCCCGGGGCTTGTGTCAGGGGCCTTCCCGGCGCCGCTCAGCGACGTCCCGGCCGGCCAACGACCCGAGGGGCTCGCCCACCGCCCACTCGGCGAGCCGCGCCTCTGGCGACGCCGACTGCCCTGCGCCGGCCGCCCCGCTGCAACCTGCTCACCGTCGAGCTGCGGAGGCGTGACGTGGCCTCCATCGCCGCTGGGCGCGGCGCGGCGCCGTTCGACGTGCTGCTCGACATCGTGCTGGCCGACGACCTGAAGACGGTGCTGCGGCCCAAGCCGACCGACGGCGACGACGCCATCTGGCAGCAGCGAGCCGAGGTGTGCAACGACGAGCGGACCCTGGTCGGCGGCTCCCGCGCCGGCGCCCATCTCGATCCTGATGTGCGGCAGCAGCCATCCCACTGCCTTCCGCCGCGACTGCCGGCGCGGGCACCAGGCGGGTGCCGCGGGAGCGGCCCCGGGCCGCCGATGACCGAGGCCCGACAGAGGTCGGCCGCCGCTCAGCCCGCCAGCGCGTGGGCCAACGCCTGCAGCGACGGGGCGAAGTAGTGGCCGCCGGTGGTGGGCCGGCTGAAGTCGGTGAGCCGGTCAAACACCTGGTCGCCCACGCCGTACATGCGGTGGAGCATCTTGGTGAAGCGGCTCGGGTCGGCGCTGAAGGCGACGAAGTACAGCCCCTGCTCCCCCACCGTGCCGAAGGGGGTGCTGCGCCGGTAGATCTCGAGCTCCTCGCCGTCCTCCTCGATCACCACCCGGGCGATGTGGGCGGTCGGCGCCTTGTCCTCGAGCTCCTCGCTGGCCAGCTTGGTCCGTCCGATGACCTGCTGCTGCTCGTCGAGCGACAGCGCATCGAAGGCGGCCAGGTCGTGGACCCAGCGGATGACCACCATGTGGCTCCCGCCCGCCCCCGGACCGTGGGGCACCACCGCCACCTCGGGTGCCTCCTCCACCGGCGGGTTCTCGGTGCCGTCGATGAACCCGGTCATGTCTCGGCCGTCGCGGTAGACGTGCGCGGGCTGCTCCAGAGCCACCTCGGCCACCGGCGCCAACGCCGCCGCCGCCAGACGGGCCCCGTCGAGGACGACGTCGGCGCCCGTGCCGTGCAGCCACAGCCACAGGTCGCGCTGCACCGACGGCACGCCGCGGGTGCCGCCGGCCACGCTGATGGCCTCGAAGTCGCGCAGGGCTGCCGGCACGTCCTCAGGATGCAGCCTCCGGTACAGCGAGGGCCCGAAGGCGACCACCAGGTTCAACCCGCCGGCGGTGACACCCGGCTCCCGCAGGCGCCGCAGCGCCTGGCGCAGCGCGGTCACCTCGACGTCGGGGCGCACGGTCAGCTCCAGGTAGTGGTGTGACCGTGTCCCTTGGGCGAAGATCCCCGGCTGTGCGGTGCGGCTCATCGTTGTCCTCCTGCCTCTCATCGTCGGTGTCGTCGGCGGTGCCATCGGTGCTGGCCGGCCCGCCCGCCACTCTCCGAAGACGCGAGGGGCATCTGGCGCCGCTGGCAGTGTTGCAGGATCTCACCGTCGACGTCGCCAGCGTCCGCCGGTCGTCGGCCGGGTAGGTTCCGGTGATGCAGCTGCCGGTCATGCCCCCGCTGTCGCCCATGCTGGCCAAGGTGGCCAAGGAGCTGCCCGCCGAGGGGGACGTGACCTACGAGCCAAAGTGGGACGGGTTCCGCTGCATCGTCTTCCGCGACGGCCACGAGGTGGTGCTCGGCAGCCGCAACACCAAGCCGCTCGACCGCTACTTCCCCGACCTGCTGGTGGCACTGGCCGCCGAGCTCCCCCGGCGCTGCGTCGTCGACGGGGAGATCGTCATCGCCGGCCCCCACGGTCTCGACTTCGACGCGCTGCTGGCGCGGATCCACCCCGCCGCCAGCCGGGTGCGGATGCTGGCACAGGCCACGCCGGCGTCATATGTCGCCTTCGACCTGGTCGCCGTCGACAACGAGGATCTGCGCAGCCACCCCTTCGCCGAGCGGCGCCAGCGCCTGGTGCAGCTGCTGGGCGCGGCCCATCCGCCGGTGTACGTGACGCCCGCCACCGACGACCGGGCCCTGGCCCAGCAGTGGTTCGAGCGCTTCGAGGGGGCAGGCCTCGACGGGGTGGTGGCCAAGCGCCACGACCTGCGCTACCGGCCCGACGAACGGGCCATGGTGAAGGTGAAGCACGAGCGCACCGCCGACTGCGTGGTGGGCGGCTTCCGCTGGCGCCAGGAGGACCGCTCGGTGGCGTCGCTGCTGCTCGGCCTCTACGACGACGCCGGGGTGCTGCACCACGTCGGGGTGACCTCGGCGTTCACCACGGCCCGCCGGCAGCAGCTGGTCGACGAGCTGGCTGACCTGCGCCGGCACGGCGACGAGCACCATCCGTGGACCTCAGGGACCGTTCCTGGTGCCCGGGTGCCGGGCGGGCCGAGCCGCTGGTCCGCCGGACGCGACCTGTCGTGGGTGCCGCTGCGCCCCGAGCTGGTGTGCGAGGTGGCCTACGACCACCTGCAAGGCGACCGCTTCCGCCATGCCACCACCTTCCGCCGTTGGCGGCCCGACCGTGACGCCCGGTCGTGCAGCTACGACCAGCTGCAGGTTGCCCCCGCGGCCGAGCTCGCCGAGGTGTTCGGCATCCCACGGCGAGCGTGAGCACCTGTGGCTGCGGCCGGGACCGCGCCTGGGACTTCGGCCGGCGGACACGGGTCATGCTCGGTCGGCGGGCCGCCCGTCGCCGAGGCGGGCGGCGTCCTCGCGAACGAGAAGCCGCGGGCGACGACGAGCCCGCGGAGGCTCACCACGTGTCGACGTAGGGACGCTTCCTGGCCGGGCGGGCCCAGCGCGGCGCCGGCGGCGGGCAAGCCCGCAGGGTCTCCACGATCCGACGCCGTGACGTGGCCGGATCGATGACGTCGTCGATCTCGAAGTGGGTGGCGACGTTGAGCGCCTTGCCGTGGGCGTAGGCGAGCTGCACCATGTCGTCGAACAGGGCCTGGCGCTGCGCCTCGTCCTCCACGGCGTCGAGCTCACGGCGGAACCCGAGGCGAACCGCCCCCTCGAGCCCCATGCCACCGAGCTCGCCGGTGGGCCACGCCAGCGTCCACAACGGCGACCGGAAGCTGCCGCCGGCCATCGCCTGGGCGCCGAGCCCATAGCCCTTGCGCAGCACCAACGTCATGAACGGCACCGTCAGGCTGGCGCCAACCACGAACAGCCGGCTGACATGACGCACCAGTCCGGTCCGCTCGGCGTCGGGGCCGACCATGAAGCCTGGCGTGTCGCACAGGAACAGCACCGGCAGGTCATGGGCCTCGCACAGCTGCAGGAACCGGGCCGCCTTGTCGGCACCGTCGGCGTCGATGGCGCCGGCCAGCTGCGTCGGGTTGTTGGCCACCACCCCCAGCGGACGGCCTTCGATGCGGATCAAGGCGGTCACCATGCCCGGCGCGAACCCGGCCCGCAGCTCGAGCAGCGAGCCACGGTCGGCCAGCAGCTCCACCACCCTGTGCACGTCGTAGACCCGGACCCGGCTGGCGGGGATCGCGTCGCGCAGCTGGCGCTGGTCGGCGCACTCCCACTCGGCCACCGGCCCCTGGAAGTACGACAGGTAGCGTTTGGCCGCCGCCACCGCGTCGGCCTCGTCGGCGACGGCGACGTCGACCACCCCGTCGGCCACCTGCACCTCGAGGGGCCCGACCTCGTCGGGGGCGACCACCCCCAGCCCGCCACCTTCGATCATGGCCGGACCCCCCATCCCGATGCTGGCGTCGGCGGTGGCGATGATCACGTCGCAGCACCCCAACAGGGCGGCGTTGCCGGCGAAGCAGCGTCCTGAGGCGATGCCGACGAGGGGGACGAGGCCGCTCAACCCGCCGAAGAGGGCGAAGGCCTGAGTGTCGAGACCCGTGATGGTGTCGGCGTCGGTGTCCCCGGGGCGTCCCCCGCCGCCCTCGGTGAAGAACACCACCGGCAGCCGCAGCCGCTCGACCAGCTCGAACAGCCGATCCTTCTTGCGGTGGTTGCGCTGCCCCTGGGTACCAGCCAGCACCGTGTAGTCGTAGGAGAGCACGGCGCAGCGGGCCGCCTCGTCGGGGAACAGGTCCCCGTTGACCCGGCCGATGCCGGCAACCAGGCCGTCGGCGGGGGTGCGCTCGATCAGCTCCTGCAGCGAGCGGCGCTGGAGCTGCGCGGCGATGGCCAACCCGCCGTACTCGACGAAGCTGCCGGGGTCGCACAGGTCGGCCAGGTTCTCGCGAGCCGTGCGCTTGCCCCGGGCGTGGCGCTTTTCGACGACGCCCGGTCGGGCCTCGTCCTGCAGCAGCGCCAACCGGGCCTGCAGCTCGGCCAGCTCCGGACGCAGCTCCTCGGCCAGCAGTTCGCTACCGGAGGGCCCGTCGGGCGAGGCGACGCCGGCGGGCGGCTCGGTGCCGGCGACGCCGGCGGGCGGCTCGGTGCCGGCGACGCCGGCGGCGGGTGCCGGGGCCACCACGGCCAGCGTGTCGCCCGGCGCCACCCGGTCTCCGGGGGC
>JAJZNB010000110.1 GCA_021848085.1 Actinomycetes bacterium
GCCGTGCTCTTGTAGATGGCGGTGCTCTTGTAGATGGCGGTGCTCTTGTAGATGGCGGTGCTCTTGTAGATGGCGGTGCTCTTGTAGATGGCGGTGCTCTTGTAGATGGCCATGTTATTGTAGATCCGACTATCGGACAACCACCAGTTCAGGGTGCCCTCATGGGCTACGCTCCTTCGGTGGCCCGACATCTCGGGTTCGACCCGATCGAGGAGGCCCACCGCCAGTGGTCCAAGCGGTGGCCCGAGGCGGCCGACGCCATGGCCGCCAACACCTCGATCATGCGGGCCCAGCAGATCGTGCTGGGCGCTGTCGACCAGGCCCTGCGGCCCTTCGGCCTCACCTTCGCCCGCTACGAGGCGCTGGTGCTGCTGTCGTTCGCCCGCAAGGGGGAGCTTCCCCTGGGCAAGATGGGGCCCCGCCTGATGCTGCACCCCACCAGCGTCACCAACATCGTGGACCGGCTCGAGCAGGATCGGCTGGTGATCCGGGTGCCGCATCCCTCGGACCGGCGCACCACCTTGGCCCGCATCACCCCGGCCGGGCGCGCCCTGGCCCAGGTGGCGACCGAGGCGGTCAACGAGGTGCGCTTCGGGGTCGGAGCCCTCGCGCCCGGCGAGCTGCGCCAGCTGGTCGACGTGGTGCGCCACCTGCGGCTGGCGGCCGGGGACTTCGACGTCACCTGAGCGGCCTGTCCGGCGCCTCGACCTCGGACTGCCGATGGACAATTACTCGGAAGTCCAAATACTCTGAAGGTGGCGGATGCTGCCGGGCCGGCGGAGCTCGGCACCGAGGGCGGGATCGGCGGGCGGAGTCGGAGACCGGGGGAGTCGGAGACCGGGGGCGGAGGAGGACACGTGACGTCTGGTTCGACAACGAAGGCGGTGGCCGGCGGTGCGCCGTGCACGCCGGCTGACCGGGCGCTGGCTGCCTTGGTGGACGCCGGGCTGGGCGAGCTGGCTGGCCTGCCGGGCTGGTCGCAGGCCGATCCCCAGTCGGTGGGCGAGCTGCTGGGGGCCTTCGCCGAGCTCGTCGGCGAGCAGATCGCCCCGCTCAGCCGCCGAGGGGACCTGCAGGGGAGCCGTCTCGACACCGCCAGCGGCCGGGTCCGCACCCCCGAGGGCTTCGCCGACGCCTACCGCCGCTACGTGGCGGGGGGTTGGCCGGCGGTGGCCTTCCCCGAGAGCCACGGCGGCGGCGGGATGCCCTGGATGGTGGGGACGGCCCTGGCCGACATCCTCAACTCGGCCGACCTGTCGTTCGCCTTGTGCCCGATGCTGACAGCCAGCGCCGTGGAGCTGTTCAGCACCTGGGGCACCCCCGACCAGCAGGCCCGCTACCTGGGCAAGCTGATCAGCGGCGAGTGGACCGGCACCATGAACCTGACCGAGCCCGACGCCGGCTCCGATGTGGGCGCCCTGCGCACCATGGCTCATCCCGACGGCGAAGGCTGGCGCCTGTCGGGCACCAAGGTGTTCATCACCTGGGGCGACCACGACATGGCCGACAACGTCGTCCACCTGGTGCTGGCCCGCACCCCGGGTGCCCCGCCAGGCACGCGGGGCCTGTCGCTGTTCGCCGTGCCGGCCCGGCTGGTCGACCACGAGGGCCGCCTGGGAGCCGCCAACGCGGTGCGGTGCGTCGCTCTCGAGCACAAGCTCGGCATCCACGCCAGCCCTACCTGCGTCATGGAGTACGACGGCGCCGTGGGCGAGCTGGTGGGCGAGCTGCACGGCGGCATGCGGGCCATGTTCACCATGATGAACACGGCCCGACTGTCGGTGGGGGTGGAGGGCGTGGCCGTGGCTGAACGGGCCCTGCAGGCCGCCGCGGCCTACGCCGCGGTCCGCCGCCAGGGGCGCCTGCCCGGCGACCCCGCCGACCGGTCGGTGCCGATCGCCGCGCATCCTGACGTGGCCCGGATGCTGGCCACCATGCGGGCGTTGGTCGACGCGGCGCGCCTGCTCGTGTACAGCGCGGCCCACAGCCTCGACCTGTCGCGGCGCCACCCCGATCCCCAGCGCCGGGCGGAAGCCGCCGAGCTGACAGCCTTCCTGGTCCCGCTGGCCAAGGCCTGGCCGACCGACGTGGTCAACGAGGTGGCCTCCCTGGCGGTGCAGGTCCACGGCGGGGCCGGCTACGTGGAGGAGACCGGCGTGGCCCAGACCCTGCGCGACGCCCGGATCACCGCCATCTACGAGGGGACCAACGGCATCCAGGCCATAGACCTGGTGCAGCGCAAGCTCGACCTGCAGCCCGACAGCGCCGCCATGGCGCTGCTGGGCCGGGTGGAGCAGACGGCCGAGGCGCTGCACAAGGGCGGGGCCCACGACGAGGCCGCCGCCCTGGCCGACGCGGCGGCGGCGTGGCGGCGGGCGGCCGAGCTGCTGGTGGACCGCCGCCAGCACGCCCCGCTCGACGCCCTGGCCGGCGCTACCCCGTTCCTCACCCTGACCGCCACCATGGTGGCCGGCTGGCTGCTGGCCCGGTCGGCGGTCGACGCCGCCGATGGCGGGCCCCTGCAGGTCGACCCGGTCACCCGCTTCTTCCTCACCCAGCGCCTGCCGCAGGCCACCGCCCTGGTGCCGGCCATCGTCGCCACCGCGGCCGAGCTGACCTGGTGAGGCCCGGTCGCCACCGCGGCCGAGCTGGCCTGGTGCGGCCCTGCGGCTGGCGCATCGTCACCGGCTCGGTCAGGACCCCATGGCCCCTGGAAGGCGACGCCAGGCCGATGCTGTTCGCCGCCCGGCACGACAACCAGTCCCTCAGATGTTCGGTCCGCCGGTCAGGTAGAGGATCTGCCCGTTGACGAAGCTGGAGCGCTCGTCGACGAAGAACGCCACCACCTGGGCCACATCGGCGGGATGCCCGACCCGGCGGACCGGGATGCGGGCCGCCGCCTGCTGCTGGAACTCCTCCCAATCGACGCCGACGCGTGCCGCGGTGGCCTCGGTCATGGCCGTGGCGATGAAGCCCGGAGCGATGGCGTTGGCCGTGATCCCGAACGGCCCGAGCTCGATGGCCAACGTCCGGGTGAAGCCTTGCAGGCCGGCTTTGGCCGCGGCGTAGTTGGCCTGGCCCCGGTTGCCGAGGGCCGAGACGCTCGACAGGTTGACGATGCGCCCCCAGCGGGCGTCGACCATGTGCTTCTGGACCGCCCGACTCATCAGGAACGAGCCCCGCAGGTGGACGTTCATCACCTGATCCCAGTCGTCGACGCTCATCTTGAACAGCAGGTTGTCGCGGGTGATGCCGGCGTTGTTCACCAGCACCGTCGGCGGGCCGAGCTGCTCCACGACGCGAGCGACGCCGGCTTCCACCGCGTCGGCGTCCGACACGTCGAGGCCCAGGCCCAACGCCGGCTGGCCCTGAGCCCGGATGGCCGACACGGTGTCGAGGGTGGCGGCCTCCTCGAGGTCGACGGCGGCCACGGCGAAGCCGTCGGCGGCCAGCCGGGCCGCCACCGCCGCCCCGATCCCCCGGGCCGCCCCCGTCACCACCGCCGTCCTGACCCCGGTGTCCGTGCTGGTCATGAGTCCTCGCTTTCGTCGTCTCATCGCGCGGCTGCCGACCCAGCCGGCGCCGGCGCCCATTCAAGCAGGGCGGCGCCGCGGGCCCACAACCGCCGCGGTGGTGGCCGTCCCCACGGCGGCGGGTGCGGCCGAACGGGAATAGCGCCTCGCGCCCGCCGGTTTGGTGAAGAAGAGCAACAAGCTGCTGCTCGGCGCTACCGGCGCCACCGGCAGCGCCCAAACGAGCGACAGGAGGACGACATGCACTTCTTCGCACTGTTCCTCTTCTTGGCCTTCGGCGTGATGGGCCTCACCATGCTCGGTGACCGCCTCTATCGCCGTGTCCGCGAGGGTCGGCCCGTGATGGCCTTGGCCTGGGGTGCGGCCCTGGCCTGGCTGGCCAACCTCAACATGTGGACGGGGTGGAGCATCGGGAACCTGCGCTACGACTGGGTCGGTGTGACCCTCACCGGCGTCGCCCTGGGCGGCAGCGCCCTGCTGCTGCACGCCATCTGGGGCTTCTTCGCCGGCCTGCGCCGCAAGTTCGACGATCAGGCCGCTCAGCTCGAGCGGACCGATACCGAGCTGCGCCGCATCGCCTGACCGTGCGGCGGCCGGGTTCGTCGGCCGCCTCGACGGCTGCCGGCTGGCGTCCGGGGACGGTCGCCGGCCGGCAGCATCGTCAGCAGCCGGCGGTGGGGTCAGCAGCCGGCGGTGGGGTCAGCAGCCGGCGGTGGGGTCAGCAGCCGGCGGTGGGGTCAGCAGCCGGCGGTGGGGTCAGCAGCCGGCGGTGGGGTCAGTAGCCGGCGGTGGGGTCAGCAGCCGGCGGTGGGGTCAGCAGCCGGCGGTGGGGTCAGTAGCCGGCGGTGGGGTCAGTAGCCGGCGGTGGGGTCAGTAGCCGGCGGTGGGGTCAGTAGCCGGCGGTGGGGTCAGTAGCCGGCGGTGGGGTCAGTAGCCGGCGGTGGGGTCGACGGTGCCGACCAGCGGCTCGCCTCGGCTGAAGCGTTCGACGTTGTCGCGGATGCGGGCGGCCAGCAGCGGGCGCACCATCTCGATGGTGTCGGCCGTGTGGGGCGTCACGATGCAGTTGCCGAGGTCCCACAGCGGGTGCCGTTCGGGGAGCGGCTCCGGATCGGTGACATCGAGCGCCGCGCCGGCGATGGAACGCGACCTGAGCGCGTCGACCAGCGCGGCGGTGTCGACATGGCGGCCGCGGGCCACGTTCACAAGCCAGGCGTCGCCGTCCATGGCGGCGAGCTCGGCGGCGCCGATGATCCCGGCCGTGTCGGGGGTGAGGGCCAGAGCGAGGAACACCACCAGCGCCCCGGGCAGCACCTGGTGGAGCTCGGTGGTGGTGACCGTGCGGTGGGCGCCCGGCACCGACTCGGCCCGGCGGCGCACCACGGTGGCCCGCACCCGAAACGGCCGCAGCAGCTCCAACAACGACACGGCGATGCCGCCACCGCCGAGGATGACGACCTCACGATCGAAGAGGCTGGTACCGGCGGGTTGGCCCCACGAGCGGGCCGTCACCCGCTGGGGAAGGTGGCGCAGACCGGCCAGCGCCAGCGCCAGGGCGTGCTCGGCCACCGGCTCGGCGTAGGAGCCCTTGGCGCAGGTCCACAGCCGCTTGCCGTCGACGACGCCCGCTTCGACGGCTTTCTCCACCCCGGCGAACGGCAGCTGCACCCAGCGCACCTGCGGCGACGTCTGCAGCACCCGAACCAGCCCGGCCATGTCTGCCGGGTCGAGCCAGACCAGGGCTTCGGGCTGATCGCCGAGGCCGACCACGCTGGCGCCACCCTGGCGCACGGCGTCGGCGGCGAAGGTGTCGGCCGCCGGACCCAGCGCCACCCGCAGCGGCTCGCGGCTGGCGGCTCGGGGCTCGCGGCTGGCGGCTCGAGGCGATGGCTCGCCGGCCAGGGAAGGATCCGGAGGCGAAGCGTCCATGTCCGGACCCTACCGGCCCCGCCGGCACCGCGGCGGCTGGTGCTCACGGGGCTGCCACGGCGGTCGCGATGGCGCCGCCACTGGCGCTGGCGCGATGGCGCCGCCACTGGCGCTGGCGCGATGGCGCCGCCACTGGCGCTGGCGCGATGGCGCCGCCACTGGCGCTGGCGCGATGGCGCCGCCACTGGCGCTGGCGCGATGGCGCCGCCACTGGCGCTGGCGCGACGGTAGGCGGCGGGTGACGGACCGCCGCCACCAGACCTCCGGCGACGCTCCTGCGGTGCTGCAGGCGCGGCAGCGCGGCTGGGGCAGAGACGGAGGAGCGCGGCTGGATCGGAGGAGCGCGGCGTGGATCGGGTTGTGGATCGGGTTGCGGTGAAGAGGGCCGAGCCCTGCTGAGCGGGGCGCCCGGTCGGGCCGATGCGGGCGGCCAGGCGGGCGCGGACGGTCCAACGGCACCGGGAGGGTTGGGCCGGCGACGCTGGCGGCGACCGGGCTGGATCGACAGCAACCTCCGGATCGTTCTGGCAGCCCGCTTCGCCATGAGCGCGGCGCGGGCCATCGCCGGCGTGGTGACCGCTCTGTACCTGGCGGCCGAAGGCTTCTCAGGGCTCGAGCTCGGGGTCCTGTTCGTGGTGGTGACGCTGGTGTCTGCCGCCCTGTCGACCGGCATCGGCCTCGTGTCGGACCGGGTGGGACGCAAACCGTTCATGGTGGTGGTGCCGCTGCTGGCTGCGGCCAGTGCCGCCGTCTACTCCGAGGTGCGGGTCCCGGCCGTCCTGTTCGTGTGCGCCGCCGCTGGCAGCTTCGGACGGGGAGCGGGTGCCGGCGGCGGGAGCGTGGGCCCCTACCAGCCGGCCGAGTCGGCCTTCGTGGCCGAGCGCGTGACCGTCGGCTCCCGGTCGGCCGCCTTCGGCCGCCTGGCCTTCGCCTCGTCGGCGGGGGCACTGGCCGGCGGGCTGCTGGCCGGCCTGTCCCGGGCCTCTCCCCACATCAGCGCCGAGGCGGCCACCGCCGCCTACCGACCCGCCTTCCTCGCCGCCGCCGCCCTGGCTGCGCTGGCCGGGCTGTTGGCCATCGCCCTCCGTGAGCCCCGCCACCAGCCACGGCACCGGACCGGGGCGAGCCAGCCCGACCCGGCGGCCGCCGGAGCCGGCGGGCCGCGTCGGCGCCCGACGCGGCTGCGGTGGCCCCGCCGGTCGTGGCCGGCGCTGTGGCGCTTCTGGGTGGCCAACGGCGTCAACGGGTTGGCCATCGGCATGATCGGCCCGTTCATGAGCTACTGGCTGAGCCGCCGCTACGACGTCGGCCCGGCTCCCATCGGGCTGCTGTTCGCCCTCATCAACCTCGGTTCGCTGGCCTCGACCCTGGCTGCAGCCGGCGTGGGCCGCCGGATGGGGACGGTCCGAACCATCGCCGTGGTTCGCGCCATCGGAGGCGTGCTGCTGGTGCCGATGGTGCTGGCCCCCAGCTTCTGGCTGGCCGGCGCCATCTACTTCGTCCGCATGCTGGCCCAGCGGGTGGGGCTGCCGCTGCGCCAGTCGTTCGTCCAGGACCTGGCCCACCCCGACGAGCGGGCCAGCATGGCCGCCTTGTCGAACGTGCCGGCTCAGGCCACCATGGCCGGCAGCCAGGTGCTGGCCGGCTACCTGTTCGACGAGGTCAGCCTGGCAGCACCGTTCGAGCTGGCCGCCGTCTTCCAGTGTCTCAACGCCGTGCTCTACGCGGTGCTGTTCGCCTGGATGCCGCCCCGGCCGGTGGCAGCGCAGGGCGACGCGCTGACGTCGCCGACACCCGGGGCGCCGTCTCCAGGTGAGGGGGTGTCGCTGGACGCCGAGCCCGACGACGCATAGCCGGGGGACACGCCGGACGCACGTGCCGGCAGGGCCGCGCCGACCGGGGCTGGCGGAGCGCAGGGAGCTGGCGGGGCGCGAGGCCCGGAACGGGCCGGACGCCACCCGGATGGCGCCAGACGCGGCGAGAGGCCCGGATCGGGCCTCTCGCCTCCGCTCTTCATCTGTCACCCGAGGGTCGGTCCCTTCTACCAGCCGCCATATGGTCGGGGGAACGTCGTGGAGTGGCAGGGCTGCTGCTGCACGACCGGGGCCCTCCCGGCTGCAAACATCTTCCTCTGTTCCCTTCGCTCATCGATGACCAGGTGATCGATGCCGCAGCATCAACCCTGCAGCTCGAGACCGTTCCGCAACGTGCGGGGGAGAGGGCGTGCCGTCCTCGGGTTCGCTCAGCTGAAACCAGCTGCGGGCTCCAGACGAGGCGGCGAACGTTCGACCAGGTGTTCGCGGTGATGCACCATCCGGGAAAACCTCCTCGCTCGAGAGGCTCCTTGGCTGGTCGCTGCGACCTCACTCCATTCATAGCCATGCGCCGTGTCGATGGCAAGGCCCTTCCGGGAAAAAGCTGGGCAACAGACGCCTCCGGCCGGAGACGTCTCGCCGCTGGCGTCGAAGGGTGCTCGCTGCCGCTGCCGCTCCCGACGCCGGGCGCCTTGCCGTCGCCGCCCGATGCCGATGCCGGTCCCCGGCGCAGCCGCATCCCACAGCGAACCCACACCATTTCGACAGGGAGGTTTCAGGTGGTCGTCGTACCTTGCCCTCATGGAAGACGACCAGCATCACAACGAAGCGACGTGGGGCCCGACCACACCGTCGTGGCCGCCGGCGAAGCCCAGGCGGCGGCTTCGGAGAGGCGTGTCGGTGGCGGTGGCCGGTGGCCTGGCCGCCGGGGCCGGCTTCGCCGCTACCAGCGCGCTGGCCGGCGCAGCCCCGTCGTCGGCCGCGCTGACGGCGTCGTCGTCGGGATCCGGCCCGGCACCGGCCTCGGGTGCCACACCGCCGGCACCTCCCGCCGGCTGGCGCCACGGGCCGGGCGGTCCCATGGGGCCAGGCGGCCACATGGGACCCGGCGGCCGGTACGGCTTGCGCGGGCCCGGTGATGTCGGCACCGTCACCGGCATCAGCGGCACCACGTTGACGCTCCGCACCGAGAACGGCACCGAGACCGTCGACACCTCGTCGTCGACCACCTACGTCAAGGAGCGCCAGACCATCAGCTTCAGCGACATCAAGGTCAACGACGTGGTGCGGGTGGTGCCGGTGCGGTCGAGCACCTCGAGCACCTCGCCGCCGCCCACGCCTGGGACCGGCACCGTCGACGCCCAGCGGATCATGGTGGTGGAGCCGGCCCTGGCCGGTCGGGTGCAGTCGGTGACCACAGGAAGCTCCGGCGACACCATCACCGTGGTGGGACCCGAGGGGCAGCTGCTGACCGTCACCACGTCGGGGACGACCCGCTACTACCGGGGCCGCACCCAGGTGACAGCCAGCGCCGTCACCACCGGTGCCCGCATCGTGGCCCAAGGCAGCCGGACCGGCCTGAAGACGTTGAGCGCCGATCTGGTCGTCGTCATGCCCAACCGTCCACCGGTTCCGCCCGCCGGCGGTACGGCGGCGTCGGCTGCCGCCTGAGCGGTATGGCGGCGTCGGCTGCCGCCTGAGCGGTATGGCGGCGTCGGCTGCCGCCTGAGCGGCTCTGGCCGCATCGGCGGCTCGCCCCCGGGGACCCTCCCAGCCCCGGGGGCGAGCCGCGCCAGCCCGGGGGCGAGCCGGCTCGCCCCCGAGGGGACCTGGGTCAGCCGGCCAGCTGCCGCAGCACGTAGGGCAGGATGCCGCCGTGGCGCATGTACTCGGCCTCCATGGGGGTGTCGATGCGGACCCGGACGGTGAGCTCGCGGTCGTCGGCGCGCACGGTCGCCTCCTTGGGGGCGACCCCGTCGCCGAGCGACTCGAGCCCCGAGATGGTGAAGGTCTCGTGTCCGGTCAGCCCCAGGCTCTGGGCGCTCTGCCCCTCGAGGTACTGCAGCGGCAGGATGCCCATGCCGACCAGGTTGGAGCGGTGGATGCGCTCGTAGCTCTCGGCGATCACGGCCCGCACCCCGAGCAGGGCCGGACCCTTGGCCGCCCAGTCTCGCGAGGAGCCCGACCCGTACTCCTTGCCGGCCAGGATCACCAGCGGCACCCCGTCGGCCCGGTAGCGGACCGAGGCGTCGAAGATGCTCATCTGCTCCCCGTCGGGCAGGTGGATGGTGACCCCGCCCTCGGTGCCCGGGGCCAGCAGGTTGCGCAGGCGGACGTTGGCGAACGTGCCGCGCATCATCACCTCGTGGTTGCCGCGGCGAGCCCCGTAGGAGTTGAAGTCCGAGCGTTGCACCTGGTGGTCGATCAGGTACTGCCCGGCGGGCGACGTCGGGCGGATGGAGCCGGCCGGCGAGATGTGGTCGGTGGTGACGCTGTCGCCGAGGACGGCGAGGACCCGGGCGCCTCGGATGGCGGCGACACCGGCCGGCTGGCGGGTGAGCCCCTCGAAGAACGGCGGAGCCAGCACGTAGGTCGACGACGTGTCCCAGCTGAAGGTGTCGCCTTCGGCCACCGCGATGTGCTGCCAGCGCTCGTCGCCTTCGAACACCGAGGCGTAGCGCGCCGAGAACATGTCGGAGGTGATGGCGGCCCGGACGGTGTCGGCCACCTCGGCCGAGGTGGGCCAGATGTCGCGCAGGTAGACCGGCTGCCCGTCGGACCCGGTGCCGAGCGGCTCGCTGGTGAGGTCGACGTCGAGCGAGCCGGCCAGGGCGTAGGCCACCACCAGCGGCGGGGAGGCCAGGTAGTTGAGGCGGACGTCGGGATGGACGCGCCCCTCGAAGTTGCGGTTCCCCGACAGCACGGCGGCGACAGCCAGATCGCCCTGCTGCACCGCCTCCGACACGCCGGGCAGCAGCGGCCCGGAGTTGCCGATGCAGGTGGTGCAGCCGAAGCCGACCAGGTTGAAGCCGAGCGCCTCGAGCGGCTGTCGCAGCCCGGCCCGCTCGTAGTAGTCCATGACGACCCGCGAGCCGGGGGCCAGCGACGTCTTGACCCACGGCTTGGCCCGCAGCCCCCGTTCGACCGCCTTTCGGGCCAGCAGCCCGGCGGCCAGCATCACCTGCGGGTTCGACGTGTTGGTGCAGCTGGTGATGGCGGCGATGACCACATGCCCGTCGGCGATGGTCTGCTCCGCACCTCCGTCGGCTGCACCGCCGTCGGCTGTCGCACCGCCGTCGGCTGCACCGCCGTCGGCGCGTCGGGCGTGGCGCAGCTCGCCACTGCCAGCCGATCCGGTGGCCTGGCGGGTGGCGGTCAGCGCCTGGTGGAAGCCGGCCTTGGCCTGGGTCAGCGCCACCCGGTCCTGGGGACGGGCCGGCCCGGCCAGGCTGGGCACCACCGTCGACAGGTCGAGCTCCGCGTGCTCGCTGTAGACCGGCTCGGGAGCCGACGGGTCGAAGAACAGGCCCTGCTCCTTGGCGTAGGCCTCGACCAGGGCCACGTGGTCGGCGTCGCGCCCGGTGAAGCGCAGGTAGTCCACGGTGATGTCGTCGACCGGGAAGATGGTGCAGGTGGCGCCGTACTCCGGCGACATGTTGCCGATGGTGGCCCGGTTCTCGAGGGGCAGCTCGGCCAGCCCGGGCCCGTAGACCTCGACGAACTTGCCGACCACCCCGTGGCGACGCAGCAGCTCGGCGATGGTCAGGACCAGGTCGGTGGCCGTGGTCCCCTCGGGCAGCCGGCCGTTGAGCTTCAGGCCGACCACCGGCGGGATCAGCATGGTGAGCGGCTGGCCCAACATGGCCGCCTCGGCCTCGATGCCGCCCACCCCCCACCCCAGCACCCCGAGACCGTTGACCATGGTGGTGTGGGAGTCGGTGCCGACCAGCGTGTCGGGGAAGGCCCGGCCGTCGTCGGTGGCGAACACCACCCGGGCCAGGTGCTCGAGGTTGACCTGGTGGCAGATCCCGGTGCCCGGCGGCACCACACGGAAGCCGTCGAAGGCCTGCTGGGCCCAGCGCAGCAGCTGGTAGCGCTCGATGTTGCGCTGGTACTCGATGTCGACGTTCTCGGCGAAGGCGGTGGCCGTCCCCGACCGCTCGGCGATGACCGAGTGGTCGATGACCAGCTCCACCGGCACGAGCGGGTTGATCCGCGTCGGGTCACCGCCCAAGGCGGCCAGCGCGTCGCGCATGGCGGCCAGGTCGACGACGCCGGGGACGCCGGTGAAGTCCTGCATCAGCACCCGCTCGGGGGTGAAGGCGATCTCGGTGGCGGTCGCCGCGCCGTCACGGGTGCGCTGCGCCCACCCCGCCACCGCTTCGATGTCGGCGGCGTGGACGTGGCGGCCGTCCTCGTGGCGCAGCAGGTTTTCGAGGACGATCTTGAGCGAGTAGGGCAGCTGGTCGACGGCGAAGCGCTCGGCCAGCGCGTCGAGGCGGTGGATCTCGAGGCTTCGGCCGCCCACGGCGAAGCTGGCGCGAGAGCCGAAGGTGTCGACGGAAGAGGATCGGGGGGCCATGGCCCCATTCTGCTCCCCCTGGCGGCCCCCTGGCCACGGCCAGCCCCGGTCCGGGCGATCCGGGTGGCGGCACCGGCCTGGGCGGCCAGGCCTGAAGGCATCAGGGCTCGATGCCCGCTCCAGGTTGGCACCCCAGCCAGGCTGCGGGGACCGAGACGTCCTTCTTCGGATCAGGCCAGGTGGACCCGCCGGGCGGCCTCCACCGCGCCGGCGCCGGGCCCGCCCGAGGACGGCGCCTCGGGCCGGTAGCGTTCGCCCAGCACCGCGGCCAGCGAGGCCCCCACCGACATGCGCAGCGCCTGGAGGTCGTAGCCGCCCTCGAGCACCAGCAGCGTCCGACCTGGGCCCGGGGCGAAGCCGGCCGACGCCTGGCCCAGGTCGGCGAAGTCCCCGGCGGTCAGGGCGAAGTGGGCCAGCGGGTCGCGCCGGTGCCCGTCGTAGCCGGCGGAGACCAGCACCCAGGTGGGGTCGAAGCGCTCGATCACCGGCGCCGCCACCTCTTCGAGTGCCCGGCGCACCACGTCGCCGGTGGCACCCGGCGGCAGCGGCAGGTTGACGGTGGTTCCCGGGGCGTCGGGCCCGCCGGTGTCGGTGACGGCGCCGGTGCCGGGATACAGCGGCGACTGGTGGGTCGACACGTACAGGACCCGGGGATCGTTCCAGAAGATGTCCTGGGTGCCGTTGCCGTGGTGGACGTCCCAGTCGAGCACCAGCACCCGCTCACCGTCGGCGGCCAGCTTGGCCGCGGCCACGGCGATGGAGTTGAGGAGGCAGAAGCCCATGGCCTCGGTGGCCGTGGCGTGGTGCCCTGGGGGGCGCAAGGCGGCGAAGGCGGCGTCGCCGTGGCCCCGCTGCAGCGCCTGCACGCAGGTGAGCACCCCGCCCACGGCCAGCACGGCCGTCTCCCACGAGCCGACCGACATCTCGGTGTCGGTGTCGTCGACGGAGCCGCCCCCCTCGCACAGCTGCTGCAGGTGCTGCAGGTAGCGGTCGGGGTGCACCAGGGTCAGCTCGTCGCGGGTGGCCGGCCGGGCTTCGAGAGCCACCACCGCGTCGGCCAGCCCGGCGTCGACGAGGCCCGAGAGGGCGGCCGGCACCCGGGCTGGACGTTCGGGGTGCCATGAGCCGGTGTCGTGCCGGTCGAGCTCCGGCCAGGCGGCGAGGATCAGCACCCTTCGCATCGTAGAACGCGCGGCGCCGGGCGCGGCCCGGCGGGCGGGTGGCGGTTCCCCGCACCGGGTCGCGCTCGTCTGGGGGAGGTCTCCGGGGATCGGCGCCGGGCGGTTCGGGGATCGGCGCCGGGCGGTTCGGGGATCGGCGCCGGGCAGTTCGGGGATCGGCGCCGACCTCGGCCGCCGCCGCCGGAGAGGCGTCCGCCGGGGCGGGCGCGCCAGGGGCGACGTCGCCGCCCGTTCCCCGACCAGACACCGCAGGCGGCCAACCCGGCCAGGGCGGGACGCGGAGCACAGGGAGAGCGACATGGGCGGCTTCTGGCGACGGAGCACGGCACGGCTGACGGCGGGTCCCCCAGGCGGGGAGGGCCGGCGCGACCGGGTCCGTCTGGCGGCGGCGAGACGAGCGGGTCCCTGCCACGGGGACAGCCGGGGCTCCCGGCGCCGGGTCGGGACGCTGGCCGGCGGGGTGGCCGCCGCCGTCCTGCTCGTGCTCGGGGTCCTCGCCGGCCGGGGGCTGGCCCCCATCGCCGGCATCCGCCCGGTCAGGGCGCTGGCGGCGGCCTCGGCCGCCTCGGCCGGCGTGCTGCACCAGGTCCCGGGAGTGCTGCCTGGGCTGTCGCTGGCCACCGGCGAGGGGGCGGCCCCGGCCAGCCGGCGCCTGCGCATCGGCGTGTCGGTGCAGCTTCCGGACCCGGCCGGTGAGCAACGGCTGCTTGCCGCGCTCTACGACCCGGCCAGCCCGCAGTACCACCGGTTCCTGACGCCGGCCCAGTTCGACGCCCGCTTCGGGCTGCCGGCCGTCGAGGTCGGCGCCATCCGCAGCTGGCTGACCGGCGGCGGGCTGCACGTCGACACCGTGTCGGGATCCGGCGGCTACCTGACCGCCACCGGCACCGTCGGCGCGCTCGACCGGCTGTTCCGTGTCACCGTCGGCCGCTACCGCTTCGGTGGGCGGCAGTTCCTGGCCAACGACGTCGCCCCCTCGGTGCCCGCCGACCTGCCGGTGGCCGCCATCGTCGGCCTCAACACCCTGGCCCGGTTCAGCCCGGCGCCATTGACCGCGCCGCCGGGGCCCGGCGCCTCCCAGCCGGCTGGCACCGGGTCGGCTGGCACCGGGCCGGCCAACCTCACCTCGTCGGCCACGGCTGGCCTGGGCGGTGCCACCCGTACCGGTTCGGCGCTGGAAGCGGCCGGCGGTGGGGTGCAGGGCGTGCTCACCCCGCAGGACCTGTGGGGCGTCTACGACGATCCCGGCGCCCACGACGCCGCCCTCACCGCCCAGAGCGGGCCCAGCGCCGGGGTGAGCGACGCCGCCGCCTTGGAGCGGACCCGGATCGACTTCGGGCAGGGCCAGACCATCGGCATCTTCGGGGAAGGTGAGACCTCGAGCGTGGTGGCGCAGCTGCGACTGTTCGAGCACGCCATGGGCCTGCCCAAGGTGCCGGTGCGGGTGGTGCACACCGAAGGTGGCCCGCGCTCCGCCTACGGCGACAACTCCGGGTCCATCGAGTGGTACCTCGACTCCCAGGCCTCCACCGGCATGGCCCCCGACGTGTCCCAGCTCGACCTCTACTTCGCCAAGTCCCTGGCCGACGCCGACGTGTTCGCCTCCTTCGCCGCCTGGGCCGGTGACCCCCATGGGCCCAGCCAGATGAACGCCAGCTTCGGCGAGTGCGAAGCCAACCCGACCAACCCCGTCACCGGCCCACTGGCCCAGCAGCCCTACGGCACCGAGCTCGGCGACGAGCTCGAGGCTGTCGGCGACCCCATCCTGGAGCAGGCCACCCTCGAGGGACGCACCCTGTTCGCCGCCGCCGGCGACACCGGCTCGGGCTGCCCCGAGGTGGTGGCTCCGGTGGTCGGCGCCGGCAACGGCGTCGCCGTGCAGCCGGTCCCGCTGGTCAACTACCCCTGCGCCAGCCCCTACGCCGTGTGCGTCGGTGGCACCGTGGTGTCGGTGGACGGCGCCTCGTACCCGGCCGCCTCCGAGCGAGCCGCCGAGACGTCGTGGACCTTCGGCGGCGGTGGCGCCAGCCACTTCATCCCGGCGCCGGCCTACCAGCGCCAGGTGGCCAACATCGACCAGCCGTGCCTCAGCACCCCCCAGGGCGACCTCTACCCCCCCACCGACGCCCCACCTGCCGGGG
>JAJZNB010000151.1:0-2322 GCA_021848085.1 Actinomycetes bacterium
GCTGATCGTGCGAGGCGTCAACGTGTATCCCAGCCAGATCGAAGCCGTCCTCGGTGGCTTCGGCGAGCTGACCCCCAACTACCGGTTGGTGGTGTCGCGGCCGGCCACCCTCGACGAGGTGGAGGTCGAGGTGGAGGTGGACGACGGCTTCTTCCGGACCGTGACCGGCGACCTGCTGACCGAGGAGGTGGTCGAGGCCGACCATCTGCTGCGGAACCTGCGCGACCGGGCCATCCAGGCCATCAAGGCGACGGTGGGCATCAGCGCCCGGGTCCGGCTGCTCGAGCCGGGGACGGCGCCGCGCTCGGACGGCGGCAAGATCGCCCGCGTCGTCGACGAGCGCCGCCTGACCTGAGCCGAAGGCGACGGTGGGCTCAGGTCGCCGAAGGCGACGGTGGGCTCAGGTCGCCGAAGGCGACGGTGGGCTCAGGTCGCCGAAGGCGACGGGAGCGTCGAGTCGTCGAACAGGTCGTCGGGGCCGTGGCCGGAGGCCGCTGTGACGTAGCTGGGACCGTAGAGGTCGGCGAAGGTCTGCAGGATCGACCCCAGGGGCAGGTCGGCGAAGCTGCCGCGGTCACGCACGTACTCCATGTGCCGGTGGCCGTCCATCGAGAACTGGTGGAACAGCGAGTCGTGGATCCCGTCGAACTCGAGCGGCCGGACCCCGAAGCGCTCGCACAGCTCGATGTTGAAGGCGGGTGTCGCCTTCACCCATCGGCCCGACAGCCACAGCTCCACGAACCCGTGGAAGGCGAACACGTCGGTGCCGAGCAGGGCCAGCAGCTTGGGGCTGGCCAGATGGTTGCGCACGTCGGCGAAGCCCAGACGTGCTGGCAGCCCGACGGCCCGGGCCAGCGCGGTCAGCAGCACCGCCTTGGGGATGCAGTAGGCGCGCCGACGGGCCAGCACGGCGCTGGCCCGGTAGGTCGAGGGGTCGTCGCCGATGAGATAGGGGTCGTAGCGCACCTCGTCGCGCACGGCGTAGAAGAGCCGTACCGCCCGCTCCGTGTCGGTGGTGGTGCCAGCCACCACGGCGGCGGCGTGCTCGGCCACCGCCGGATGGTCGCAGTCCACGAACCAGGTCGGCACCAGGAAGGCGTCGAGGTCCGCTCCGCCTGGCCCCGGCCGGGTGTCGGCTGTCATCGACTCGGCGTCGGCTGCCATGGGCCTCACCCTAGCCTCGCCGATCACCGGCTGCTCGACAATCAAGGAGTGAATGACTTGACGTGGCTGCCAGGGCATGATGTACTACAGAACAAGAACGAGCATCAAGTCAGATGTAGTACGTGCGGACCCCTAAGGGGAAGGAGGCCCGATGGCCTTTGAAAAGCTGCCGACCGTCGAGTACACGCAGATCGGCTACACCAAGAAGGACTGGGTGGCTCGGATCACCATCGAGCGGCCCGAGGCCTACAACGCCTACAGCACCCGTGCCCTCATCGAGCTGGCCGCCGCCTTCCGTGAGGCCGCCTTCGACGACGAGGTGGCGGTGATCGTCTACACCGGCAGCGGCACCACCGCCTTCTGCACCGGCGGGGACGTGAAGGAGTACGAGGCGGTCTACACCCATTCGCCCCACGACTACTGGAAGTACATGGGGCTGTTCAGCGCCTACATCGAGAGCATCCTCAACACCGGTAAGCCGGTGGTGGCCCGGCTCAACGGCATGGCGGTGGGCGGCGGCAACGAGAGCCATCTGGCCTGCGACCTGTCGATCATGGCCGAGCACGCCTACGTCGGCCAGGTCGGCACCAAGGTCGGCAGCGTCGCCGCCGGCGGCGCCACCCAGTGGCTGCCGATCGTCGTCGGCGACCGGCGGGCCCGCTGGATCCTGATGCTCGACCGGCCCGTCCCCGCCTACCAGGCGCTGGAGTGGGGGCTGACCAACGAGGTGGTGCCGTCGGTGACCAAGGACGGGGCGTTCATCGAGCGGGCCACCCCCGAGCAGGTCAAGAAGGCCCAGAAGAACCAGGACGGCTACGCCATCGACCTGACCAGGCTCGACGAGGCGGTCGACGCGGTCTGCGCCGAGCTGGTGGACAAGTTCCCCGAGTGCACCCGCTACACCAAGCAGCAGACCAACTTCTGGAAGGACCTGGCCTGGCATCAGACCGTCGGCCACGCCCGGGACTGGCTGAGCACCCACTACGCCAGCTTCGAGCCGATCGAGGGGATGGGCGCCTTCGTCGAGAAGCGCCAACCCCGCTACCGCGAGCTGCGCCAGCTCGCCGCCGCCGGCGGCGCGCCCGAGTTCGCCTGGGGTCCCTACGCCCAGCAGTGCCCGAGCTGCGGGGCGCACTATCTGCCGGCTGGCTTCTCCTT
>JAJZNB010000151.1:2332-15132 GCA_021848085.1 Actinomycetes bacterium
TTCTGCGGCCAGTGCGGCTCCAAGCTCGACGGCGCTGGTGTCGTCGACGCACCGGCAAGGAGGTGACGGCGGTGACTGGCACCAGGGTCCTCGACCCTTACGAGTCGCTTTCGCTCAAAGAGGTGATCGGCATGTGCCGGGACCTGATGGATGATCCCGACTTCCCCACCGTGAGGCGCTGGCGCGAGGCGGGCGGCAAGGTGATCGGCCACTTCGAGGTCTACTTCCCCGAGGAGATCGCCCACGCTGCAGGTGCCCTGCCGTTCAAGGTCCGCGGCGCCCCGGTCGAGGCACGCCAGGGGGAGTCGCACTTCGGCTCCTATCTCTGCTCCATCTTGAAGACGTCGTTGGAGCTGGCCCTCAGCAACCGGGTGGAGCTCGACATGTTCGTCTCCCACCCGATCTGCGACTCGGCCCGCAACCTGGCCGCCGTGTGGGGTCGCAACGTCGAGTACCCCTGCGAGATCCTGTATCTGCCGCAGAACGCCAACTCGGGTTACGCGGCGGGCTACCTGCGCGGCGAGTACGCCCGGCTGGCCCGCCAGGTCGAGGCCGTCACCGGCGCCTCTATCGGAGACGACGACCTGCGGGCCTCGCTGGCGGTGTTCAACGAGAACCGGCGGCTGCTTCGTGAGCTCTACGAGATCAAGCGGACCACGCCGTGGCAGCTGGCCGTCGACGAGGCCTACGTGCTGATGGCGGTAGGCGGGATGATCCCCCGCGAGGAGCACAACGCCTTGCTGTCGTGGGCGCTGCCCCAGCTTCGCCAGCGCGACGGGGTGCCCCAGGACCGGATGCGGCTGGTGTTCGAAGGCGGGTTCTGCGAGCAGCCGCCGCTCGACCTGCTCAACACCATCGCCAAGTTCTCCTACGTGGTCGACGACGACCTGCTGATCGGGCTGCGGTGGATCACCGAGGACGTGCCCATCGGGGAGGACCCGCTGGCCGACCTGGCCGAGTCGTACCTGGAGCGCTCCTCCTACAGCCCGGTGCAGCACGACCTGCGCAAGCCCAAAGAGAAGATGCTGATCGATCGGATCCGCCACGCCGAGGCCGGAGCGGCCATCATCACCGCCGCCAAGATGTGCGAACCGGGGCTCGACGAGGTCGTCGCCTACTCCAAGGCGCTCGACGAGGAGGGCATCCCCTACTTCGTGAGCGAGTTCGAAGAGCGCATGACCAACTTCGACAACCTGCAGGTGCAGCTCGAGACGTTCATCGAGAACCTGCTCTTCGCCTGAACGGGAGGGATCATGTCCACCACAACCTCGCCTACCGCCGCCCCGCCCGGCGACCCCGCATCGTTGGTCGGCCGCGGGAACAAGGAGGGCAACCGGCTGTTCCGCGAGTGGTACGCCGAGCTGACCACCGCCCCCGAGCGTAACGAGAAGGCCGCCTACGTCTTCGTGATGGGGTCGATGGCCGAGCTGCTCCGGGTGTTCGACTTCCACACCATCTTCCCCGAGGTCAACGGCCTGCAGACCGCCGTGCGCCACGTCGCCGACGACTACATCGCCCAAGCCGAGGACTACGGCTACCAGACCGACGTGTGCGGGTACGTGAAGGCCGACGTGGGCCTGCAGTTCCGCGGCGGGCAGCACCCGATGGGGACCATCCCCCGCCCGGCGATGTCGGTCTACACGAACGCCTGCAACACCTACATCAAGTGGGCCGAGATCTGGGAACGGCTCTACGGCGTCCCCATCTTCACCCTCGACATCCCCGGCAGCCGCCGGGCCGGCGGCCAGACCTGGTCCGGCAACGTCGACTTCGCCAACGACCTGCGCTACGTGCGGGGTCAGATCGACGAGCTGATCGGGGTGTGCGAACAGGTGTCGGGCAAGCGCTTCGACATCGACAAGCTCCGCGACATCATGGGATACGCCAACCGGATGAGCGTGGCCTGGAAGAAGGTCATCGAGCTCAACAAGGCCCGCCCCGCCGTCTACAACGCGGTGACCGACGGCACGGTCTACCTCGGCATGGTGAACGGCTTCCGCGGGCGCGAAGAGGGGGCCCGCTACTTCGAGGACCTGGTCGAAGAGCTCGAGTACAAAGCCGCCCACCACATCGGCTCCCCGTTCGAGGAGAAGTACCGGCTGGTGTTCGCCGGCGTACCCTGCTACCCGATCTTCCGCCGGTTCGGGGAGATGTTCAGCGAGTGGGGCGGCACCTTCGTCGGGTCGACCTACCTGTGGTTCGCCTCCGGCGGCGCCAACATGGGCTTCGAGTACGACCTCGACCATCCCCTCGACAGCCTGGCCGAAGGGGTGCTGGTCACCGTGCGCGACGCCATGGACGCCATGTTCTACACCGACCTGTCACTGGCCGACATGATCGAGCCCTTCGGCGTCGACGGGGTGGTCTACCACCCGATCAAGTCGTGCCGGACGGTGTCGACGGGGCTGGCTGACAGTCGGCGGGCGATCATGGAGAAGACCGACGCGGCCACCTTGTTCATCGAGTCGGACCACATGGACAAGCGGGTGGTGTCGGAAGCCCAGCTGAAGAACCGCATCGACGCCTTCTTCGAGGGGCTGGCCACCAGGCGCCAGCACCGCGACCCGGCGGCGGCGCGACAGGGAAAGGAGGACTAGCGATGGTCTACGCGGCTGGGGTCGACGTCGGCTCCACGCAGACGAAGGCGGTCATCATCGACGACACGCTGCAGATCGTGGGGCGGGCACTGGTCGACACCGGTGCCAGCGTCACGCTGGCGGCGGAGAACGCCTACCGGGCGGCACTCGAGGACGGCGACATCCACGAGGAGGAGGAAGGGGTCGGGTTCATCGTGGGGACCGGCTACGGGCGGTACAAGGTCACCTTCGGCGACGCCCAGACCACCGAGATCTCCTGCCACGGACGGGGCGCGGTGCACATGTTCCCCAACACCCACACCGTGGTCGACATGGGCGGCCAGGACACCAAGGCCATCCGGGTCAGTCCCAACGGGGAGATCGTCGACTTCGTCATGAACGACAAGTGCGCGGCGGGCACCGGCCGGTTCCTCGGGGCGGCAGCCACCGCCTTGGACATCCCCCTCGGCGAGCTCGGGCCCACCGCCTTGCAGTCGGAGCGGCCGGTGAAGATCTCCACCACCTGCACCGTGTTCGCCGACTCGGAGATCCTGTCGTGGCTGGGCAAGGGCAAGAAGGTGGAGGACATCTTGATGGGGGTGCACCGCTCGGTGGTGTCGCGGGCGCTCAGCTTGATGCGCCGGGTCGGCATCGAGCAGGAGGTGACCTTCACCGGCGGCGTCGCCAACAACCTGGGCATGGTCGAGGTGCTCAACGAGCAGCTGGGCTTCCAGGTCAACGTCAGCCCCGACTCGCACTTCATGGGTGCGCTCGGCGGGGCCTTGTTCGCAATGGACCGCATCATCGCCGGCCGCACCCCGGCCAGCGACCGGGAGGCAGCATCATGAGCATCACCGCAGGCATCGACGTGGGTTCGACCTACACCAAGGTGGTGGTGGCCGGCCCGGAGGGAACGCTGCTGGGGCGGTCCCTGGTGCGCACCGGCTACAAGCCGACCGACGCGGCCGAGAGTGCGCTCGACCTGGCCTGTGCAGACGCCGGCGTGAGCCGCTCGGCCATCGACTACACGGTGGCCACCGGCTACGGACGGTTCCAGGTGCCCTTCAGCCAGGTGATGGCCACCGAGCTGACCGCCGCTGCCTGGGGCTGTCACGCCTTGTTCCCCGGCACCCGCACCATCCTCGACGTGGGTGGCCAGTCGGTGAAGGCGTCGAAGATCGACGATGGCGCCAAGGTCAAGTCCTTCCGGCTCAACGAGAAGTGTGCAGCGGGCACCGGGGCGTTCCTGGAGAAGACGGCGCGCTACATGGGCTTCGAGACCGAAGAGATCGGGCCGCTGGCGGCCACCTCCAACGAGGCGGTCGCCATCTCCGGGGTGTGCACGGTGTTCGCCGAGGCCGAGGTCATCAACCACCTCTCCCAGGGGATCCCCCCGGCCGACATCATGCACGGCGCCATCATCTCGTTGGTGAGCAAGTCGGTGCAGCTGATGAAGCGGGTGAAGATGGAACCCGAGTACACCCTCATCGGCGGCATCATGCGCTATCCGACCATGGTGAGCGCGGTGCGCGAACAGCTGAAGGTGGACGTCAACGTGCCCGACGGCGAGACGGTGCAGCTGGTGGCGGCCCTCGGCGCAGCCACCCTGGCCGCCCACCAGCTGGCCAAGGCGGCCCGGGGACAGGTGGCCGCCGGCGGCCCGTCGGCCGGCGCCCTGGCGACCAGCGCCCCGTGAACGGGGTGGCCGTGCACGGCGTCGGGCCCTCCTCCGACCTCCGAGCCGAGGCCGAGGCGTCGGGTCCGGCGCCGGGCGACGAGGGGGACCTCGAAGCCGGTGGCTGGGAGCGGCGCTTCGAGGTCGACATGGCCCGGGTGGAGGAGCTCGAGGAGCTGTACCGGTCGCTGGGCTACGAGGTGCGGGTGCGGTCCGTGGTGCCGGAGTCCTTTGGCCCCCAGTGCGCCGGCTGCGCTCTGACCGCCTGCAGCCGCTACGTGGAGCTCTACACCCGGCGGGCGCCGCACACCCAGGCGCCGGCATCGGCGCCGCACACCCAGGCGCCGGCATCGGCGCCGCACACCCAGGCGCCGGCATCGGCGCCGCACACCCAGGCGCCGGCATCGGCGCCGCACATCGAGGGGCGCCGGCCATGACCACCGACCTCGTCGACCTGATCGGCCAGCTCGAGCACGAGCACGTCGAGGTTCGGGCCGCGCTGGCCCGCGTTGGCGAGCTGCCGGCCGGCGCCGATCTGGCCGTGCTGACGGCGACGCTGGACGAGGTCGCTGCGGTGCTGGTGGCCGGGCTCGACCAGCACAGCGCGGCCGAGGACACCGTGTTGTTCCCGGCGCTGGGTGAGGGCCTGGGGGCCGTCGCCGAGACCTTTGCCGCCGAGCACGTCGACATCCGCGCCTGGCGCGACCAGCTGTACCAGGCGGCGACGATCAGCGAACGCCTGGCCGCCGGCGCCGAGCTGCGCGGGCTGCTGCACGCTCACATGGAGCGCGAGGAGAACATGCTGTTCCCGAGCGCTCGCGCCGTGCTCGGGGCGGGCGGATGAGCAGCTGGTGCAGAGATGGCCGTCAGCCGCCGGCCGGTGCCCGCCGGACGCGGTGGCGAGCCCGGGCTCGGCGCTCGGTCTCGTCGAACCAGGCGCCGGCGTCTTCCGTCAGCTGCTGGTGCAGCTGACGGAAGAGGACATGGGCCCGGTGCCCTGGCCAGCCGGGGGGAAGCAGTTCGGTCGGCAGGCCGGGATCGATGAACGGGAACTTGCGCCATTCGTGGACCAGGCGTGTCTGCACGGTGAAGGCCGCTGACGGCTCGGGAGCGGCGGCGCCGGTGAACTCGGTGGTGAAGTCCTGGTAGCGCTGCTCGAGGTCTTCGAGGTTCCAGGCGTCGTGGACCAACTCGGCGGCGTCGCCGATCTCTCCGAGCGTGGCGATGAAGCAGACCAGCCGCGTGGGGCGCTGCAGCCCCTCGCAGATCGGCTCGATGACCGACTGGCGGGCGGTGTCGGGTGAGAGCCACACCCCTTGGCCGAGGGAGCCGAACCCGGCCCAGGCCAGACGGGTCCGCAGCACGTGTCGGTCGGCCCGGCGCTCCTCGGGGATGGAGATGACCAGCACCAGCCACGTGCCGTCCCAGTCCCGGCGGGCCGGGTCGAAGGCGTAGATGCGGCCCGATCCCTCGGCCAGCAGCAATGTGCCCTGCTCGGTCAGGCGCCAGCGGGCCTCGCGGCCCACCCGCTCGCTGGCCAGCCACCCCGCCTTGGCCGCCCGGGCCAGGGCCTGGCGTGCCGCCTTGTCCTCCACGCCGAACAGGGAGAGGGCCTCGAGCAGGGTCGAGGTCCACACCGTGCCGCCCCGGGGCAGGACGTACTCGCCGAGCACGGTGAGTAGCAGCGAGCGGGCGCTCTGGCCGCCCAGGGAGCGGCGCTGGGCAGCCGGCACCGCCCAGTCGGGCTGTTGCCCGTCCCCGCCGGGCCCGTCGCCGGTGACCGCCAGCGGCGCCTGGCGGCGCCCCGGGGCCTGGCGCACCCGCTCGTCGCGCAGCGGCCGCGCTGCCGCGCCTTCGCCGTCGCGTCCCACACCATCACCTCCTTGTGCCATGGCCGCCACCAGCGACGCGAAGCGGCCTTCCCCGCGAGCGGCATCGGCAGCGTCGGCGCCCTGGAGGGGAAGGCCCGTCCTCTGTGCAGCGTAGCGGCGCCACCTGCTGCCCTGCGTCGCTCCCTGCGGTGGATCTCCTGGCTGTCGATCCATGGAACCGCCTCGTTTCCACCCCGTCCCCCACACCCCGCCCCCCACGACCCAGCCCGGAAGGCCCCGCCGGCTGGAAGGCCCCGCCGGCTGGAAGGCCCCGCCGGCTGGAAGGCCCCGCCGGCTGGAAGGCCCCGCCGGCTCGAAGGCCCGCGGCGACGGCCCGGCGACCTCCCCGCGGCCAGAACAGATGGCGATTGGCGCAATGTATGACAAGGGTATCAACGATAGGAGCAAAGATGTAGGATGATGGGGTTCCGGCGGATGACCGTCGGGGCCCACCGGACGCCGGGGAGGGCAGCGGGGGAGTGCACATGACCGACCGACCGCAGGGGAGCGAACGGTGACGCCAGGACCGGCCGCCGCCAGCGACCGGATCACCGCCGCATCGGGACGTTTCGTGCTGCCCGCCATCGACGCCCTGGTACGCCTGCCCGTCGTCCAGAGCCGCCGCGACCGGGCCGCCGGCCGTCGCATCGGGACCTTCGTCACCGGCTACCCCGGCTCCCCGCTGGCCGGCCTCGACCTGGCCTTGGCCCGCCACGGTGCCGTGCTGGCCGACCACGGCATCGTCCACGTGCCCGGGGCCAACGAGGAGCTGGCCGCCACGGCGGTCATGGGGACCCAGATGCTCGACGGCCACCCCCACGAGCGCTACGAGGGAGTTGTCTCGTTCTGGTACGGCAAGGGGCCCGGCGTCGACCGCAGCGGCGACGCCCTCAAGCACGGCAACTTCGCCGGAACCAGCCGCCACGGGGCGGTGGTGGTGCTGAGCGGAGAGGACCACGAGGCCAAGAGCTCCACCATGCCCTTCCAGGAGGACTTCGCCTTCCAGGCCGCTGGCATCCCCGTCCTGGCCCCGGGCACGGTGGCCGACATCCTCACCCTGGGGCTGCACGCCGTGGCGCTGTCTCGCTTCTCGGGATGCTGGGTGGCGCTCAAGCTGGTGGCCCCGCTGTGCGACAGCGCCGAGACGGTCGACGTGGCCCTGCAGCCTGAGGTGCAGCTGCCGGTGGTCGAGATCGACGGTGTCCGCTTCACCAAGCGCAGCGACTTCGGCTTCTTTCCCGGCGCCACCATCGAGACCGAGCGCCACCTCTACGAGGAGCGCCACGCCGCGGTGGCGGCCTACGCCCGGGCCAACGGCCTCGACCGGCTCGAGGTGCACTCCGAACGCGACCAGATCGCCATCGTGGCCGCCGGCAAGAGCTACGTGGATGTCCGTCAGGCGCTGGCCGGGCTCGGGCTTCCCGACGACGCCCTGCGCCGGGCCGGCATCCGCCTGGCCCGGGTCGGGCTGGTCTACCCGCTGGAGCGCTCCGCCGCGTGGCAGCTGGCCGACGGCGTCGACCAGGTGATCGTGGTCGAGGAGAAGCGCGCCTTCCTCGAGGACCAGCTGCGCGCCGCGCTGTGCGACCTGGGGCGCCCGGTGCAGGTCCTCGGCAAGCGCGACGAGGCCGGACGACCCCTGTTCCCGGGGTACGGCGGGCTCGACGCCGACGGTGTGGCCGAGCGACTGGGCCGACTGCTCGCCCCTCGGCTCACCGCCGAGGAGCAGGCCCGCGTCGGCCGGCGGCGCGACGAGCTGGCCGGAGCCCGCCGGCGGGGCGACCCCATCCGCATCTCGCGCACCGCCAACTACTGCTCGGGCTGCCCGCACAGCACCAGCACCCGCCTGGCGCCGGGCCAGGTGGCCTGGGGCAGCCCCGGATGCCACAGCTTCGCCTCGGTCATCGAGCAGCCCGAGCGCCAGGTGCAGGCCATGACCCAGTTCGGCGGTGAGGGGGTGCCCTGGATCGGCCTGGCCCCCTTCACCGAACGCCGGCACATGGTGCAGAACGTCGGCGACGGCTCGCTGTTCCACTCGAGCTATCTCAACATCCGCTTCTGCGTGGCGGCCGGCGTCGACATCACCTTCAAGATCCTCTACAACGGCTTCGTCGCCAACACCGGCGCCCAGGAGCCGGTGGGCGCCGCCAGCGTCCCCGCCCTGGCCGGCCTGCTGGCCCTGGAGGGGGTGCGGCGGGTGGCCATCGTCACCAAGGCGCCGTCCACCTACCGCCGGGCCGGCCTGCCGCCGGAAGCCAGCCTGCACCGGCCATCAGAGGTCGTGGCCCTGAGCGCCGAGCTGGCCGGCGTCAAGGGCGTCACCGTGCTGCTCTACGACGAGACGTGCGCCAACGAGCGGCGGCGCCGCCAGCGCCGCGGGCTGCTGCCACGCCCCCAGCGCTTCGTGCTGATCAACGAGCGGGTGTGCGAAGGCTGCGGCGACTGCGGGCGGGTCTCGAACTGCATGTCGCTCGAGGAGGTGGGCACCGCGTTCGGCCCCAAGACCCGCGTCAACCCGTCGTCGTGCAACCAGGACTTCGCCTGTCTGGCCGGCGACTGCCCGTCGTTCGCCACCGTCACCACCGCGCCCGGCACTGGCTACGCCAGGGTCGACGCCAGCGCGGTGGACGACGTGGCGCTGCCGGAGCCGGCCCAGACGCCCCCCGGCGATGAGCCCTACCACGTGGTCATCCCCGGGGTGGGCGGCACCGGGGTCATCACCCTCAACGCCGTGCTGGCCGCCGCCGCCGCCGCCGAAGGCTGGCAGGTGTGCAGCTATGACCAGACTGGCGCGGCCCAGAAGTGGGGACCGGTCCTGTCGTCGCTGGTGCTGACCCCGCCGGGACGGCAGCCGGTGGAGCGCAGCGTCGGCGCCGAGCGGGCCGAGCTCTACCTGGCCTGCGACCTGATCAGCGCGGCGGCGGCGGCCAACCTGGTCCGCTGCCACCCACGGCGGACCGCGGCGGTGCTCAACACCACGATCTTCCCCACCGGCGAGATGGTCCGCGACGTCACGGTGCGGCCCTCGGCCGACGAGCTGTGCCGTGCCATCGTGGAGCGGGTCGACGAGCGGCGGGCGGTGCGGGTGGCCGCCCGGGAGCTGGCCGAGACCCTGGTGGGCGGCCACGAGATGGCCAACCTCGTCGTCCTCGGCGCCGCCTACCAGGCCGGACTGCTGCCGGTGTCGGCCCGGAGCATCGAAGCGGCGGTGGCCGCCAACCAGGTGGCGGTGGAGCAGAACCTGCGGGCCTTTCGCTACGGGCGGTGGTGGGTCCACGATCCGGCGGCGGTCACCGCCGTCCTCACCCGGCGTCAGGGCCAGCTGGCGCCATCGGCCGAGGCGGGCGGGCCCGGCGACCCGGGGCGGCTGCGCCGCCGGCGCCGCAGCGTGCCGGTCGCAGGCCGCCACCTGCTCGACGTCCCCACCCGGGCGCTGGTGCAGGCGCTGGCCGCCGACCTGGTCGGCTACCAGAGCCGCAGCTGGGCCCGGCGCTACATGGCCGCCGTCGAAGACGTCGCCGGGCGCGAGCAGCGCCTGGGCCTGTCGGGATCGGGCCTGACCGAGGCGGTGGCCCGCTCGCTGCACAAGCTCATGACCTACAAGGACGAGTACGAGGTGGCCCGCCTCTACACCAGCCCGGCCTGGCGGCAGCAGGTGCGCACCACCTTCGACCGGCCCGTGTCGGTGGCCATCCACCTGCACCCCCCGCTGCTGCGGGCGCTCGGCCTGCGGCGCAAGATCGCCCTGGGGCCGTCGTTCGTGCCGGTGCTGTGGCTGCTGGCCCGCCTGCGCGTCGTGCGTGGCACGCCGCTTGACCCCTTCGGGGGAAACGCCCAGCGCCGTGAGGAGCGCGAGCTGATCAGCTGGTACCGCCAGCTGGTCGACGAGGCGCTCGACGTGCTGGACCGCGGCGGCGTCGGGGCCGTTCCCTTCGACGGGGCCAGCGCCGGGGCCGACCCCGTCGCCCTGGCGCTGGAGGTGGCCCGGCTGCCCCAGCAGATCCGCGGCTACGAGCAGCTGAAGCACCGGCGGGCCGTCGAGGCCCGCCAGCGGGGGGCCGAGCTGCTGGCCCAGCAACGACTCGCCGCCGGCATCGAGGGCGAGTCAGCCGACGACCGGTCACGACCGGCCTGACGAGGGAGGTGCCTACGTGCACACCATGGCGGATCCGATCCAACGAGCCGTTGCGACGGCCCCCACCACCGAGTCGGTTGTGTGCGGAGACCAGCGCATGACCTACGCCGAGACCTGGTCGCGCGTCCGGCGGCTGGCCGGCCATCTGGCCACGCTCGGGCTGCACAAAGGCGACCGGGTGGTGGTGGTCAGCGCCAACTGCCACCGCTACGTCGAGGCCTACCAGGCCATCCCGGCTGCCGGGTACGTCATCGTGCCGCTCAACCGCCGCTCCAGCGAGGCCGAGCTCCGCTTCGCCACCCAGGACTCGGAGGCCAAGGTGCTGGTGACCGACATGGAGCCTCGCCCCTTCGAGGAGCTGTTCGAGCACGTGGTGCGGATGCCTGACGGGTACGAGGCGGCGCTGGCCGAGGCCCCCGAAGCCGATCTCGGCGCCGATGCCGGCGTGGAGGAGACCGACCTGGCCGGCATCTTCTACACCAGCGGGACCACCGGCCGGGCCAAGGGCGTCATGCTCACCCACCGCAACCTGGTGGCCAACGCCTGGACGGCGCTGGCCTGGGCCAAGCTGAGCGCCGAGGACCGCTGGCTGCTCATGGCACCCATGTTCCACGCCGCCGGCACCTGCGTGGTGCTGGCCAGCACCTGGGTCGGCTCCACCCAGGTGGTGCTGCCCACCTTCGAGCCGGCCCGGGCCCTGAGCCTGGTCGAGACCGAGCAGGTGACCGGCACCCTGGCCGTGCCGACCATGCTCATCGCCATGATCGAGGAGCAGCTGGCCCGGCCCCGCGAGGTCTCCTCGCTGCGTCTGCTGAGCCATGGGGCGGCACCGGTCGGCACCGAGGTGCTGCGCCGGGCCCACAAGGTGTTCCCCGACTCGGAGCTGCTGCACCTCTACGGCACCACCGAGACCGCCCCCATCGCCACCGCCCTGCCCCGCGAGCAAGAGGTGCTGTCGGGTGTCCGGGCCCGCTCATGCGGTCAGCCGGCAGTGGGGGTCCAGGTGCGGGTGGTCGACGAGGAGGGCCACCCGCTGGCTCCGGGGCAGGTGGGGGAGGTGGCCATCCGCGGCGCCAACGTGATGGCCGGCTACTGGCGGCGACCCGAGGAGACGGCCACCGCCCTGCGCGACGGCTGGTACCGCACCGGCGACCTCGGCTACCTCGACGATTGCTCGTTCCTGTACCTGGTGGACCGCCTGAAGGACATGATCGTCACCGGCGCCGAGAACGTCTACAGCGTGGAGGTCGAGGAGGTCCTGTACCTCCACGACATGGTGCTCGAGGCCTGCGTCTTCGGCGTGCCCCATCCCCGCTGGGGTGAGGCCGTCCAAGCCGTGGTGGTGGCCCGCGGCCCGCTGACGGCCGAGGAGCTGCTCGGGCACTGCCGGGCCCGGCTGGCCAACTTCAAGGTGCCCAAGCAGATCGAGGTGCGCGAGCAGCCCCTGCCCCGCTCGGCGTCCGGCAAGATCTTGAAGCGAGAGTTGCGCGAGCCGTACTGGGAGGGTCACCTGACCCGCATCGGCGGCGACTGAGGAGCGGGCACCCGACGCTCCACACGATGCGGCGACCGCCCGGCACAGGAGCCGACCGGTTGTCGCCAACGGAAAGGAAGGACCTGTGTCCGCACTCCAGACCCCTGCCCGCGACGTGGTCGGCCTCGACGGCGCGCCCTACGACCTGCTGGGCGTCGACGACCTGCTCAGCGACGAGGAGCGGGCGATGCGCGACGTGGTTCGCCGCCTGGTGCACGACCAGCTCGAGCCCAACGTCGCCGGGTGGTTCGAGTCCGGCACCATCCCCCGCCAGCTGTCCACCACCTTCGGCGAGCTGGGTCTGCTGGGGATGCACCTGCAAGGCTACGGCTGCGCCGGCACCAGCGCGGTGGCCTACGGGCTGGCCTGCCTGGAGCTCGAGGCCTGCGACTCGGGGCTGCGCAGCTTCGTGTCGGTGCAGGGCTCGCTGGCCATGGCCGCCATCGCCAAGTTCGGCAGCGAGGAGCAGAAGCAGCGGTGGCTGCCGCCGATGGCGGCCGGCGAGGTCATCGGCTGCTTCGGCCTGACCGAGCCCGACCATGGCAGCAGCCCCGGTGACATGGCCACCCGGGCCACCCGCCGCGGGGCGGGCTACGTGCTGTCGGGCACCAAGATGTGGATCACCAACGGCGGCATGGCCGACGTGGCCGTGGTGTGGGCCCGAGCCGACGACGGCATCCGGGGCTTCATCGTCCCCACCGACACCCCCGGGTTCTCCACCGCTCCGGTGCCACCCAAGCTGTCGCTGCGGGCCTCGGTCACCTCCGAGCTGGTCCTCGACGACGTGGAGCTGCCCGCCGATGCCATGCTGCCCAACGTGCGGGGGCTGCGCGGTCCGCTGTCGTGCCTGGACGAGGCCCGTTACGGCATCTTGTGGGGCGTGCTCGGGGCGGCGCGCACCTGCTTCGTCACCGCCCTCGACTATGCCAAGGGCCGGGTGCAGTTCGACCGGCCCATCGCCGGGTTCCAGCTCACCCAGCAGAAGCTGGTCGACATGGTGCTCGAGCTG
>JAJZNB010000128.1 GCA_021848085.1 Actinomycetes bacterium
CAGGCCCACCATGCGGGTGGTGGACCGCCGCACCGGGGCCGCCGGCGGGCCGCCGCCGGCATCGGGTGGAGCCCCCCACGGCCGGGGCGGCGGCGGCCCTCCAGGCGGGCCTCCCGCTGGCGGAGCCCACGGCCCACCCGGCCCCAGACCCTGGCTCTGACCCGGCGGAGCCCACGGCCCACCCGGCCCCAGACCCTGGCTCTGACCCGGCGGAGCCCACGGCCCACCCGGCGGGGTCGACGGCCATGCCGGCGCCGCCGCGTGACCCGAAGGCGCCCCGCCGCGTGCCGGCGGGGCCCCCTGCCCGTCGGGTGCCGGCGGGGCCCCCTGCCCGTCGGGTGGAGGCCAGGTCGGCGGCGGGGGCTGGTGGGCCGGCTCGTCTGGGCTGGTCGGCTCGTCCCTCGGATCAGGGGTCACGCCTGGCAGCGTAGGGCGTGGCCGGCGACGGCCGGTGGTCGGCCGCGGCCACCGGCGCCGGGCGGTGGCGGCTGGCGCCGGTCGGTGGGGGGCCCGTCATGCACTACCCTCAGAGAGGTGGACGCCGGGCCCTCGAAGCAGCCGATCACCATGCTGGCCGACCGCGTCCTGGCCCAGATGCCGCAGGCCGAAGGCGAGCGGCGTTCGCGCGCCGGCATCCTGATCCCGGCCACCGCCCAGGTGTCGCGGCGGCTGCTGTGGGCGCAGGTGGTGGCGGTCGGCCCGCACGTCCGCACCATCAAGGCCGGCGACAAGGTCCTGTTCAACCCCGAGGACCGCTTCGAGGTGGAGGTGCAGGGCGACGAGTACGTCATCCTGCGCGAACGCGACGTCCACGCCGTGGCCTCCGAGCGCATGGACAGCGGCACCGGGCTGTACCTGTGACACCAGCACCTGTCTGCCAACCCGGAGCCTGAGACCATGCCCGACGCCGTCAGCCCCGCCGCCGTCCCCACCGGGCAGCCCATCCCCCTGGTCGAGGAGGAGCTGGCCGCCGTCACCTACGACACCCAGGGGCTGGTGCCGGCCATCATCCAGGACGCCTCCGACGGCACCGTCCTGATGCTCGGCTACATGAACGAAGAGGCGCTGCGGCGCACCTTGACCACCGGGCGCACCTGGTTCTGGAGCCGCAGCCGCCAGGAGTACTGGTGCAAGGGGGAGACGTCGGGCGACCGGCAGTGGGTGCGCTCGGGCAGCTACGACTGCGACGGGGACACCTTGCTGTTCCAAGTCGACCAGGACGGGCGCGGCGCCTGCCACACCGGTGAGCGGACCTGCTTCTACCGCTCCTTCGGCCGAGGCGCCGCGGCGGGCTCATGAGCGGCGCGCCGGCCGGTGGGAGCTGCCGGCCCGGGCCCGACGAGTTCGCCCGGCTGGCCCGGCGCTTCCGGATCGTTCCGGTGTGGCGCGAGCTGCTGGCCGACACGCTCACCCCCGTAGCCGCCTTCCAGCGGGTGGTGGGGGACGAGCCTGGCTTCCTGCTCGAGTCGGTCGAGGGCGGCGAGCGCTGGGGTCGCTACTCGTTCGTGGGCCGCCAGCCGCTGGCCACCATCACCGCCGCGGGCGGGACCGTCACCTGGAGCGGTGCCCTGCCCATCCCGGCCGACGTCGCCGCCCGCGGCGGAGAGGGCGTGCTGGCCGTGGTCGAGGCCACCTTGGCCACCTTCCGGTCCCCCGACATCGCCGACCTGCCCCCGCTGCACGGCGGCCTGGTCGGCTACCTGGGCTACGACGTGGTGCGCGAGGTGGAGCGCCTGCCGGACGTGCCCGCCGACGACCAGGGCCATCCCGACGCCGTGCTGGACGTCATCGGGCAGCTGTGCGCCTTCGACCACTGGCGTCAGCGGGTGGTGCTGGTGGACAACGTGGTGGTCGGCGCCGACGGCGCCGACGCCGGTGCCGCCTACGCGGCGGCGGTGGCCCGGCTCGACCAGCTGGCTGAGGTGCTGGCCCAGCCGGTTCCCGAGCCGCCGCTCCCGGCCCCGGCCCCGGGTCGGGAGGACACCCTGACGGTGGCACCCCAGCGGACCATGTCGAGCGGCGACTACCGCCGGGCGGTGGAGGTCGCCAAGGAGCACATCGCGGCGGGCGACATCTTCCAGGTGGTGCTGTCGCAGCGCTTCGACCTCGACCTGCAGGCCGACCCCTTCGACCTCTACCGGGTGCTCCGCGTCATCAACCCGAGCCCGTACCTGTACTTCGTGCGCAGCGCGCCGTGCACGGTGGTGGGCTCGTCACCTGAGCCGATGGTCCGCCTGCGCGACGGGATGGTGGTGTCGCGTCCCATCGCCGGCACCCGCCGCCGAGGCGCCAGCGAGGCCGAAGACGAGCAGCTGGCCGCCGAGCTGGCCGAGCACCCCAAGGAGGTGGCCGAGCACGTGATGCTGGTGGATCTGGCCCGCAACGACGTGGGGCGGGTGGTGGAGTTCGGCACCGAGCACATCGACGAGCTGATGACGGTGGAGCGCTACAGCCACGTGATGCACCTGACGTCGCAGGTGTCGGGGCATCTGGCTGCCGGGCAGGGGCCGATCGACGTGCTGCGGGCCACCTTGCCGGCCGGCACCTTGTCGGGCGCCCCCAAGGTGCGGGCCATGCAGATCATCGACGACCTGGAGCCGACCAAGCGCGGCGTCTACGGCGGGGTGGTGGGCTACCTGGACTTCTCCGGCAACCTCGACACCGCCATCGCCATCCGCACCATGGTGGTCGGCCCCCAGGGGCGGGCCTCGGTGCAAGCCGGCGCCGGCATCGTCGCCGACAGCGACCCGGCCGCCGAAGACGCCGAGTGCTCCAACAAGGCGGCGGCCCTGCTGGCCGCGGTGGCCGCCGCCCGCCGGCTGGCGGCCGCCCGCCGCCCGTCGCCGCCGGCGACGCCGAGCCCGGCGCCGAGCGTGCCGGCGGGCCGGCCGTGAACGACGCCGAGGTGGCCGGCTCGCTCGCCGAGCAGGACCGCGTCTTGCGCCAGGCGGTGGGGGCGGTGGCCCTCGAGCGCGACGTGGTCCGCGTGTCAGGTGCCGACGCCGTCGGCTACCTGCAAGGCCAGTGCAGTCAGGACGTCGAGCAGCTGGCCGTGGGTGCCTCGGCCGACGCCTTGCTGCTGAGCCCCCAGGGCAAGCTCCACAGCCTGGTGCGCGTCACCCGGCTGGCCGGCGACGAGCTGCTGGTCGACGTGGACGGCGGCTACGGCCCGGCCGTGGTGGAGCGGCTGCTGCGCTTCCGGCTGCGGGTGAAGGTCGAGGTTGAGCTGCTCCCGTGGCGGTGCGTGGCCCTGCGCGGCCCCGAGGCGGCGGCCGCCGCGGCCCGCCCTGCGGCTGGCGCCACTGCCCACCCTGCGGCTGGCGCCACTGCCCACCCTGCGGCTGGCGCCGCCGACAGGGTCGCCGGGGCAGCGGACGGGCTGGTGGTGGTCCCCTTCACCTGGCCCGGGGCGGCCGGCGTCGACCTGCTGGGGGTGGCCCCGACGGTGCCTGACGGGGTGCCGCGCTGCAGCCTCTCGGCCTGGCAGGCGCTGCGGATCGAAGCGGGGGTGCCGGCCATGGGCGCCGAGCTCGACGAGCGCACCATCCCGGCCGAGGCCGGGCTGGTGGAGCGGGCTGTCTCGTTGACCAAGGGCTGCTACACCGGCCAGGAGCTGGTGGCCCGCCTCGACGCCCGCGGCAGCCGGGTGGCCCGGCACCTGCGGGGGTTGGTGGTCGCCGGCCTCCGCTCGGCCGACGACGCCGGTCCAGAGACGGTCCCGCCGCCCGGCACGGCCGTGCGGGTCGGGGACCGGGTGGTGGGCACGGTGACCTCGTCGGCCTGGTCGCCGGGGCGCGGTGCGGTGGCCCTGACCTACCTGCACCGGTCGGTGGAGCCGCCCGCCCAGGTCGAGCTGGTCGACGAGGACGGCACGGTCCTGGGCCGCGCCGAGGCCCGCACGCTGCCTATGGGCTGAGCGGCACCTGGCGCTCCCCCGGCGCCGGTCGGGAACCGCCGGCCGGGGCCCCCACCGACCGGCGGCGGCGGCCGGCGGGCACCCGATCCGACCGGCCCACCAGGGCGCCGGTAGTCTGGCGCCGGTGCCCACCTACCTCGACGCCATCTTGGCCGCCCACCGCGCCCAGGCCGCGGCGGACGGCCGCGATGTCACCGAGCTGGTCGCCCGGGCCGAACAGGCCGGCCCCGGACGCGACTTCACCCGGGCGCTGCTCCACCCGCCGGGCGCCGGACCTGGGCACCTGGCGGTGATCGCCGAGGTGAAGCGCCGCTCCCCGTCGAAGGGTCCGTTGGCCCCCGACCTCGACCCGGCCGAGGTGGCCCGCCAGTACCAGCGGGGCGGGGCGGCCTGCCTGTCGGTGTTGACCGACACCGACTTCTTCGGCGGGTCGGCCACCGATCTGGACCGGGCCCGCCGCGCCTGTGCGCTGCCGGTGCTGCGCAAGGACTTCACCGTCGCCCCCGCCGACGTCTGCGACGCCCGCCTGATGGGCGCCGACGCCGTGCTGCTCATCGTGGCGGCCCTCAGCGACCGGGAGCTGGGGGAGCTGCTGCAGCTGGCCCGCCGCCTGCAGCTGGCGGCGCTGGTCGAGGTCCACGACGAGTCCGAGGCCGAACGGGCCCTGGCGGCCGGGGCCGAGCTGGTCGGCGTCAACCAGCGCGACCTGCTCAGCTTCGCGGTCGACACCGCCCGGGCCGAGCGGGTGGCCGGCTGCCTGCCCGAGTCGGTGGTGGCCGTGGCCGAGTCCGGTGTCGGCGGGCCGGGCGATGCCCGCCGCCTGGCCGAGGCCGGCTACCAGGCGGTGCTGGTGGGGGAGACGCTGGTGCGGGCCGCGGACCGTTCGGCCGCCGTGGCCGGGTTGGCCGGCCACGCCGTCGGCCGGCGTCGGCCGGCCCCGGTCGGGCCGTAGGTACGCCCGTGCTGGTCAAGATCTGCGGCATCACCTCCGAAGCCGACGCCTTGCTGGCCGTGGCTCTCGGAGCCGACGCCATCGGCTTCGTCTTCGCGCCGTCGCGGCGCCAGGTGTCGCCGCAGGCGGTGCAGCGCATCGTCGACCGGGTGCCGTCGGGCATCGTCACCGTCGGCGTCTTCCGCAACGAGGCGCCGGCCCGGGTGGTGGAGATCGTCAACACCATCGGGTTGACCGGGGCCCAGCTCCACGGCGACGAGACCCCCGACGACGTCTCCTACGTGGCCCAGCGGGTGCCGTGGACCATCAAGGCCTTCCCGGCCGGGCATCCCGGCATCGGCCACCTGGCCGACTACGGGGCGGCGGCGGTGCTGGTGGACGCCGCCTCCCCCGGGTCGGGGGAGCTGTTCGACTGGCGGCTGGCCGAGGGGGTGGTCGACCCGGCCCGCCTGATGGTGTCGGGCGGGCTGCGCCCCGACAACGTCGCCGACGCCATCGCCCACCTGCGACCCATGGGGGTCGACGTGGCCAGCGGGGTGGAGTCGTCACCGGGACGAAAGGACCCGCGTCTGGTGCGCTCCTTCGTCATCGCCGCCCGCCGCGCCGCCGCCGAGCTCGGCGTCCCCGAGGGGATCCGCCCGCTGGCCGGCGGCGCCGGCGAGGCCGCCGCCGAGGCCGGCGCCGGCGAACCCGAGGACCCCGGCCAGCCCTTCGACTGGCAGCAGGAGGAAGAGGTCTGATGGCGACGGTGATGGGCGATCCCGGCCCCGGCGGGCACTTCGGCGACTTCGGCGGCCGCTTCGTCCCCGAGTCGCTGGTCCCGGCCTGTGCCGAGCTCGACGCCGCCTTCCGCCAGGCGTGGGCCGACGACGCCTTCCACCGGGAGCTCGACGGGATCCTGGCCAGCTTCGGCGGCCGTCCCACCCCGGTGACCGAGTGCCGGCGGCTGTCGCAGCGGCTGGGCATCCGGTTGCTGCTCAAGCGCGAGGACCTGGCCCACACCGGCTCGCACAAGCTGAACAACGTGGTCGGCCAGGCGCTGCTGGCCCGGCGCATGGGTAAGGACCGCCTGGTGGCCGAGACCGGCGCCGGCCAGCACGGGGTGGCGTCGGCCACCGCCGCCGCCCTCTTCGGCCTGCAGTGCACCGTCTACATGGGAGCGGTGGACGTGGAGCGCCAGGCTCTCAACGTGTTCCGCATGGAGCTGCTCGGCGCCGAGGTGCGCCCGGTGCAGTCGGGGAGCCGCACCCTGAAGGACGCCGTCAACGAGGCGCTGCGCGACTGGGTGGCCACCGTCGACCACAGCCACTACTGCCTCGGCTCGGTGATGGGACCCCACCCCTACCCGTGGATGGTGCGCGAGCTGCAGCGGGTGGTGGGCGACGAGGCCCGCGGCCAGTGCCGCCAGCTGCTGGGGGCGGATCCGGACTGGGTGGTGGCCTGTGTGGGCGGCGGCTCCAACGCGGCGGGGACCTTCGCCGGCTTCGCCGACACCGACGCCGCCCTGGTCGGGGTGGAGGCCGCCGGCGGGTCGGCCGTCGGCCGGGGGGTGCCCGGCGTGCTGCACGGCATGAAGTCGTACCTGCTGCAGGACGAAGCCGGGCAGATCCTCGAAGCCCAGTCGATCTCGGCCGGGCTCGACTACCCCGGCATCGGCCCCGAGCACGCCCACCTGGCCGCCGTGGGTCGGGCCCGCTACCACAGCGCGGACGACGCCGAGGTCCTCGACGCCTTCCGGCTGCTGTCGGAGACCGAGGGGATCATCCCCGCCTTCGAGTCGGCCCACGCCGTCGCCTGGGTGGTGCGCGAGGCGGGGCGCACCATCCCGCACGGCGACACCGTCCTCGTCACCTTGTCCGGCCGCGGCGACAAGGACGTGGCCCAGGCCCGGGACCTGCTGCGGTGACGCCCGGCAGCGGACCGCCCGCCGCGGCCGGCGGGGGCGCCACCGCGGTGGGAGCGCTCGAGGCCCACCTGCGGCGCCGGCGCGGCGAGGGTCGCAAGCTGCTGATCCCCTACGTCACCGCCGGGTTCGCCGACGACTGGGTGACGGTGGTGGAGGCGGTGGCCGAGGCCGGCGCCGACGCGGTGGAGATCGGCATCCCCTTCTCCGACCCGATGATCGACGGACCCACCATCCAGGCGGCGTCCCTGCAAGCCCTCGCACGCGGCACCACCCCGGCCGGCGTGGTGTCCGCCTTGGCCCGAGCCGAGCTTCCCGTCCCGGTGGCGGTCATGACCTACTACAACCTGGTCTTCCGGGCCGGCGACGCCCGCTTCGCCGCCGAGCTGGCCGGTGCCGGGGTGGCCGGTGCCATCATCCCCGACCTGCCGCTCGAGGAGGCCGGCCCGTGGTGCGCGGCGGCCGACGCGGCCGGGGTGGAGACGGTGCTGCTGGTCGCGCCCTCCACCCCTGACGAGCGGGCCCGGGCGCTGTGCCGGCGGGCCCGCGGCTTCGTCTATGCCGTCGGCTTGATGGGCGTCACCGGCGAACGGGCCTCCTTGGCCGGCACCGCCGGCGACGTGGCCCAGCGGCTGCGGCCGCTGACCGACAAGCCGGTGTGCGTCGGCATCGGCGTGTCGACCCCCGAGCAGGCGGCCGAGGTGTGCCGCCATGCCGACGGGGTGGTGGTCGGCTCCGCCCTGGTGCGGCGGCTGCTCCACGGCGCCGGGGCTGAAGGCGCGGCGCGCTTCGTGGCCGAGCTGCGTGCCGGCATCGACGCCGCCTCCCAGCCGGCCGGCGGCGGGCCGCCGGCGGCGCAGGGGTAGATTCTGCGGCCATGGCCAGCGAGCGCGCCGAGCGTCCCTCCCCGGTCCTGCGCTACTTCGAGGACGCCCTCGGGCCGCTGCTCCCCGAAGACCACTATCGGCGCATGGCCGCCCACGACGCGGCGGTGGCGGGGACCACCTCGCGCCATGATCTGCACCGAGCCCTGCGCTGCGCCGAATGGGCGGTGGAGCTGGCCGGCGGGGAGACGCTGGTTGGCGACGACGAGGACGTGGCCGTCGAGCACCAGCATCCGGGCCGGCGCCTGGCCCAGGTGCTGCGCCAGGCGTGGGACGCCGGCGAGGCGGTCGAGTTCGCCGTGCTGGCCGCCATCCCCGGCGTGAGCGGCACCAACCTGGAGCTGGTCCGCTGGATCGACGATGTGGTGGAGGTGGCCCGCCGCGTCGCCAGCCAGGACGGCTGGGACGCCGTCGCGTGGGAAGACCTGCTGGTCGAGCTGATCGGCTACGAGCCGTCGGAGGCCGACTGACCGGCCCCGACCCGGCCGCTCACCGGGCCAGCGCCAGCACCCGGTCGGCCCCCACCCGACGGCACTCCGAGCAGCGGTCGTCGGTGAGCACCCGGCACGACACGAAGGTCCGGTGGCGCTCCAGGCTGCAGTCGTGCCCGAAGAGCTGCTCCACCGTCGGGGGTGCCTGGGTGCAGTAGGCCACCGTCCCGTCTTCGTGGAGTACCAACGCGCCTGCACACAGCTGCATCGTCGCCCCTCCTGAGCCCGATCCCCCCGTTCCCCACCGGTACCGCCAGGGAAACGACCGGCCGGGCGGTTTCTGGCGGGCGGTGATCTCCGCCTCGCCGAGCCGGTCGTGCCACCATGCGGCAGCCCCGGTCATCGGGCGAGGCGGGCTCCCACCGCGAGCACAGCGACGCGAACGGTGTGAGGCGATCCTGGTCAGTGCCTGGGAACGGTGACCAGCTTGCGGACCGCTCCGGCGGCCAGGCTGCGCCGGGCTCTGCGCCGTTCGGTGGCGGCCAGGATCAGCCCGCCGAAGATCGCCGCGTTGTTGAGCAGGTGGCTGCGCTGGGCGGCGCGGCGCCCAGGGTCGGGCTCCTCCCAGAAGCGGTGGTCGGCCGCGGTGGTGGCGACCACCGTCGCCGCCAGCGCCGCCGCCGACAGCCGCGGCAGCCGGCCGGCGGCCAGCATCGTCCCGGCCACCGCCTGCACAGCGCCGTTGACCCGCACGGCCAGCACCGGGTCGTCGGGCAGCCCCAGCGGGGTGGCGACGGCGCGGGTCACCGCCTCGGCCCGCTTGGCCCGCTCGTCGGGGTGGCGGACGGCTTCGACGCCGGAAGCCACGAAGATGCCCGCCAGCAACGGGCGGGCGACGGCTCGGGTGAGGCTCATGTTCCTCCTCCTACCCTGGCGTCGCGCCGCTCGAACGGCGCGCCCCGCGTCGCGGCCCAGCCTGGCGGCGCTGGCGCCGCAGGCGCCGGGCGTCGTGCTGCTCCAGGCGCCGGCGGATCAGCTCCCGGCGCTGCTGCAGCTCCCGGTAGGTCAGCCCTTCGCTGTCGGTGACGCCCAGGCTGGCACGGATGCCCGACAGGTCCACCACCGGAGCCGCCGTCGGATCGAGTCCGATGTCGCGGGCGATGCGTTCGCCGTGGTGCTCGTGGAAGTAGACGACGATGTTGACGATCTCGCCCAGGATGTCGATGTCGGGGGCCATCAGGGCCATGGCGCCATCGAGGAACAGCATGTCCTTCACGAACAGCATCAGCTCCTTGGGCATGCGGGCGCCGTAGCCCAGCAGGGCCCGGGCCAGGTCGCGGATGACCTCGGTCAGCTCTTCGGCGGTGACGGTGGTGGGATCGAGCGGGGGGCGGTCCAGGTTCAGGTCCCGGATCACCGCCGGTACGTCGACGTCGGCGGGCAAGGCCCCCACGTCGCGCAGCGCCTCCACCTGGGCGGTGACGTCGTTGGCGGTGGTGGCCATCATCAGCCGCAGGAAGGCCTGCCGTCGGGTCTCGCCCAGGCGGCCGGTGATGCCGAAGTCCAGCAGGGCGACCCGCCCGTCGCGGCCCACCAGCAGGTTGCCGCCGTGGAGGTCGCCGTGGAACACCCCGTAGAGCAGCACCCCTTCGAGGAAGGCCAGCAGGGCGGCGTGCAGCACGGCGGCGGTGTCGATGCCGGCGGCCCGCAGCGCCGCGGTGTCACCCCAGGCGAAGCCGTCCATGCGCTCCATGACCAGCACTCGGGGGGTGACCAGGTCGGGGTGGGGCCGCGGCACGACCAGCGCCTGCTGGCCGGTGTCGGCCAGCACGGCCGCCACCGCCAGCATGCTGTCGGCCTCCAGGCGGAAGTCGAGCTCCTCGACGATGGTGTCGGCGAACAGCTCGACCAGGGCGGGCGGGTTGCCGAGGGCGACCACCGGGATCCGCCCCACCAGCAACGGCGCCAGCCAGCTCATGACGGCCAGGTCGTGGCGCACGAGCCGGCCGACGGCGGGGCGCTGCACCTTGACCACCACCCGCTCCCCGCCGACCAGGGTGGCGGTGTGGACCTGGGCGATGGAGGCGGCCGCCACCGGCTCGGGATCGAAGGAGCGGAACACCTCGGCCAGCGGCCGGCCCAGGTCCTCCTCCACGATGCGGCGCACCACGCCGAACGGCTCGGCTGGCACCTGGTCGCGCAAGCGCGAGAACTCCTGCACCACCTCGTCGGGGAACAGCCCCTCACCCGAGGACAGGATCTGGCCCAGCTTGATGTAGGTCGGCCCGAGCTGCTCGAAGGCCAGCCGCAGGCGCCGGCTCAGGCGGGCCCGGCCACTGCCGTCGGGACGGCGCCGCTCCCACCACCACCAGCGGGCCACGGCCGAGCCCAACGTGGCCGTCACCCGCACCACCCGGGCTCCGGGGGGCAGCCGCCGGCGGCGGATCAGCCGCGGCACCTGGGCGGCGGTGGCGGCCCGGAGCTGGTCGACGCCGACCCGCCACGGGATCCGGTCCGGCTGCAGCTGCCAAGGCCCGTGGCCGGTGAAGGCGCCGGGCAGCGGGTCGGGCCCACCGCCGGCGCCGGAGCCGCCGGCGACTCCGGGGCGGGTGGGCTCAGGCAGGGGCCGGACCGAGGACGAGGCAGCCGTTGTGGCCGCCGAACCCGAACGAGTTGGACAGCGCCGGCCCCGGCTCCCACGAGCGCGGGCCGCCGTGGACCACGTCGAGGGCGATGTCGGGATCGGGCTGCTCATAGCCGTCGGTGGGCGGGATCTGGCGGTGCTCGAAGCTCAGCAGCGTGGCCACTGCCTCCACCGCCCCAGCCCCGCCGAGGGCGTGGCCGGTGACGCCTTTGGTCGAGGTGACCGGCGGCCCGGGCGTCCCGAACACCTTGGCGATGGCCTGCGCCTCGGCCAGGTCGTTGAGCGGCGTCGAGGTGCCGTGGGCGTTGATGCAGCGGATGTCGCCCGGTTGCAGCTCGGCGTCGGCCAGCGCCATCTCCATGCAGGTCGCCGCCCCGTTGCCGCCGGGGGCGGGGGCGGTGATGTGGTGGGCGTCGGCGCTGGAGCCGGCGCCGAGCACCTCGCCGAGGATGCGGGCCCCGCGGCGGCGGGCGTGGTCGAGCTCCTCGAGCACCAGCGCGCCGGCCCCCTCGGAGATGACGAAGCCGTCGCGGCGGGCGTCGAAGGGCCGGGACGCGCCGGTGCTCGACAGGGCGGTCATGTTGGCGAAGGCGGCGATCCCCACCTCGGTCATGGCCGCCTCGGCGCCGCCGCCGATGGCGACGTCGCAGCGGCCGCTGGCCACCAGCCGGGCGGCGGCGGCCACGGCGTGGGTGCCCGCCGCGCAGGCGGTCACGATGGCCTCGCACGGGCCGCGCCAGCCGATGCGCATCGAGATGGTGGCCGCCCCGGCGTTGGGCATCATCATCGGCACCAGGAACGGCGACACCCGCCGGGCGCCCTTCTCGTAGAAGGTGCGGACCTGGTTCTGCAGCGTCTCGAAGCCGCCAACGCCGGTGGCGAAGATCACCCCGGCTCGGTCCGGATCGACGTCGAGGTCGCCGGCCTCGGCCAGCGCCATCGACGCCGTCGCCACCGAGAACTGGGTGAAGCGGTCGACCCGGCGGACGTCTTTGGGGCCGAACCATTCGGTGGGGTCGAAGCCGGGCACGACCCGCGGCCCCTCGGGCGCCGGGCGCAGCAGCCCGGCCCAAAAGGCGTCGAGCCCGATCCCGCAGCAGGCGGCCACCCCTCTTCCGGTGACCACCACCCGCCGCCCCGCCACGGGGCCGTCCGGTCCGACGCCGAGGAGCATCAGAGCTTGGCGCTGATGAGGTCGTAGGCCTGGCCGATGGTCTCGATGCCGTCGAGCTCGGACTCCTCCACGGTGATGTCGAAGGTCTCCTCGAGGGCCATGACCAGCTCCACCAGGTCCAGGCTGTCGGCGTCGAGATCGTCGCCGAAGCGGGCGTCGGGCACGACCTTCTCGGCCGGCACCTGCAGCACCTCCACCGCGCACGCCTTGAACTTGTCGAAGGTGGCGTCGTCGCTCACTGGTGTCTCCTTGCTCGTGGGGACCGGCCTGCCGGCACCCCCCTGTGGCTCGATCCGACGGCGGTCACAGTCCCATGCCGAGACCACCGTCCACCGGCAGCACCGCACCGGTGATGTATCCGGCATCGGGTGACGCCAGGAAGGCGACCGCGCCGGCGACTTCGTCGGGGGTGGCCGTCCGTCCCAGGGGAACCAGGGCCCGAAGCTGCTCCACCCGCTGGTCTCCCAGCGCAGCGATCATATCGGTCTGCACCACCCCCGGGGCGATGACGTTGACGGTGATGCCCCGGCTGCCGACCTCGCGGGCCAAGGAGCGGGCGAAGCCCACCAGGCCGGCCTTGGCGGCCCCGTAGTTGGCCTGCCCCGGCGACCCGTAGAAGCCGACCACCGACGACACCAGCACCACCCGACCCCGATGGGCCCGGACCATGGCCTTCAGGGCCCGGCGCACCACCCGGTAGACGCCGGTGAGGTTGGTGTCGATGACCTCGTGCCAGGCTGCCTCGTCCATGCGCAGCAGCAGTGCGTCGCGGGTGATGCCGGCGTTGGCCACCAGCACCTCCACCGGGCCGAGGGTCTCCTCCACGGTGGTGACGGCCCGGTCGACGGCGTCGGCATCGGTGACGTCGGCCGGCAGGGCGAGCAGGTCGACGGTGCCCGGCGGGCCGCTCACCGGGTCGGGCGGGGCGCTGCGGTACGTGACGGCGACACGGTCCCCGGCGGCCTGGAAGCGCCGGGCGCAGGCCAGCCCGATGCCGCGTGAGCCGCCGGTGACCAGCACCACCCGCCCGGGCGCCGGCGAGCCAGAAGACACCGAGCCGGACGGCGAGCCAGAAGACACCGAGCCGGACGGCGAGCCAGAAGACACCGAGCCGGACGGCGAGCCAGAAGACACCGAGCCGGACGGCGAGCCAGGGGCAGGGGCAGAGGCAGAGGCAGGGGGCGCCGACGGCTGGCCGGGACCCGACGGGTCGGGGGGGGACATGGGACTCCTTCGGCGGGGTTCGGTCAGGCGGGAGGATCGGCTCAGGCGGGGGACTCGGAGACCCGCAGCCAGGCCAGCGGCTGGCCGGAGACCACCCGCTCCCCGGGATGGGCCAGGAATCCCACCACCGTACCGGCGAAGGGGGTGCGCACCGCCGCCTCGCCCACCGTCCCGAGCTGGTCGCCCACCGCCACCTGCACGCCGGCGTCGGCGGCAGGCACCCCCCCGGGCCCCGGCGCCGGGCACGACCCGTCGGGCTGGAACACCCCGGCGGCGGGGGAGACCACCACTCGCTCCGAGGCGTAGAGGTGCTCGCCTTGGTGCAGCGGGGCGTGGTGAGCCGCGTCGAGGCCGGCTACCTGGTCCACCAGGGTGTCGAGCTGGTCGGGGGTGGCGACGGCCAGGGCCTTCAGCTGGGGGGTGGCCCGGCGGGCCAGCCCGGTCAGCACCCCACCCGGGCCCACCTCGACGACCACGGTGGCGCCCAGGTCGACCACCGTGCCGAGCGACTGGCGCCAGCGCACCGGGCTGCACAGCTGGGCCGAGAGCAACCCCGGCCAGTCGGCCGCCTGCTCGTGGGCGGCGGCGTCGACGTTGGCCACCACCGGCACCTCACAGGGGCCGAAGGCCGTGTTGGCCAGGGCTTTGCGCAGCCGGGCCCGGGCCGGTGCCATCAAGGCGGTGTGGAACGCCCCGGCCACCGGGAACGGCAGCACCTTCCGGGCCCCGGCCTGGCGGGCCAGCTCGCCGGCCCGCCGGACGGCGTCGGGATCGCCGGCGATGACCACCTGCCCTGGCGCGTTGTAATTGGCCACCCACACGTCGGCCTCGGCCCGCTGGCAGGCGATCTCCACCACGTCGTCGTCGGCGCCCAGCACGGCGGCCATGGTGCCGTGGCGCTCCTCAGCCGCCTGGTGCATGGCCTCGCCGCGCTCGACCACCAGCCGTACCCCGTCGGCGAAGGGCAGGGCGCCCGCCGCGGCCAGCGCGCTGTACTCACCGAGGCTGTGGCCGGCGCAGACGGTGGGAGCCAACCCGACCCGCTCGATGGCGTCGAGCACCACCAGGCTCAGGACGAAGGTGGCCAGCTGGGCGTTGGCCGTGAGGGTCAGCTCCTCCTGGTCGGCGTGGAGCAGCAGGTGGGCGAGGTCGCGGCCCGACACCGCCGAGGCCTCCTCGACCACCTCCCACGACGGATGCTCCACCCACGGTCGACCCATGCCGGGCCGCTGGGATCCCTGACCGGGGAAGGTGAACGCCAGCACCGTGCTCCTCTCGACCGACCGTGCGGGGGCTCACCACCGGCGAGCCGCCCATGGTTGGACCGGCGGCAGCCTCCAACGGTTACACGCCTCTGCTCCGAGAGCCGGGGCGGAGGCCGGATCGGCGCCGGGAGATCCTGCCAGCGGAAACGTCGACGACCAGCGGAAACGTCGACGACGAGCGGTGCCCGGAGCGGGACTCGAACCCGCACGCCCTTTCGGACAGGGGCTTTTGAGGCCCCCGCGTCTGCCATTCCGCCATCCGGGCGGCACGGCCGGAGCCTACCCGGCCGGCGGGGCGCCGCCGGGTGACGAGGGCGTCTCGCCCGGCGGCCCAGGGTCGCGCCGGGTGGCCCGCTCGTCGCCCGCGCCGGCCGACCACCGGGGACCCGGGTGTGCCTAGACCTTCTTGGTGTTCCAGTGTCTGGATCTTGTGACAAGTTTCAGGCTGCGATGCCGAGTCGTGCGTGCTCTACGTAGGCGCCGATATGACGTTCGACGGTCCCAAGTGCGCGGCGGAGCT
>JAJZNB010000111.1 GCA_021848085.1 Actinomycetes bacterium
GGCGCCGGCGACGCGGATGGCACCGGCGCCGGCGACGCGGATGGCACCGGCGCCGGCGACGCGGATGGCCCCGGCGCCGGCGACGCGGATGGCGAGGCCGTGGAGGATCCAGAGCACCGCCGCGGCACCGGTGGGAGCCCGGGCTGCGCCGGTTTGAACCGCCGAGGCACCGGGAACCATGACGATCCACGGCGTGGCGGGCGTCGACCTCGTCGACCGGAGGAGGGCTGCCAACCGCTGAGGGTTTGGCGTGATCCTGTCTGATGGAGCATGGTTGTCACAGGGTCTTGAGATGCTGTCACTGAGCACCGGGATCGTCGGGCCGGTTTCGGCGTGCTGGCGTCTCGTCGTGGCCGACCGGTGGTGTCCGTCGTCGAAGACCTGCTCTCGGTGCAAGACGGTGAAAGCCAAGCTGTCGTTGTCCGAGCGCACCTACCGCTGCGAGCACCGTGGCCGTATCATCGACCGGGACCGCAACGCCGCGGCCAACCTGGCCTCGCGCGCCGAGGCGCACAGAACTTCCGGTACCGCCAGTGGGGCGGGAGCCGGCCGGGGCAAGCTCCCGGTGAACGCGCAGGGAGAGGAGAGGTTCATGGGCTCGCCCAGGTGCTCCTCGACGAACGGCGACGACGGCACCAGCCCCGAGCTGGACGAGACCGCCACCTGGCCTCAGCTGGCTCCGAAACCCGTGCTCGTCGGAAACGACAGATGAGACAGATCTCGGAACGGTCCGGATGACGGAGCAGATCCGCTGGATGAGCACCAAGGAAGCCGCCGAGCATCTCGGGGTGACGCTGCGGAGCCTGTACCGCTTCATCGACGAGGGGGCGCTGGCCGCCTACAAGTTCGGACGGGTGATCCGCCTGAAGCAGCACGACGTCGACGCCTTCATCGAGGCGTGCCGCATCCAGCCCGGCAGCCTCGAGCACCTCTACCCGGAGCTGAAGGGCTCCTCGGCGCCGGCTGCCACCCGCTCGCCGACCGAGGCTGGCGGCCAATAGCCGGGTCGGCGAGTAGCGTCGCCGCGGTGACCGCACCTGCACCGAGCGCCCCCGACTGCGTGTTCTGCCGGATCGTCGCCGGCGAGCTGCCCTCCGACGTCGTCCACCGCGACGACCACACCGTTGCCTTCCGCGACATCGACCCGGTGGCGCCGGTCCACGTGCTGGTGGTGCCCACCCGCCACGTGGAGCACGCCGGGGCTCTCGGCCCCGATGACACCGAGCTGCTGGGCGCCCTGGTGGCCAGCGCCCAGCGGGTGGCGGCGGCCGAAGGGGTGGCCGACAGCGGCTACCGGCTCGTGTTCAACGTCGGCCACGACGCCCGCAACACGGTCGGCCACCTGCACCTGCACGTGCTCGGCGGGCGCCGCTTCGACTGGCCGCCGGGGTGACGGCGCCGGCCGAGGCGCCCAGCGACGGCTGGTAGCCTCCAAGGGGAACGCCCGTGGCATCCACCCAGGTCAAGATCCTCGTCCCCGGCAACCATCTGATGGTCGGTCTGCTCGGGCAGCGCGACGAGCTCCTCCGGTTGATCGAGGAGGCCTTCAACGGCGTCCACATCGTGGTCCGCGGCAACGAGATCACCATCGACGGAGACGACGCCGAGCGGGTCGGGCAGCTGTTCGACGAGCTGGTGCTGCTGCTCGAGCAGGGCCAGCGCCTCGACGCGGCCGACGTCGACCGCACCATCGCCATGGTGAAGGACGATGTCAGCCCCACCGCCGTGCTCACCACCGAGGTGCTGCGCTCGGCCCGGGGCCGCACCGTGCGGCCGAAGACGGCGGGCCAGAAGCGCTATACCGACGCCATCACCAACAACACCGTCACCTTCGGCATCGGCCCGGCGGGCACCGGCAAGTCCTATCTGGCCGTGGCGCTGGCGGTGCAGTCGCTGCAGGCCCATCTGGTCGAGCGCATCATCCTCACCCGGCCGGCCGTCGAGGCCGGGGAGCGCCTGGGGTTCCTGCCCGGCGACATCATGGCCAAGGTCGACCCCTACCTGCGCCCTCTCTACGACGCCCTCTACGACCTGGTCGGCCCCGAAGGCGCCCAGCGGCTGCTTGAGCGCGGCACCATCGAGGTGGCGCCGCTGGCCTTCATGCGGGGCCGGACCCTCAACCGCAGCTTCATCATCCTCGACGAGGCGCAGAACACCACCCCCGAGCAGATGAAGATGTTCCTCACCCGCATCGGCTTCGGCTCCAAGGCCGTCGTCACCGGCGACGTCACCCAGGTCGACGTGCAGGGGGGCCGCTCGGGGCTGACCGGGCTCCAGGACGTCCTCGGCGACGTGGACGACGTGGCCTTCGTCCATCTCGGCCGCCACGACGTGGTGCGCCACAAGATCGTGGCCGACATCGTGGCCGCCTACGAGCGTCACGGCGACAGCAGCCCGGCGTCGTGACCGTCGACGTCTTCACCGCCGATGAGCAGTCCGACCTGCCGGTCGACGTCGACCGGTTCACCACCTTGGCCCGTCAGGTGCTCGACGCCGAGGGCATCCGCGTCGGCAGCGAGGTGTCGCTGCTGTTCGTCGACGAGGACACCATCGCCGAGCTCAACGGCCGCTTCCTCGGCCGTGACGGCCCCACCGACGTGCTGGCCTTCCCCATCGACGAGGAACCCGAGCCGGGCGGCCGCTCCCCGGACCAGGGCGGCACCGGACCCGGTGGCGGTCCCGCCTCCGACGAGGAGGACGTGCCCACCCTGCTCGGCGACGTGGTCATCTGCCCGGCGGTGGCGGCCCGTCACGCCGTGGACCACGGGGTGCCGGTGGTCGACGAGCTGGCCCTGCTGGTGGTGCACGGCCTGCTGCACCTGATCGGCATGGATCACGTGGAGGACGGCGAGGCGGAACGCATGGAGCAGCGCGAGCGTGAGCTGCTGGCGCGCTTCCATCGGCCGTCGAGCTGAGGAGCCGACCGGTGGTGACGGCCACGTCGATGCTGGCGTCGTTCCGGTTCTCCGGGACCGACGCCGTGCTGGTCGCCGTGGTGGTGGTGCTGCTGGCCGCCTCCGCCGTGCTGGCCCTGTCGGAGACGTCGCTGGTGCGCATGAGCCGGGTGAAGGCGCTGGCCCTCGAAGACGAGAAGCGCCGCGGCGCCCGGCAGCTGGCCCGGCTGGTGGACCACCCCGAGCGGTTCCTCAACGCCGTGCTGCTGCTGGTGCTGGTGTGCCAGCTGGTGGTGGCCACCTTGGTCGGGCTGCTCGCCGACGAGTGGTTCGGCGCCTGGGGAGTGGCGGTCGGGACCCTGTTCGAGGTGGTGGCCATCTTCGTGCTGGCCGAGGCCATCCCCAAGAACTGGGCCGTGCGGAACCCCGAGCGCTCCGCCTTGCTGGCCGCCCCGCTGGTGTTGGCCGTGGTGCGCTTCCCGCCCATCCGCTGGCTGTCCGCCGCCCTGGTGGGCTTGGCCAACGCCTTGACCGGCCCTCACCGCGACCGGGGCGGGGTCAGCGAGTCGGAGCTGCTGGCCATGGCCGACGTCGCCATGGAGGAGCGGGTGATCGAGACCGAGGAGCGGGCCTTCATCCACTCCATCATCGAGTTCGGTGACACCGTGGTCCGCGAGGTGATGGTGCCCCGCCCCGACATGCGCAGCGTCGAAGTCACCTTGACGGTCTCCGAGGCGCTGGGGGTGGCCATGGACGCCGGGTTCAGCCGCCTGCCCGCCTACGAAGGCAACATCGACGACGTGCTGGGCTTCGCCTACGTGAAGGACCTGGTCAAGGCGGAGCGGGCCGGCCGCGGCGACGAGCCGGTGCGCGGCTTCGTCCGGCCCGGCTTCTTCGTCCCCGAGACCAAGCGGGTGTCGAGCCTGCTGCGCGACATGCAGCAACGTCAGGTCCACGTGGCGTTGGTCGTCGACGAGTACGGCGGCACCGCCGGCATGGTCACCCTCGAGGACCTCATCGAGGAGCTGGTGGGGGAGATCGTCGACGAGTTCGACGTGGAGGAGCCCCCGTCGGTGTCGCTCGGCGACGGGGTCCTGTCGGTGTCGGCCCGCCTCGCCGTCGACGAGCTCAACGAGCTGCTCGGCGCCGAGCTGCCCAGTGGCAGCTGGGACACCGTCGGCGGCCTGGTCTACGGGCTGCTCGGCAAGGTCCCGGTCCAAGGCGAGTGGGTCGACGTCGACGACTACCGGCTGCTGGCCGAGCGGGTCCAGGGCAACCGCATCAGCCGGGTGCGGGTGCTGCCACGCCCCGGCCGCGACGGCCCGGGCGGCAGCGGCCCCGGCTCCGACGGCGCCACCGGCGGCAGCGGCCCCGGCTCCGACGGCGCCGCTGGGGGCGGCAGCACGCGTGACGCCACCAGCAGCGGCTCCGGGTCGGGCCGGGCCGGAGCCGCTGGGGCCGGCGGCCGTGGCTGAGGCTCAGGCGCCGCGGCGTGGCTGAGGCTCACGGTCCGCCTCCGGCGGGCGAGGTCGACGGTCCGCCTCCGGCGGGCGAGGTCGACGGTCCGCCTCCGGCGGGTGAGGTCGACCCGTGGGCGTCGTTCCGCTCGGGGTTCGTCAGCGTGGTCGGACGTCCCAACGTCGGCAAGTCCACCTTGGTGAACCGCATCCTCGGCACCAAGGTCACCATCACCTCGCCGCGGCCCAACACCACCCGCCGCTCGGTGCGCGGGGTGCTGCACCGCCCCGGGTTGCAGGCCGTGCTGGTCGACACCCCCGGGCTGCACAAGCCGCGCAGCACGCTGGGGGAGCGGCTCAACGACCACGTGGCCGAGGCGCTCGACGAGGTCGACGTGGCGGTGGCCGTCCTCGACGCCACCATGGCGTTGGGACCCGGCGACCGTCTGGTGCTGCAGCGGGCCGCCACCTCGGTGGCCGAGGGACCACCGGGCGTCCCCGACCGACTGCGGCGGCTGCTGGTCGTGGTCAACAAGGTCGACGTGGCCTCGCCGGCGGCCGTGCTGCGGCAGTTGGCCGCTGCCGCCTCGACGGTGGCCGCCGCCGGGGTCCCCGGCGCCGCCGCGGTGGGTCCAGAGGGCGCCCAGGCCGCGGCGGGTGCAGGGGGCGCCCGGGAGCCGTCGGACCCCGGGGTCGAGTACTTCCCGGTTTCGGCCGTCACCGGTGCCGGCGTCGACGCCGTGGTGGAGGCCGTGCTGGCCCGGCTGCCGGCCGGCCCGCCCTACTTCCCCGCCGATGCCGTCACCGACGTTCCCGAAGCCTTCTGGGTGGCGGAGCTGGTCCGCGAGCAGCTGCTGGCGGTGGCCCGCGAGGAGCTGCCCCATGCCATCGCCTGCCGGGTGACCGAATGGGAGTGGCCGCGGGTGCGCGTCGAGATCCTGGTGGAGCGCGAGTCGCAGAAGGCCATGGTGATCGGCCGGGGCGGCAGGGTGCTCAAGGAGGTCGGCACCTCCGTCCGCCGGCAGCTGCCGCCGGGCGCCTACCTGGAGCTGCACGTCACCGTGGAGCGCCGCTGGCAGATGCGACCCGACCGCATCGACCAGCTCGGCTATTAGGGCTGGGCGCCGGTCGCCTGCCGCAGGAAGGCCAGCGCGTCGGCTGGCGTCACGCTGCGCCGCATGGGTGGCACCGCGGCCAGCAGCTGCTGCCGGTAGGCGGCCGTCGCCAGTCGCGGGTCGAGGACGGCCACCACCCCGACGTCGCTCGACGAGCGGATCAGGCGCCCGGCGCCCTGCGCCAGCAGGGTCGCCGCCCGCGGCACGTCGATGGTGGCGAAGGCCCGTGGCCCGGCCCGCTCCCGGCGGGCCTGCAGCAGCGGGTCGTCGGGGCGAGGGAACGGCAGCCGGTCCAGCACCACCAGGCTCAAGGTCCGTCCCGGGACATCCACCCCCTGCCAGAACGACAAGGTGGCGAACAGACAGGTGGCCTCGTCGGCCTCGAACTGCCGCACCAGCCGGCCCTTGGGCAGCTCCCCTTGGGCCAGGATCGGGAACGCCAGCCGCGGCCGCAGCGCGGCGGCGGCCTGCTGCATCGCCCGCCAGCTGGTGAACAGGGCCAGGGTCCGCCCGCCCGCCGCCCGCATCAGCTGCTCCATCTCCTCGTGGATGGCTGCTTCGGCCGCCGGGCTGCGCCGGTCGGGCAGATGGGTCGGCACGTACAGCAGGGCGTGCTGGCGGTATGGGAAGGGGCTGCCCACGTCGAGGCGGTCGGTCTCCGCCGGCAGGCCCAGACGCTCCTCGAGCAGGGGTGGGACCGTGGCCGAGGTGAGCACCGCGGTCACCGTGGGCCACAGGCTCGCGGCCAGCAGCGGCGCCACCTCGATCGGTGTCATCCGCAGACACCGCGACACGACACGTCCGGTCGTGGTCTGCTCCACCCACGCCACCTGGTCGCGGTCGGCCTCCGACATGCGGGCCAGGTCGTCGACCAGATGGCCGGCGGCCAGCAAGGCCCGGGCCCGGCGGGAGTCACCGTCAGGATCGTCGGCGTCCCGGCGCAGCTCGCCGGCCAGCGTCCGCACCCGGCTGGCCGTCAGCGTCAGCACCGAGGCCAGCACCAGCTCCTGCAGCCCGTCGTGGCCGGGCCGGTCGGCGTCGGCCAGCTGCACCCGGCGGCCCACCAGCGGTGCCAGGGCCTCGTCGAGCCGCCCGGCCATCTCCACCACCGCCTCGACGTGCTCGGCGCCGGCCTCGCCCAGCGCCGCCTTGGCCACGCCGGCCAGCGCCCGGAGCCGACCGGCGGTGATCTCCACCCCCAGCCCCGCTGCCAGCACGTCCTCGACCTGGTGGGCCTCGTCGAAGACGACCACGTCGTGCTCGGGCAGCACCACCCCGCCGCTGGCGATGTGGCTGGCGTACAGATGGGTGTTGACCACCACCACGTCGGCGGCAGCGGCCCGCTCGCGGGCGGCCTCGGCGAAGCAGCGGGGACCCGACGGGCAGCGGAACGCTCCGGGGCACTCGCGTGGCCCCACCGACAGCGCCGTCCACGCCCGAGGGTGCGGCTCGAAGGGCAGCTCGGCGCGATCGCCGCTGCTGGTGGTCTCCGACCAGGCCAGCAGGGCCCGCACCTGGTCGCCGAACCGGCGGACGTCGCCGGCCCCGCCGGTCCCGTCGCCTGGGCCAGCGCCACCGCCTGGGCCAGCGCCACCGCCTGGGCCAGCCCCGTCGGTTGGGCCAGCCCCGTCGGTTGCGCCGGCTCCGTCAGGGTCGAGTCCGGGCAGCGCCGCCTCCACCTCGCCGGCCGCCGGTTGGCGCATCTCAGCGACGCGCTGCAGGCACAGGTAGTTGGAGCGGCCCTTGAGCACGGCGAAGCTGAACGCCACGTCGAGGTGGCGGCCCAGGAAGGGCAGCTCCTTGCTGGCCAGCTGATCCTGGAGGGCCTTGGTGGCGGTGGCCACCACCGCCGTGCGGCCCGAGCAGATGGCCGGCACCAGATAGGCCAGGGACTTGCCCGTGCCGGTCCCGGCCTGGACGACCAGGTGCCGTCCGGCGCCGATGGCATGGGCGACCGCGTTGGCCATGGCCAGCTGCCCCGGCCGATGCTCGCCGCCGGGCAGCGCGGCGGTCACCGCTTGCAGCTTGGCGGCGACGGCCGACGCCAGGTCGGCGCCGGGTTCGGGATGGGTCACCGGACGACGCTAACGCGCCGCGCTGCGACAGATGGCCCCCACGGTGGGCGGCCCGTCCTTAAGCTGGGTCGAGGAGCGGGGCCTCTCGGCCCTTCGACGCGAAGGGGATCGATGACCGACCAGACACCGCCATCGGAGGGGGCCGGAGCCCCCCCGCCGCCAGCGCCGCCACCTTTGTCGCCGTACCCGCCGCCCTCCGGAGGCCCGGCGCCGCCGCCGCCGGTGCCCCCGTTCCCCGGAGGACCGATCCACCGCCCGCAGGCGCCAGCCCCGCCCTATCCGGCCGGGCCGGCGCCGATCCCCGCCGGGGAGGTGCCGCCGCCGGTCCCGCCCTATCCGGCGCCAGCTCCGCCCGCCACCGGCGGCGGCACACCACCGCCGCCGGCGCCGCCGTATCCCTCGGCGCCGCCATACCCGCCGCCGCCGGCGCCGCCGTATCCACCGCCGCCGGCGGTGCCGTATCCACCGCCGCCAGCGGCACCACACCCCTCGGTCCCGTCGTACCCCTCGGTTCCGCCATACCCCTCGACGCCGCCATATCCGCCGCCGGGGTCGTCGGAGTCTTCGGGCGTCGCTCCGCCCGCTCATGGTCACAGCGGCTACGACCCGCCGCCGGCCTACGGCCCCGGTGGCTACGGCGGTCCCGGCGGGTTCGGGCCGGGTGGCTACGGCCCAGCGGGCTATCCGACCGGCTACCCCGGCGCCGGCCGTCGCACCGACAGCTGGGGCAGACCCCTGGCCGACTGGTGGCAGCGACTGCTGGCCATCATCGTCGACGGGTTCGTCATCGGGATCCCCGCCGGCATCATCTTGAGCATCGTGGCCGGCGCCAGCACCACCTCCACCACCAACGGGTTCACCACCACCACCTCGACCTCGGGCGGAGCGGTCGTCTTCGCCTATCTGGTCGTCGCCGTCGCCGAGCTGGTCTACTTCGGCCTGCTCGACGGCGGACCCCGGGGGCAGACGATCGGCAAGCGGCTGCTCGGCATCGCCACCCGCGACGCCCACACCGGCGGCCAGGTCGGCTTCGGACGTGCCCTGCTGCGCCGCTTCGTCTTCTACGCGCTGTTCTGGCTCTTCTTCATCCCCGGTGTCGTCAACGTCCTGTCGCCGTTGTGGGACCGGCGCCGCCAGGCGTGGCACGACAAGCTGGTCGCCACCGAGGTCATCCGGGTCCGCTGAGCTGCCGGAAGGGGGGTCGCCGCCGCCGGCGGGTGCCGCCCCCCGGTGACGCCATGCAAGGCCGGGCACGGCCCGCTACGCTGCGAGCAGCGTTCGGTTGGATCACGCAGGCCGGACGTCGTTGTCGGTTGACGTTTCGTCTCCCGCAAGTGAGCTGCGTGGAGAAGTGAGGAATCGGCAATGGCAGAAGGCACGGTGAAGTGGTTCAACTCGACCAAGGGCTACGGCTTCTTGACTCCTGACGACGGCACCCCTGACGTCTTCGTCCACTTCTCGGCCATCGAGGGCAACGGCTACCGCGAGCTCACCGAAGGTGAGCGGGTGGAGTTCGAGTCGAGCGTCGGCCAGAAGGGTCCGCAGGCGACCAAGGTCCGCCGGCTGTAGTCAGCCCACATCGTCGATCGTTGCGGGGGGCGGCGTCTGCCGCCCCCCGCAACGCGTCGGCTCCCCCCGCGGCGCGCCCACCGGCCGCCACCGCGCCCGCCGGCCCCGGGCCGCCGGTGGAAGCCCCCCGGCTGATCGAGGTCACAGGGCGCGGGCTGCGGTCACAGGGCGCGGGGCTGCGGTCACAGGGCGCTGATCGTCCCGGCGCCGTTGGGGGCGACGTGCTCGGGCACCGCGGCGAGCACCGACCGCAGCGCCTGCGCCGCACCGAGCAGGCCGGCCGACTCCACCGGCACCACCACCTTGGTGTTGTCGCTGGTGGCGATCTTCTCGAGGCCCTGCAGCTGCAGCACGGCCAGCAGCTCAGGTGTCACCTGGCCTTCGGTGATGGCCCGGTAGACCGCGGTGATGGCGCCGGCCTGGCCCTCACCGGTTCGCAGCTGGGCTTCCTTCTGCCCCTCGGCTCGCAAGATGGCCGCCTGCTTCTCCCCCTCGGCGGTCAAGATGGCGGCCTGCTTCTGGCCCTCGGCGTTGTTGATGGCCGCCCGCTGCTGCCCCTCGGACTGCAGGATGGCGGCCCGCTTCTGCTGATCGGCTTCCTTCTGCAGCGCCATGGCGGTCAGGATGTTCTGGGGCGGCACGATGTCGACGATCTCGATCCGGTTGAGCCGCACCCCCCACTTCTCGGTGGCGGACGCCATGTGGGTCTGCAGCTCGGCATTGATCCGCTGCCGCTCGCTGAGCGCCTCGTCGAGGGTGAGCCCGCCGAACACCGCTCGAAGCGCGGTGCGGGCCAGCTGCTCCACCGCCACGTGGTAGTTGCTGATCTCGAACAGCGCCAGCTGCACGTCCACCACCTGGCTGAAGATGGTGGCGTTGACCATGACGCTGACGTTGTCCTTGGTGATGACGGCCTGCAGGTCCCCGACCCGGGGCTCCTCGCGCATGTCGACGCGCTGCAAGGTGTCGACGAAGGGGACCACGACGCAGATGCCCGGCTCGTGCACCTTGTGGAACCGGCCGACACGCTTGACGACCCCCACGGTGCCCTGTTGCACCAGGCGGACGCTGCGCAGCAGGGCCACGATCACCACGACGATCACGACGATGGCGACCACCGCTCCGGCGGCGGCGCTGGAACTGGCGAACATGGGCATCCTCCTGGTGCTGCTGGGCGGGTCGGTCGACGTCAGGCGATGGTCACCACCAGACGGGTGCGGTCGATGTCGACGACCTGGACCACCTGGCCGGGCTGGTAGGCGACGTCGTCGAAGGAGATGGCCGGCCAGTCCTCGCCGCGCACGTGGACGGTGCCGGGATGGTCAGCGCCGTGCACGGCGCGCACCACGGTGGCCCGCTGGCCGATCAGGGCGGACACCCCCGAGCGCAGCGGCGGGGTGCGCGACCCGTGGACGGCGCGCAGCAACGGCCGGCGCGCCACCACCACCCCACCGACCGAGGTGACGGCGAAGACCAGCGCCTGGGCCACGATGTTGCCACCGGCCACGGCGCCGAGGGCGGCGGCCAGCGCGCCGACGGCGAGGAACAGGGCGAACAGGGCCAGGTTGGTGATCTCCACGACCACGAACACCGCGGCGATGATCAACCACACCCAGCCGCTCATGGCAGCCGACCTTTCGGGCCCTGCGGCCCCTGCGCTGTCACGCAGGCTACTGCGCTGCCAGTGCCGGCGTGTCGGCGGGTAGCGTCAGGGGGTGTCCCTTGTCGACCAGTGGCCGGACGGCATCGACCCCGACCACGTCCCCACCCACATCGCCTGCGTCATGGACGGCAACGGCCGCTGGGCGCGCGCCCGCGGCCTGCCGCGCACCGAAGGCCACGCGGCGGGTGAAGAGGCGCTGCTCGACGCGGTGGAGGGCGCCCTCATCCTGGGCGTTCGGTGGCTGACCATGTTCGCCTTCTCCACCGAGAACTGGCGGCGACCGGCGGACGAGGTCCGCTACCTGATGGGCTTCAACGAGTCGCTGCTGATGCGGCGCCGGGACGAGCTGCACGCCAAGGGGGTCCGGATCCGCTTCGCCGGCCGCCGCGACTGGCGGGTGCCCCGGCGGGTGCTGCGCCGGATGGACGAGTCGGTGGAGCTGACCCGAGACAACCGGCGCATGACCTTGACCATGGCGTTCAACTACGGAGGCCGAGCCGAGATCGTCGACGCCGTCCGGGCCCTCGTGGCTGAAGGGGTCGACCCCGACGGTGTCACCGAGAAGTCCATCCGGGCCCATCTCTACCAATCCGAGCAGCCCGACCCGGATCTGATGGTGCGCACCTCGGGCGAGTACCGGATCTCCAACTTCCTGCTCTGGCAGCTGGCCTATTCGGAGCTGGTGTTCAGCGACGTGCTGTGGCCCGACTTCCGCCGCCAGCACCTGTTCGCCGCCGTGGCCGAGTACCAGCACCGCGAGCGGCGCTACGGAAGGGTGCGGACGTGATCGCCCGGGTCGTCGCCTGGCTGCTCGGGCTGGCCGCCGTCGCCCTGCTGGTGGTGCTGGGCATCGCCGGTCTGGCGGCGGCGTGGGGAATCCTCGTCACCGGCATCGGCATCGTGGCCATGATCGCCATGGGCAACCTGATGGGCGGCCGCCACACCGCCAACCGCGCCCCGGCGGTCTACGACCCCGACCAGGCCCTGCCCGGCGCGGCCGAAGCGGTGCTGCGCCGCCAGCAGGCCGCCGGCCAGAGGGCCTCGGCCCCTTCGACAGCCGCCTCGCCGACATCCCCAGACGGTGCGCCGTCCGCCGTCTCCGGCCCGGCTGCTGTCCCGGGCCCGCCTGGGGCACCAGACCCGACGGGGGAGTCGGCCAGCCGCCCCCCGGAGGAGCCGGCCGGCAGCGGCTCGCCGGGCCGGGCACCGCAGCCGCGGCGCGCCGCGGCGCCGGCGGAGACGGCCGACGCATCGCCGGGGAGCACCGGTTCCGGCGACGGCGGTGGCACCATGGCGGGGTGAGCCTCTACCGGGACGAGGGGGTCGTCCTGCGCACCTTGCGCCTCGGCGAAGCCGACCGCATCGTGACCATCATCAGCCGCGGCCACGGCAAGATCCGAGCCGTGGCCAAAGGGGTGCGCCGCACCCGCTCCAAGTTCGGCGCCCGGGTCGAGCCGCTGAGTCACGTGGCTCTGCAGTGCTGGCAGGGACGGGAGCTCGACATCGTCACCCAGGCCGAGGTGCTGCACGCCTTCCGGGCCGTGCGCGAGGACCTCAGCCGCGTGGGCAAGGCCTACACGATGCTCGAGACGGTCGACCAGATCGCCCAGCCCGGCCAGCCCAGCCCCCGGCTCCACGACATGCTGGTCGGTGCCTTGCAGGTGCTCGAAGGTGACGACCCGCCGTTGCTGGTCCCCGCCTTCCTGCTGAAGGTGCTGGCCCTCGAAGGCACCGCCCCCATCCTCGACCGTTGCGCCTCGTGCGGCAGCGTCGACACGCTGGTCGCCTTCGACCTGACCGAGGGCGGTGCGCTGTGCCGAGCCTGCCGCCGCGGCCGTCCCCTCGGCCCCGACGCCCTCGACGTGCTGCGTCGGGTTCTCGGTGGCGACCTGAGCGGCGTGCTGCACCAGCCGGCGGGCGAGGTGGCCGACGAGGTGGCGGAGCTGGTCACCGAAGCCATGGAGGCGCACCTCGACCGGCGCCTGCGCAGCGCCCACGCCAGCGGCGGGCTCTGACCGTGGCGCCGGCGCAGCAGCGGCCGGATGTCGACCGGGTTCTCCACGACCCGGCAGCCCCCGGGGCGGCAGCCGAGGAGGCCGACGGCGGAGGCGGCTTCGGCGTCTACGTCCACGTGCCGTTCTGCGCCCGGCGCTGCGACTACTGCGCCTTCGCCACCTTCACCGACCGTGACCACCTGATGCGCGACTACACGGCGGCGTGCACGGCCGAGATCACCGCCGCCGCCGGCCAGCTGCCGCCGGCCAGCTCGGTGTTCGTCGGTGGCGGCACCCCCTCGCGGCTCGACCCCGGCGCCCTGGCCGACCTGGTGGCGTCGGTGCCGCGCCGCCCGGGCGCCGAGGTCACCGTGGAGTGCAACCCCGAAGACGCCTCGGCGGCCCGGTTCCGGCGTTGGGCGGCCGCCGGGGTGACCCGGGTGTCGTTCGGGGTGCAGTCGATGGTCCCCCACGTGCTGCGGGGCCTGGGCCGCCACCACGACCCGGCCATGGTGGCCCCGGCGCTGGGCTGGGCGGCCGACGCCGGCATCGCCTCGGCCAACGTCGACCTCATCTTCGGCGGCGCCGGCGAGCGCGACGAGGACTGGGCCGACACCTTGCGCCAGGTGCTGGACCTGCGACCCTGCCCGCAGCACGTCAGCGCCTACGCCTTGACGGTGGAGCCCGGCACCGCGCTGCAGCGCGACCCGTCGCGCCACCCCGACGACGACGTGCAGGCCGGCCGCTACGAGCTGGCCGACGCCGTGCTGAGCGACGCCGGCTTCGGCTGGTACGAGGTGTCGAACTGGGCGCGCCCCGGCCACCGCTGCCGGCACAACCAGCTGTACTGGGACCAAGGCGACTACCTGGGGATCGGCTGCGCCGCCCACTCCCACCGGGCCGGGCGCCGCTGGTGGAACGTCCGCACCCCCGAGCGGTACATCGCCGCCGCCGCCGCCGGACGCGACCCCACCGCCGGCGCCGAGGTGCTGACCGACGCCCAGCGCGACTTCGAGCGGCTGGCGCTGGGGCTGCGCACCGCCTGGGGTGTCCCCGCCGACGCCCTGCCCGAGGTGCCCGAGCTCGCCGGGCTCGTCACCCGCCGCGGCGGGCGGGCGGTGCTGACGGTGCGGGGTCGGCTGCTGGCCAACGCGGTGACCGCCCTGCTGCGGCCACCGGCCCGGCCAGCTGAAGAGCACCAGGGTGCAGCCGGTATCCTGCCGGCATGACCGAGCCGGTGCCCAGCCCGCCCGCCGACCTGATGGACAAGGTGGTCAACCTGTGCAAGCGGCGCGGGTTCATCTTCCCGTCAGCCGAGATCTACGGCGGGTTCCGGTCCACCTACGACTACGGGCCGCTGGGGGTGCTGCTCTTGCGCAACGTGAAGGACGCCTGGTGGCGGTCGATGGTGCAGTGCCGCGACGACGTCGTCGGCATCGACGCGGCGATCCTGTCGAGCCCCAAGATCTGGGCGGCGTCAGGCCACCTCGACAACTTCACCGACCCGCTGGTCGACTGCCGGCACTGCCACGAGCGCTGGCGAGCGGACAAGATCGGTGACCGCTGCCCCAACTGCGGCTCCACCGACCTGACCGAGCCGCGCTCGTTCAACTTGATGTTCAAGACCTACGCCGGCCCGGTGGAGGAGGACGCCACGGTGGCCTACCTGCGGCCCGAGACCGCGCAGGGCATGTTCGTCAACTTCGCCAACGTGCTGCAGACCACCCGCAAGAAGCCGCCGTTCGGCATCGCCCAGGTCGGCAAGTCGTTCCGCAACGAGATCACCCCGCAGAACTTCGTCTTCCGGACCCGGGAGTTCGAGCAGATGGAGATGGAGTTCTTCGTGCCGCCCGCCGAGGGCCAGCAGTGGTTCGACTACTGGCTGGGTGAGCGCTTCGCCTGGTACCGCGGCCTGGGGATCCCCGAGGACAAGCTGCGGCTGCGCCACCACGAGCC
>JAJZNB010000096.1 GCA_021848085.1 Actinomycetes bacterium
GGGGGGGTGGGGGGGGGGGGGGCCTGGGGGGGGGGGGGGGCTGGGGGTTGGCCGGTGGTCCGCGGCCAGCCGTGGGACGATAGCTGGCAGGCCCTGCCTTCTCCGGGGCCCGCCTCGCCAGGCGGACCCGGCTCGACGGCCGGTTTCCCGCCTCAACATCTGCACGTCATCCCGCTCGGAGGCGGCCAGTGCGACACCCTGTGGCCCCGCCGACCCACCAGCGGGGGAGCTGTTCACCGGAAGGAGACCGCCATGGACGACGCCGACATCGTGGGCCGGATCGACGAGCTGCTGGCCGAGGAGCACCGGCTGGAGCAGGCCCACGTCGGCAAGCCCTTGTCGGACGAGGAGCTCAACCGCCTGCGGCAGCTGCAGGTGTCCCTCGACCAGTGCTGGGACCTGCTGCGCCAGCGTCGAGCCCGGCGCTCGGCCGGCCAGGATCCCGAACAGGCCACCGAGCGGCCGGGCGTGGTGGTGGAGCACTACGAGCAGTAGCCGGCGATCGGACAGACCGGCGAGCGGCCGGGTGTGTTGCGGGCCGCCGAGCGGCCGGGTGTGTCGGAGCACTCCGAGCAGCAGCCGGCGATCGGACAGGCCGGCGAGCGGCCGGGTGTGTTGCGGGCCGCCGAGCGGCCGGGTGTGTTGGAGCACTCCGAGCAGCAGCCGGCGATCGGACAGACCGGCGAGCGGCCGGGTGTGTTGCGGGCCACCGAGCGGCCGGGCGTGGTGGTGGAGCACTACGAGCAGCAGCCGGCGACCGGACACCGTCGGGCCAGGAGTTTCAGGCTACCGGCCGCCAGCGGCGATGATGGACCCATGATCGGCGTGTCGTCCCAGCCCCGGCCGCCCCAAGGCCGGTCGACCGAGCCCCGCTCGTCCCGGCTGGGGGCATCCCGGTCCGGGCCGTCCCAGCCCCGCTTGGCTGAGTCCCGCTCCGCTGGGCCCCGCTCCTCCCGAACGGGGACCTCCCGAACGGGGACCTCCCGAACCCGGCAGCCCGACACCGGCCGCGCCGGTGACAGCCCGATCCCCCGGTCGCGGCGGGTGGTCGTCGGCGCCGTGGCAGCGGCAGCCCTCGTGGCGGCGCTCACCGCGGCCATGCTGCCGATCCGCCCCCATCTGAACGTCGCCACCGCCGCCCTGGTGCTGGTGGTGCCGGTGGTGGTTGGCGTCGCCCTGGGCGGGTTCGGCGCCGGGGTCGTCGCCACCGCCACCGGCTTCCTGGCCTACGCCCTGGTGTTCATCCCGCCCTACTACACGCTGTCGGTGGGCGGGGCGCAGAACTGGGCGGCCTTGGGCGTCTACGCCGTGGTCATGGTGGTGGCGGCCCGGGTGGTGGCCCGAGCGGCCAGCGCCCGGGCCGACGCCCAGCGCCGGGCCGACGAGCTGCGCCGCCTGTTCGACCTGTCGGAGCTGCTGGTGCGCGACGCCTCGCTCCCCGAGCTGCTGCTGACGGTGGTGAGCTCGGTGCGCGACGCCTTCGACCTCGACGGCGCCGCCCTGCTGCTGCCCAGCGCCGGCCGCCTGCAGCTGGCCGCCTCGGCCGGCGAACCGCTCACCGCCGACGAGCTGCGCCACCTGTCGTCCTCGGGCCTGCCGGTGAGCCTCGACAGCGCCGCCGCGGGCCGCGACGGGCTGCAGGTGCTGGTGCTGGCCACCACCGGCGAACCCATCGGCCTGCTGGCGCTGCGCGGCCTGACCGGCACCAGCCGGGACCACGAGCTGCTGCACGCCTTCGCCAACCATCTCGCGCTGGCCCTGGAACGGGCCGAGCTGCGCGAGCAGGCGCTGCGGGCCCAGCTGCTCGAGGAGGTCGACCGGCTGCGCCGCTCCCTGGTCGGCGCCGTCTCCCACGATCTGCGCAGCCCACTGGCCACCGTGCTGGTGGCCGTCTCGGCCTTGCGCGACCCCGACGCGCCAGTCAGCTCCGCCGCCGCCGCGGAGCTGCTCGGCCTGATCGACCTGCAGGCCCACCGCCTCGACCGGCTGGTGGCCAACCTCCTCGACATGACCCGGATCCAGTCCGGCGCCCTGGAACTGCGCCGCTGGCCGACGACGGTCGACGCCCTGGTGCAAGAGGCCCTGGCCGTGCTCGGCCCCGCCGACGACGTCGACCGGGTGCGCTGGGAGGCGCCGGCGCTGCCGGCCGTCGACGTCGACCGGGTGCTGGTCGGCCAGGTGCTGGTCAACCTGCTCGACAACGCCCTGCGCTACTCGCCGGCGGAGAGCCCGGTCACCGTCAGCGCCGTCCGACGGGGCCGGGACCGGGTCGTCCTCAGCGTCGAGGACCGCGGCCCTGGCGTGTCCCCTGACGAACGGCCCCACGTCTTCCACATGTTCAACCGCCGCGAAGCCGGTGGCCGAGGCGGGCTTGGCCTGGCCATCGCCCACGCCTTCGTCGAAGCCCACGGCCAGCGCATCTGGGTCGAGGACCACGACGGTGGCGGTGCCCGCTTCTGCTTCACCCTGCCGGTCGCCACCGCCGCGGCCGGCGGTGCCGTGGCGTTGGACCCGCCGGATGGCGGTGCCGTGGCGGGCGATGCCGTGGCGGGCGGTGCCGTGGCGGGCGGTGCCGTGCCGGTCGTCACCGCCGCGGCCGGCGGTGCCGTGGCGTTGGACCCGCCGGATGGCGGTGCCGTGGCGGGCGGTGTCGTGGCGGGCGGTGCCGTGGCGTTGGGCCCGCCGGCGGGCGATCAACCGGTGGCCGACGGGCCGGCCGAGCCGGCGGCGGCGGCCTTCCCGGCCTCCCCGGCTCGGTGGGTCCCGGCGCGGGGACGCTGACGTGGCCCGCATCCTGGTGGTCGACGACGACCGGTCCCTGCTGCGCGCCCTGCGGGTGGGCCTCGAAGCCCGCGGCCATCAGGTCACCGGCGCCCTCACCGGCGAAGAGGGCCTGTCGCAGGCCGCCCTCGACCAGCCCGAGCTGATGGTCCTCGACCTCGGCCTGCCCGACATCGACGGGCTCGACGTCTGCCGCCGCGTCCGCACCTGGTCGACGATGCCGATCATCGTGCTGTCGGCCACCGGCCTCGAGGACCGCAAGGTGGCCGCACTCGACGGCGGCGCCGACGACTACGTCACCAAGCCCTTCGGCATGGCCGAGCTCGAGGCCCGCATCCGCGCCGCCCTCCGCCACCGTCAGCTCCCCGAGCCCGACCAGCCGGCCACGTTGCGCACCGGGGCCCTGGAGCTCGACCTGGTCCACCACCAGGCCTCCTTCGGCGGCGAGCCGCTGCGCCTGACCGCCCGCGAGTTCGACCTGCTCGCCTACCTGGCCCGCCACGCCGGCAAGCTCTGCACCCACCAGATGATCCTGCGCCAGGTGTGGGGCGGCGAGTACACCGACGAGGCCGAGTCCCTGCGGGTCCACGTCTACCGGCTGCGCCGCAAGCTGGGCGACGCCCAGGGCCAGCTGCTGCGCACGGCGCCGGGCATCGGCTACCAGCTGGCCGGCGACTGACACCGCGGCCGGTCGAGGCCAGGCCCACACCGCCGGGCGACTGGCAGCCCCGCCGACCGGGCAGCCTCGCCGGTCGAGGCCAGGCCCACACCGCCGGGCGACTGGCAGCCCCGCCGACCGGGCATCCTCGCCGGTCGAGGCCAGCGAGACCCATGCCGGCCGGTGGAGCAGCCCGCTGCCCCCGGAAGCGGCTCCGTTCACGAATTGTTCACGCCGTCCGGCGGGCCGTTCAGATCCGGTTCACAGACCCGCCGCCACACTGCCCCCATGGCAGATTTCCTGGCTGTCCTCGGGACGATCGTCTTCTTCGGGCTGATGCTGGGGCTGATCCGGGCACTGGAGCGGGTGTGAGCGTCGCCGACCTGGTGCTGCTCATCGTCTCCGGCGCGGTGTTCGTCTACCTCGGCCTGGCCCTGTTCAAGCCGGAGTGGTTCTGAGTCGTGGACTACCTCGCCACCATCGCCCTGCTCGTCGTCGCCCTGGGGGTCACCTGGCGCCTGCTCGGTGCCTACATGGCCAACGTCTTCGAGGGGCGCGTCCGATTCCTCGCCTTCGTGGAGCGCCCCGTCTACCGGCTGCTGGGCATCGACCCCGAGGCCGAGCAGACCTGGCAGCGCTACGCCACCTCGCTCATCGTCTTCTCGGCCGTCGCCGTGCTGCTCACCTACCTGATCCAGCGGATCCAGGGCAGCCTGCCGCTCAACCCACTGCACCTGGGAGCGGTCAGCCCGGCCCTGGCCTGGAACACGGCGGTGTCGTTCGTCAGCAACACCAACTGGCAGAACTACGCCGGCGAGTCGACCATGACCTACGTGTCGCAGATGGCGGCGCTGGCCGTGCAGAACTTCGTCAGCGCGGCGGTCGGCATCGCCGTGGCCATCGCCCTCATCCGCGGCTTCGTCCGCCGGGGCTCGCCGACCATCGGCAACTTCTGGACCGACCTGGTGCGCGGCACGCTGTACGTGCTGCTCCCCATCGCCTTCGTGGCCGGCTTCATCTTCGTGGCCCAGGGTGCCATCCAGACCTTCAGCGGCCCGGCCACCATCCACAACGCGCTGACCGGCGCCACCCAGGTCATCCCCCGGGGCCCGTTCGGCTTCCAGGAGGCCATCAAGCAGCTAGGCACCAACGGCGGCGGCAGCTACAACGCCAACGGCGCCTTCCCCTTCGAGGATCCGACAGCCGCCACCAACCTGCTGTCGGTCTTCCTCATCCTCATGATCCCGGTGGCGCTCACCTACACCTTCGGCCGCATGATCGCCGACAGCGGCCGGACCCTGACCGGACGCAGCCGCTCGGCGGAGCAGGGGTCAGACCACCCCGGCGCCGCCGGCACCGGCGAGGACCACCCCGGCGGCGCCGGCACCGGCGAGGAGACCACGGCGGCGACCGGCGGCGAGGACGCCGCCCGGCGCAAGGCGGCACGCCGGGCCGGCACCCGCCAGGGTCTGGCCGTGCTGGCGGCCATGGCCATCATCTTCGGCGTCTGGCTGGGCTTCATCTCCTACTTCGAGGCGCAGCCCAACCCGGCGGTCAAGGCCGCCCACGTGGTGGCCCAACCCCACGGCAACATGGTGGGCAAAGAGGTCCGCTTCGGGGTGCGCGAGACGACCCTCTACAACGTCACCTCCACCCAGACCTCCACCGGATCGGTGTCGGGGGCGAACGACTCGTTCACGCCCATGGGCGGGTTCGGCCTCCTGACCGGCATGATGCTCGGCGAGGTCTCCCCCGGCGGCGTCGGCAGCGGCCTGTACACCATCTTGCTGTTCGCCATCATCGCCGTGTTCCTCGGCGGGCTCATGATCGGCCGAACGCCGGAGTACCTGGGCAAGAAGATCCAGGCTCGCGAGGTGAAGCTGGCCGCCCTCGGCGCGCTGGTGATGCCCATCACCGTGCTGGTGCTCACCGCCATCGCCGTGTCGGTCCACGCCGGGCGCGTCGGCATCGGCAACGCCGTGCCCCACGGCTTCACCGAGATCCTCTACGCCTTCACCTCGCAGGCCAACAACAACGGCTCGGCCTTCGCCGGTCTCAGCGGCAACACCGCCTTCTACAACATCACCGGCGGCATCGCCATGCTCATGGGCCGCTTCGCCATCATCGTCCCCGTCCTGGCCCTGGCCGGCTCGTTGGCGGCCAAGAACGTCGTGCCGGCCGGGCTGGGGACGTTCCGCACCGACACCCCGCTGTTCACCGGGCTGCTCATCGGCGTCATCCTCATCGTCGGAGGTCTCACCTTCTTCCCGGCGGTGTCGCTCGGCCCGATCGTGGAGCAGCTCAGCCACGGGAGGCTCTTCTGATGACGGCCGTCGAGACCAGCCCGGGCAGCCCGGCGCCGGCCGCCCCCCACGGCGTCGCCCAGACCCGCGGCCTGTTCGACCGCGAGATCCTGAGCCAGGCGGCCACCGGCGCCTTCCGCAAGCTCGACCCCCGCGTCCAGGTCCGCAACCCGGTGATGTTCGTGGTGCTGGTCGGCACGGTGGTCACCCTGATCGAGGCCATCGTCCACCCCGGGGTGTTCACCTGGAGCATCACCGCCTGGCTGTTCCTGACCGTGGTGTTCGCCAACTTCGCCGAAGCCATGGCCGAGGGCCGGGGCCGGGCCCAGGCCGACACCCTGCGCCGCATGCGGGCCGAGACCGAAGCCCGCCGGCTGACCCCCGCCGGCACCGAGGAGCGGGTGGCGGCCTCGGCGCTGGCCAAGGGTGACACGGTGGTGTGCGAGGCGGGCGACCTCATCCCCTCCGACGGGGAGATCATCGAAGGTGTCGCCTCGGTCGACGAGTCGGCCATCACCGGCGAGTCGGCCCCCGTCATCCGCGAGTCGGGCGGCGACCGCTCGGCGGTCACCGGCGGCACCAAGGTGCTCTCCGACCGGATCGTCATCCGCATCACCGCCGAGCGGGGCCACACCTTCATGGACCGCATGATCAGCCTGGTGGAGGGAGCCAACCGCCAGCGGACCCCGAACGAGATCGCCCTCACCATCCTGCTGGCCGCCCTCACCATCATCTTCCTGCCGGTGGTGGTCACCTTGCAGCCCTTCGGCCACTTCTCGGGGACCAACCTGTCGGTGGTCATCCTGGTGGCGCTGCTGGTCTGCCTGATCCCCACCACCATCGGCGCGCTGCTGTCGGCCATCGGCATCGCCGGCATGGACCGTCTGGTGCAGCGCAACGTGCTGGCCATGAGCGGGCGGGCCGTCGAGGCCGCCGGCGACGTGCAGACCCTGCTGCTCGACAAGACCGGCACCATCACCCTCGGCAACCGCATGGCGTCGCAGTTCATCCCGGTGGAAGGCGTCGAGGAGCAGGAGCTGGCCGCCGCCGCCCAGCTGGCCTCCCTGGCCGACGAGACCCCCGAGGGACGCTCGGTGGTGGTGCTGGCCAAGGACCGCTTCGGGTTGCGCCAGCGGGCCCTGGGCGAGGGGCACCAGTTCGTGCCGTTCTCCGCCGCCACCCGCATGTCGGGGCTCGACGTCGACGGGCGCTCCATCCGCAAGGGCGCGGCCGAGGCGGTGCGCCGCTGGGTCGACGAGCAGGGCGGCACCATCCCCGCCGGGCTCGACCAGACCGTCGAGACGGTGTCGCGGTCGGGTTCCACCCCGCTGGTGGTGGCCGACGGGCCCCGGATCCTCGGGGTGATCGAGCTGAAGGACGTGGTGAAGCAGGGCATCCGCGACCGCTTCGACGACCTGCGGGCCATCGGGATCCGCACCGTCATGATCACCGGTGACAACCCGCTGACCGCCGCCGCCATCGCCCAGGAGGCCGGCGTCGACGACTACCTGGCCGAGGCCACCCCCGAGGCCAAGCTGGCCCTCATCCGCGCCGAGCAGGAGGGCGGCAAGCTCGTGGCCATGACCGGCGACGGCACCAACGACGCGCCGGCGCTGGCCCAAGCCGACGTGGGCGTGGCCATGAACACCGGGACCACGGCGGCCAAAGAGGCCGGCAACATGGTCGACCTCGACTCGAACCCCACCAAGCTGATCGACATCGTCGAGGTCGGCAAGCAGCTGCTCATCACCCGGGGGGCGCTGACCACCTTCTCCATCGCCAACGACGTGGCCAAGTACTTCGCCATCATCCCCGCCCTGTTCGTCGCCACCTACCCGCAGCTCAACGCCCTCAACATCATGAAGCTGCACAGCCCCACCAGCGCGGTGCTGTCAGCGGTCATCTTCAACGCCCTGGTCATCATCGCCCTCATCCCCCTGGCCCTGCGCGGCGTGCGGTTCCGGCCAGCCAGCGCCGCGTCGATCCTGCGCCGCAACGTCCTCATCTACGGGGTGGGCGGCGTCATCGTCCCCTTCGTGTTCATCAAGCTCATCGACCTGGCCCTGACGGCCCTGCACTGGTACTGAGGCCCACCCATGTCGAACCTGTTCACCAATCTCCGCCGCTCGCTCATCGTGAGCCTGTTCTTCCTGGTGCTGCTGGGGATCCTCTACCCGCTGGCCGGGACGGGCCTGAGCCAGCTGGCCTTCCACCACCAGGCCAACGGCTCGCTGACCGCCGACGGCTCCACCCTGATCGGCCAGAGCTGGCCCGGGCCCCGCTGGTTCCAGGGCCGGGCCGACGGGACGGTGCTGACCACCGGCCCCGACCACATCATCGTGTCGGGCACCAACCAGCCCGGACCTCGCTCCAAGGCGCTCGAGCAGGCCGTGGCCAAGCAGGCGGCCAAGCTCAAGGCCGAAGGCATCGTCCCCACCAGCGACCTGGTCACCACCTCCGGCAGCCTGGTCGACCCCGACATCAGCCCCCATTCGGCCTACGTGCAGGTCGACGCGGTGGCCAAGGCCCGGCACCTGCCGGTGGCCGCCGTGCGTCACCTGGTCGCCACCCACATCCACGGGCGCCAGCTGGGCTTCCTCGGCGCCCCCTACGTCGACGTGCTCGAGCTCAACCTGGCGCTGGCCCACCTGCGGTGAGAGGCCCGGTCACCTTCGGCGACGGTGAGCGCTGGGGCAGCCGGCCCACGGCCAAGAAGCTGGCCGGCGCCGGCCACCGCCAGCCGGTGCAGGTGACCGGCACCGTCACCGCCGCCGAGACCCGCCCGGCCCACGCGGTGTCGTCGCTGCCGTGCGAGCGGTCCGACGGCACGGCCTCCGTTCCGCTGCTCTGGCTGGCGGGGCCGGCGGTGCCCGGCGTCGAACCGGGGGTGCGGGCCACGGTGGAGGCGACCGCCCGCCTCGAGCAGGGCAAGCTGGTGGTGTGGAACCCGATCTGCCGTCTGCCCGGCCCATGAGCGACCCCCCGGCTGGCGGACCGTCGGGAGAGCCGACCGGCGGGTCGGTGGGGGAGCCGGAGCCGGCGGCGGGATCGGCTCCGGTGGCGGAGCAGGAGCTGGCCGGGGAGCCGGAGCCGTTCGAGGAGCCAGGGCTGGCCGGGGAGCCCGCCCACCCCCATCCGATGGCGGCCGGCGGGCCGTCGGGCGGGCCCACCGGCGCCGACGTCGGGGTCAGCGAGGCGGCGGCGGTGGAGGCCGACACCGCCGACGTGGTGGAAGCCGCCGGCCGGTTCCGCATCTACATGGGGGCGGCGCCCGGGGTCGGCAAGAGCTTCGCCATGCTCAACGAAGGTCAGCGCCGGGCCCGGCGCGGCGCCGATGTGGTGGTCGCCTTCGCCGAGCCGCACGGCCGGCCGCTCACCGCCGAGCTGCTGGCCGGTCTGGAGATGGTGCCCCGCAAGGTGGTCGAGTACCGCGGCGCCCGCTTCGAGGAGATGGACCTCGACGCCGTGCTGGCCCGCCATCCCAAGGTGGCGCTGGTCGATGAGCTGGCCCACACCAACGTGCCCGGCTCCGGCCGCAACGCCAAGCGCTGGCAGGACGTGCTCGAGCTGCTCGACGCCGGCATCGACGTCATCACCACCGTCAACATCCAGCACCTCGAGAGCCTGGCCGACGCCGTGGAGCGCATGACCGGCACCAAGGTGCGCGAACGCGTCCCCGACGACGTGGTGCGCCGCGCCGATCAGATCGAGCTGGTCGACTCGTCCCCCGAGCAGCTGCGGCGGCGGATGCTCCACGGCAACGTCTACCCGCTCGAGAAGGTCCCCCAGGCGCTCACCCACTTCTTCCGGACCGACAACCTCATCGCCTTGCGCGAGCTGGCTCTGCGCTTCCTGGCCGACGAGACCGAGGAGGAGCTGCTCGAGCACCTGCGCCGCCACCAGGCGGCGGTGGTGTGGGAGACCAGCGAGCGGATCCTGGTGGCGGTGACCAGCGCCCCGGGGACCGACATGCTGCTGCGGCGGGCGGCGCGGCTGGCCGCCCGGGCCAAAGGGGAGCTGGCCGTGCTCCACGTCCAGTCCGACGACGGCGTCGGGGTCGGCCACTCCCTCGACGACCTGAAGGAGCTGGCCCAGGCGCTCGGCGCCCACTGGCACCAGGTCCTCGACGACAACCCGGCCCGGGCCATCGCCACCTTCGCCAGCGAGCACCAGATCACCCAGATCGTCATCGGATCGAGCCAGCGCAGCCGCTGGCAAGAGCTCACCGGCGGCGGCTCGGTGGTCCGGCGGGTGCTGCGCGAGGCGGCCAAGGTCGGCATCGACGTCCACGTCATCGCCCGCCGGCAGCTGCCGCCCGGCGACGCCGACGACGAGGCCCGGCTGAGCCCAACCGGCGACGAGACGTCAGCTGTGGCCGACAAGATCCCCGAAGGCTGACGGCTCGATCTGTTCCCGGCCGGCTGACGGTTCGATCCCACCCCGGCGGGGCCGCAGCTCGCCCCGGCGAGCTCGGCGGCCCACCCCGGCGGGGCGTCGTCTCACCCCGGCCGGTTCAGCGTCTCACCCCGGCGGGATCGGCGCTCCACCCCGGCCCGGCGGGCCACATATCTCAAGCTTCGCCCAATCATGCCGATACTCTGGGGCGGAGGAAGATCCGATGGACCTAGGCGCAGGCGACGTAGCGGGGAGAGCACCGGGCGGCCACCCGGGCGATGTCGACCCGGCGGAGCGGCCGGAGGCGACGGCCCGCCGGGCGCTGGGCCGCGCCCTGCACCAGCGCGAACCTGACATCCTGCGGTTCTGCCAGGAGCGCTACGTGGCGGCCCACCATGGCGGCGACATCAACACGGTCAGCCATGACCCCATGTGGCGCATCACCACGGTGGCCACCTTGGCCATCGCCCGCTGGCTGCAGACCGGCAGCGGGGCCAGCGCCGAGGAGCGCTCCACCATCGCCTCGCTGGGCGGCGCCACCGCCCAGCAGCGCGGGATGATCGGCCGGCCCGACGGGACGGGTATGGCCTCGGCGTCCACCGCGGGCCGGTCCGACCGGGGGCCGGTGGGCCTGTCGGTGGCCATGCTGACCCGGCTGAACTTCTGGTGGCACGACGCCACCTGCACCGTGCTGGCCGAAGAGGCCCAACGCCTCGGCGTCGGCGGCGCCGTGCTTCACGAGGCTACGGGCATGGTGCTGCGCAGCGCCCAGGCCAGCCTGGTGTCGATGGCCGAGCGCTTCGACTCGGAGCTGCAGTCGCTGCAACAGCGCCTGGGCGAGCTGGCCCTGCACGACCCGCTGACCGGCCTGGCCAACCGAGCCGTGCTCATCGAGCAGCTGGAGCGGGCCCTGGCCCGCCTGGGGCGCCATCCCGAGGGACTGGCGGTGGTGTTCCTCGACATCGACGACTTCAAGGCGGTCAACGACGTGTTCGGCCACGCCTGCGGTGACGGCGTGCTGGTGGAGCTGGCCGCCCGGCTGCGGGCCAACGTCCGCCCCGAGGACGTGGTGGCCCGCCTCGGCGGCGACGAGTTCGTGCTGCTGTTCGAAGGTCGCGCCGATGCCGGCGCCGACGCCCAGGCGCTGGCCGAGCGGATCCGGCTGCTGGCGGCCGAGCCGATGCTGGTCGAGGGGCGCGAGCTGCACGTCACCATCAGCGCCGGGCTGGCCGTGGTGCGGCTGCCGGGGCGCTGCGCCGAGCAGGTGCTGGCCGAAGCCGACAGCGCCATGTACCGGGCCAAGCGAGCCGGGCGCAACCGGGTGGCCATGGTGGACGTCGATGACGGTCCCAGCCTGGTCCGCTTCGTCACCACCAGCGGGCTGCACCAGGCCCTGGCCCAGGGCGAGCTGCGCCTGGTGTACCAGCCGGTCTTCGAGTCGCGCCACGGCACGGTTCTCGGCTTCGAGGCCCTGCTGCGCTGGGACCATCCCGAGCAGGGGCCGATCCCTCCGCTCGAGTTCATCGCCGTGGCCGAGGAGTCGGGGCTGATGGTGGCCATCGGGGAATGGGTGCTGCACGAAGCCTGCCGTCAGGCGGTGCAGTGGGGCACGCAGCTGGGCGTCATCCCCCGCATGGCCGTCAACGTGTCGGCCCGCCAGCTCGAGGACCCGGAGCTGGTGGCCAAGGTGGCCCATGTCCTGGCCGACACCGGCATGCCCCCGGCGTTGCTGATGCTCGAGATGACCGAGGCCATCGTGCTCGGCGGCGGCGCCGAGCACCGCGGCGCCCTCGAGGCCGTGAAGGCGCTGGGCGTGCAGCTGTCGGTCGACGACTTCGGCACCGGCTACGCCTCGCTGGCCTACCTGCGCCAGCTGCCGGTCGACCAGCTGAAGGTGGACCAGACGCTGGTGCACGAGGTCGCCCGCCACGGCGACACCCGCATCATGCAGGCCGTGGTCCGCCTCGCCCACGACCTCGGCCTCGAGGTGGTGGCCGAAGGGGTGGAGACCACGGTGGAGCTCGACGTCGCCCAGCGGCTCGGCTGCGACGTGGTGCAGGGCTACCTGCTGGGCCGGCCGGTCCCGCCCGCCGCCGTCGACCTGCACCAGCGCACCGCTGCCGCCCTGGCCTGATCCGGACGGCCGGCGGGCCTGGGGCGCCGGCTGTGGGCCAGGTGGTGTTCAGCGGCCGTCGTCGAGCAGGGCCAGCAGGGCGGTGCTGACGGCGGCGGCGGTCTTGGGCTTCGACAAGCCCCGCTCGACGCGCAGCAGCTCGTAGGTCTCGAACGAGCACAGGACGTCGACGGCCGGGGCCAGCGCGGCCCGCGGCCCCGACAGCTCGGGGGCGAACAGCCGCTGCACCTGGCGCCGCAGGAACCGCCGGCTCGAGTGCAGCTGCTCAGCGAACGCGGCGTGGCGGTCGGCGTTGATGCGCACCACGTGGGCGGCGGGACGGACCGTCTCGTACAGCGCCATCCGGCTGGCCACCAGCCGGGCCACCTTGTCGGCGGTGGGCGCCTCGGGGCCGACGTCGAGGCGCACCAGCGGGGCGGCCAGCTCCAGATGGTGCTCGATGGCGGCCTGTCGCAGGTCGTCGACGTCGTCGAAGTAGCGGAACAGCGAGCGCGGCGACAGGCCTGCCCGCTCGGCCACCTCGGCCATGCTCGGCGCGTAGGTCCCCTCGGCGAACAGCTCCACCAGCGCCTGGAGCGCGGCCCGACGGTTCTGGTCGCGCCGCAGGCGCCGCCCGTCGACCGGATCGTCCCCACCTGGCGACGGCACCGCCTTCGCTGTCATGGGCTGTGTCATCGCCCCCACGCTATCGGCCGGCGCCACCAGGGCGGTCCGACCAGGGTCGCCTGAGGTGGGGGAGCCCGAGGCCGCCTCGGCCACGTCTACATCCATGACTCCGCCGGCTTGAGCGCGCCGGCCCGGCCCTGGCCGCAGTGGACACCCCCGGCTTCGCCGTGGCCCGCCAGGGGCTGTGGGCCTTCGAGCTGCACGACGACCCGGTGTGCAGAAGGCGTCGGAGCAGACCGTCCTGTGAGGCGATGGCTCCCACTGGCCGTGGTGATCGGTCTCGACCGGCCGCCGCTGGTGCAGGCGTGAGCGCCGCGGCGAGCGGCCGGCCGGTCAGGCCGGCGGCACGCTGAAGGCGAACACCGGCCGTCCCCCGCTGTCACGCTCGTACCAGGCGTCGCCACCGTGGGCCCGGGCCAGCTCCCGGACGACGAACAGGCCCAGGCCGGTGCCCCGGCGGGCCTGTCCTGGCGCCTGCCAGAACTTGTCGAAGGCCAGCCGTTGCTGGTCCTCGGAGAGCCCGAGGCCGTGATCACGCACCCGCAGGGTCACCAACCCGCCGGGCTCGGCTTCCCCGGCCTCCACCTCCACCGGCGGTTGGCCGTACTTGAAGGCGTTGGAGATCAGGTTGGTCAGCAGCTGCACCATCCGGGTCGGATCGGCCCGGACCTTCAGGCGCGGCGGGCAGCGCACCCGTACGGCGTCCCCGGGCGCGGCCAGCTGGGCCAGGGCCTCGGCCACCGCGGCCGGGACCCGCACCACCTCGAGCTGCAGCGCGAAGGAGCCGGCGTCGAGCCGTGAGGCGGTGAGCAGGTCGTCGAGCAGGCGCTGCAGCCGGGTAGCGCTGCGGCCCAGGTTGGCCAGGATGTCGGCTCGCTCGGCATCGTCGAGGGTCGCCCAGTGGGCCAGCAGCAGGTCCGCCGCGCCGGCCACGGCCGCCACCGGGCTCTGCAGCTCGTGGGCGGCGACCGCCACGAAGTGGGCGGGGAGCTCGGTGGCGGCCGGCAGCTGCTGGTTGGCCGAGCCCAGCGCGACGGCGGCGGCGGCGACGGCGGTCTTGGTGTCGGTGCTCGCGTTGGTGTCGCTGTTGGTGTCGCTGTTGGTGTTGCCGGTGCCGGTGCCGGTGCCGGTGCCGGTGTTGGTGTCGCTGTTGGTGCCCGCGTTGGTGTCGCTGTTGGTGCCCGCGTTGGTGTCGGTGTTGGTGCCCGCGTTGGTGTCGGTGCCCGCGTTGGTGTCGGTGTCGGCGGCGGCCTTCTGCTCGGTGATGTCGCGGATGACCTTGGCGAAGCCCGACAGCTGCCCGCGCTGGTCGAAAAGGGCGGTGATGGCGACGTTGGCCCAGAAGCGGCTGCCGTCCTTGCGGACCCGCCAGCCCTCCTCCTCGTAGCGGCCGTGACGCACGGCGGCCTGCAGCTCGGCTTCGGGATGGCCGCGGCGTTGCCGCTCGGCGGGATGGAAGACCCGGAAGTGGGCGCCGATGATCTCCTCGGCCCGGTAGCCCTTCATGCGCTCGGCGCCGACGTTCCAGGTGCTGACCCGGCCGTCGGGGTCGAGCATGAAGATGGCGCAGTCTTGCGCCTGCTCCGCCCGGAGCCGGAAGCGCTCCTGGTCGGCGCGCCCGGTGTCGGCCGCGTGCTGGGCGGAGACATGGTCGACCCGGGCCAGCCGGCCGGTCGATGCCGCATGGCCGTCGACGGTGGCGGTGGCGGCGGCGGCGGCGGCGGTGGTGGTGGTGGTGGTGGTGGTGGCGGCGGCGGCGGCGTCGGCGGTGGCGGTGG
>JAJZNB010000006.1 GCA_021848085.1 Actinomycetes bacterium
CATGGGCGAGATCTATTACCGCGCGATCTTCGGCATGGAGCGGCCCCGCGTCGGCCTGCTCTCGATCGGCGAGGAAGAGGGCAAGGGCAATGAGCTGACGCGTGAAGCCTATGCCCGCCTCCGCCAGTTGCCGCTGCATTTCATCGGCAACGTCGAGGGCCGCGACCTCTATAACGGCGAGGTCGAGGTCATCGTCTGCGACGGTTTTGTCGGCAACATCATGCTCAAGAGCTGGGAGTCGCTCGTGACTTTCTTCCGCGGGATGCTCCGGGAGGAGTTGCGGCCCGGCGACCTGTGCCTCACCCTGGGTGCCGGGGACCTCACCTCCCTGGCTGACGAGCTGCTCGCCGCCCCGACGTGGTGAGGCAGGGCGCCGTGATCCTTGAGCTGCAGGCACCGTGATCCGTGAGCTGCAGGCGGTGGCGGCCGCGCTGGGACCTCGAGCCCGGCCCGGGTTGCCGTTGGGCGCCCGCACCACCTACCGAGTGGGCGGGCCCGCCACCTTGGCCGTGGAGGTCGACGGCGAAGAGGACCTGCACGCCGTCCACCGAGCCCTGGTCGTCGCCGGCGGGCCGGTGCCGGTGCTGGTGCTGGGCAAGGGATCCAACCTGCTGGTCGCCGACGCCGGCTTCGACGGGCTGGTGGTGGTGCTGGGGCGGGGCATGACCGGCGTGGAGGTGCGCGGCACCGTGGTGCGGGCCGGCGCGGCGGCCGGGCTGCCGGTGGTGGCTCGGCGCAGCGCTGCCGCCGGTCTGCGGGGCATGGAGTGGGCGGTGGGCGTGCCCGGATCGGTCGGCGGCGCCCTGAAGATGAACGCCGGCGGCCACGGCTCCGACACCGCCGCCGTGGTGAGCCGCTGCCGGGTGTTCGACCTCGCCGCCGGGGTTGCCTGGGAGGCCGGCCCCGAGCGTCTCGGGCTGCGGTACCGGCACTCGGAGCTGGCGGCCGGCGACGTGGCGCTGTGGGCCGAGCTGTCGCTGCGGGCCGGCTCGCGGGCCGCCGCCGAAGCCGAGCTGGCCGACATCGTCCGCTGGCGCCGCCAGCACCAGCCCGGCGGCTCCAACGCCGGCTCGGTGTTCACCAACCCGCCCGGCGACTCGGCGGGGCGCCTGGTCGATGCCGCCGGGCTGCGCGGCGCCCGTCTCGGCAGCGCCTGGGTGTCGGAGAAGCACGCCAACTTCATCCAGGCCGACGAGGGCGGGTCGGCCGACGACGTCCGTCGGCTCATCGACCACGTCCGTCGGCGGGTGGCCATGGTGTTCGGGGTGGAGCTGATCCCCGAGCTGCGCATGGTCGGCTTCGCCGACAGCCCGGAGTTGGCGGTGGAGGCCACGTGAGAGATACTAAACCTCTAGTTGAGGTCGAAGGTCGAGGGTTTGGAAGGGGATCCCCCGCCGGGGTCGATCCCCGCCTGGGCGAGCGGCGCCGCCAGGTGGCGCGGCAGGTGGCCCACCGCCGCCGGCGGCGGCTGGCGATGGCGGCAGCCCCGGTGGTGGCGGCCGTGGCGCTGGTGGTGGCGCTGCACAGCCCGCTGCTGGCGGTGCGCCACGTGGCGGTGCGCGGCGCCGTGCACACCCCGGCGGCCGAGGTGGTGCAGGTGGCCGGCCTGGCCGGCCACCCGCCGCTGGTCGATGTGTCGCCGGCCGTGGCGGACCGGCGCCTGCAGCGCCTGCCGTGGGTGGCGCGGGCCGAGGTGCGCCGCCGGTGGCCCGACGCCGTGTCGGTGGTGGTCACCGAGCGCCGGCCGGTGGCCGTCTTGAGCCGCCCCGGGGGGTCCGCCGTGGTCGACGGCTCGGGCCACGTCCTGACCACCGCGCCCTGGTACGGGCCGGTCCTTCCCCACGTGGTGACGGCTGTGGTGTCCGGCGCCGCCGGCTCTGTGGTGGCGCCCGCCGTCATCCCGGCCCTGACGGTGGCCGCCGCGCTGCCCCCAGCCCTGCGGGGCCGGGTGGTGTCGATCAGCCTGGGCCGCTCCGACGGGGTGGTGCTCCAGCTCGGCGGGGGGCTGTCGGCCCGGCTGGGACCCCCGATGGACCTGCCCGCCAAGTTCGAGGCGTTGGCCAGCGTGCTGGCCGGCGCCGCCCCCGGCGGACCGGCCGTCATCGACGTCACCATCCCCAACCTGCCGACGGTGGGGCCGGCTTCCTCGGCCGGCTGAGGCGCCCGACCTCCCCGGGCGCCGCCGGGTGGCCAGCCCGGCCGGATCCCCCGCAACCAGCCCGCCCGGATCCGCCGCAACCAGGACGGCGGCGCTTGCTTCCGCCGATCGGCGGCCCTATCGTGGGTGTCTCGCCGGTATCGGCTCAAGCTGTGGTCGAGGGTGAGACCTGGCAGGCGGTGCCGCCGGCGTCTCCCGATCCGACCGGCGGAGAGGGACCCACGACGAGGCCCGTTCCGGGCATGGATGACGGGTATGGATGAGGAGAGCCGATGACGGGGCCAGGCCAGACCAACTATTTCGCCGTCATCAAGGTGGTCGGGGTCGGCGGAGGTGGTGTCAACGCCGTCAACCGCATGATCGAGGCCGGCCTGCGCGGCGTGGAGTTCATCGCCGCCAACACCGACTCGCAGGCGCTGCTCATGAGCGACGCCGACCTGAAGCTCGACATCGGTCGGCAGCTGACCCGAGGCCTCGGTGCCGGCAGCGACCCCGAGGTCGGCCGCCAGGCCGCCGAAGAGCACCGCGGCGAGATCGAAGAGGCGCTCAAGGGGGCCGACATGGTGTTCATCACCGCCGGCAAGGGCGGCGGCACCGGCACCGGGGCGGCCCCCGTCGTCGCCGAGATCGCCAAGTCGCTCGGGGCCCTCACCATCGGGGTGGTGACCCGGCCGTTCTCCTTCGAAGGCCGGCGCCGCTCGGTGCAGGCCGAGGCCGGCATCCAGCGCCTCAAGGAGAAGGTCGACGCCATCATCATCATCCCCAACGACCGGCTGCTCACCGTGTCGACGGAGAAGACCTCGATGGTGAACGCCTTCCGCATGGCCGACGAGGTGCTGCTGCAAGGCGTCCAGGGCATCACCGACCTGATCACCGTGCCCGGCCAGATCAACACCGACTTCGCCGACGTGCGGATGGTGCTGTCCAACGCCGGGACGGCCATCATGGGCATCGGCCAGGCCGAGGGCGAGGGCCGCGCCGTCAACGCCGGGCGGGCCGCCATCACCAGCCCGCTGCTCGAGGCGTCGATCGAAGGGGCCCGGGGCATCCTGGTCAACATCGCCGGCGGCCCCGAGCTGGGGCTGTTCGAGGTGAACGAGGCCATGGAGATCATCCACGGGGTCGCCCATCCCGACGCCAACATCATCTTCGGCAACGTCATCGACGAGGCCATGGGCGAAAAGGTGCGGGTGACGGTGATCGCCGCCGGCTTCGAGCGCTGGGAGGAGGGCCGCACCGGCGAGCCGCTGCCCGAGGAGCGCAGCCAGGTCGTCAGCCTCGACGCGCCGCGCCCTGAGATCTTCCCCGGCACCGCCGGCGACGACCTCGACCTGGGCGACGACGAGTTCGACGTCCCCTCGTTCCTGCGCTGAGCAGCCTGCCGCCCCTGAGGGGCGGAGACGGGGTGCTGCAGCTGCCCGGCACGCCGGTGCGGGCCTGGTGGGGTGACGCCAGGCTCGGTGACCAGCGCCGCCTCGGCGACGGCGGGCCGTGGCCGGTGCCCGAGGCGCCCCGCCGTCTGGCCCGGATCCACCAGGTCCACGGGGCGGACGTGGTAGCTGTCGGCGACCCGGTCCCGGCTGGCTGCCGGGCCTGGGAGCCGGGCCGAGCGCCGCTCGACGCCGACGCCCTGGTGTCGAGCGCGGTCGACACCGCCTTGTGCGTGCTGACCGCCGACTGCGGGCCGGTCGCCCTCGGCTCTCCGCAGGGACTTCACGGTGCCGTCCACGTCGGCTGGCGGGGCCTGCTGGCGGGTGTGGTGGAGGCGGCCGTCGGGGCGCTTCGGGCCATGGGTGCCGATCCGATCGTGGCGGCCGTCGGCCCCGCCGTCGGGCCGTGCTGCTACGAGTTCTCCGCTGCCGACCTCGGCGCCTTGGCTGACCGCTACGGCGACGGCGTCCGGGCCCACAGCGCCCGGAGCCGCCCGGCCCTCGACCTGGTGGCCGGCATCGCCGCCGCCGTGGAGGGCGCCGGCGCGACGCTGGTCGCCACCGGCTGCTGCACCGGGTGCAGCAACCGCCACTTCTCCCACCGGGTCCGGCGCGACCAGGGACGCCAGGCCATGCTGGTATGGCGCCCGACCCCGAGAGCAGCGGGCCGATGACCGGCGCCAGCCCCGACGACCAGCTGGTGGTGGACCCGGCGGCGGTGGCGTCCGCCGCCGCCGACGTCCGCCGCCGGATCGTCGCCGCCGGCGCGCTGCCCGCGGCGGTGACGGTGGTGGCCGTCACCAAGGGCTTCGGGGTCGACGCCGTGGCAGCCGCCTGGGCCGCCGGGCTGCCCGACGTCGGCGAGAACTACGCCGCCGAGCTGTTGCACAAGGCCGAGCTGTTGCACAAGGCCGAGCTGTTGCACAAGGCCGAGCTGTTGCACAAGGCCGAGCTGTTGCACAAGGCCGAGCTGTTGCACAAGGTCGAACGGCTTCCCCCCCTCGTCGGGTCCCCCTCGCCCGAGCTCCTCGCACCGTCGGACCGGCTCGGCGGCCCGCCGGCCCTGCGCTGGCACTACCTGGGGGCGGTGCAGCGCCGGCGGGTGCGCCAGCTGGCTCCTGTGGTCAGCTGCTGGCACACCGTCAGCCGTCGGCTCGAAGGTGAGACCATCGCCGCCCACGCCCCCGGGGCCACCGTGCTGGTGCAGGTGGAGACCACCGGGCTGCCCGGGCGCAACGGCTGCCGGCCGGCCGAGGTGCCGGCGCTGGTGGAGGCGTTGCGCCAGCTGCCCCTCGACGTGGCCGGCCTCATGACCGTCGGCCCTCCCGGCCCGCCCGAGGCGGCCCGGCCCGGCTTCGAGCTGGTGGCACGCCTCGGGGCCCAACTCGAGCTGCGCCATCTGTCGATGGGGATGTCGGGCGATCTCGAGGTGGCGGTGGCCTGCGGGGCCACCATGGTGCGCCTCGGCACCGCCCTGTTCGGCCCCCGCCCTCCGCGCCGTCTCGGCCCGGTCCGCTGAGCCCCGTCCGCCTTCCCGCACGGCGGTGGTGGAGGCAGTAACGTGTCGGGCATGGCGGCTGGGTTCTTCAAGAAAGCCATGGTCTACCTGGGCTTGGTCGACGACGAGTACGACGACTACGAGGACTACGAGCCTCGAGCGCCCGTGGCGCCGCGCGTCGCCACCCGCGTCCCGGCCCCTGCCGAGGAGCCCGAGGAGCCACGGCCCACCGCTTCGGGCGGCACCATCCGAACCCTGTCACGCGAGGAGAACGGCGCCGCCGCCGTCACCGGCTCCATCACGCCGCGGCCGGCGCAGATGCGAGCCAAGAGCCCCGAGACGGCCGCCCGGGTCCACGTGATCGCCCCCGCCCAGTTCGGTGACGCCCGCCACATCGCCGACCGGCTGATGGCCAACCAGCCGGTCATCGTCAACCTGCAGGTCGCCGACCGCGAGCTGATGCGCCGCATGATCGACTTCTGCAGCGGCGCCACCTACGCCCTCAACGGCAAGATGGAACGGGTGGCCGACAAGGTGTTCCTGCTCACCCCGTCGAACGTGAAGGTGTCGGCCGAAGAGCGCCAGCGCCTTCAGGAGAACGGGCTGCTGCGCACCTGAGCGGGAGCCGTGGCGCCACGCGCGCCGCCCCCGGCGGCCGGTGGCCGACGGCACCCGACGATCTCCGACCGGCGCGACGTAGCCCGCCGCGGCGCGGCCGGTAGGGTCTGCAGGGTGCGAGAGATCATCTACTACCTGCTGACCGCGTACATCGTGATCCTCATCGCGCGCGCCGTGTTCAGCTGGTTCCCGATGCGCCAGGACTCGCCGCTGCGGACGGTCGGCCGCTGGTTGGAGCGGGTCACCGAGCCGGTGCTCGCCCCGGTCCGTCGGATCATCCCCCCGGTGCGGATGGGCGGCACCTCCCTCGACCTGTCGTTCCTGCTGGTCGTGATCGTGCTGGAGGTCGTCGCCAACGCGGTGCGGTGACCGGGCCTGCGGTGGGGGAGCGGTGCGGCGAGGAAGCGTGACCACCATCCCCCCTCGCCACCGGCAGGGTCGGTAGGCTCTCGCCCATGGACATGCCCCAGTCGAGCAGCCAGCAATCCAGCCTCGACAGTCTGCGAACCGTGGAGTTCCGCCAGACACTGCGGGGCTACCACATCGACGACGTCGACGACTACCTGGAGCGCGTCGCCGTCGAAGCCGAGGCGCTCCAGGAGCAGCACCGGCAGACCGTCGAACGCCTGAGGCAGGCCGCCGAGCGGATCCAGAGCCTCGAGCAGCAGCTGCTGGCCGTGCAGCAGGCCGCCGCCGAAGGGCGGGCCGAACCGGCCGTCGAGGCCGCCGCCGCGGTTCCGGCCCCTGTTGCGGCGGCGGAACCAACGGCTGCTGTCAGCGACGACACCTTGCAGAAGACGCTGCTGTTGGCGCAGAGGTTCGTGGAGCAGACCAAGGCAGAAGCCGAGGCGCAGGCCAGGCAGCTGGTCGCCGAGGCCGAGGATCGGGCCCGGGCCATCTCCGAGGAGGCCGAGCGTCACGTGCGCGAGGACGTCTCTCGCCTCGAATCGCTGCGGGTGCAGCTGTCGGGTGAGGTGGAGCGTCTGGCCAGCCACCTCGAAGCCGAGCGCAACCGGCTGCGCACCAGCCTGGCCGACCTGATGGGCTGGCTCGACGACCTGCGGCCACCTGCTGCCCCCGCGCAGCTGCCCCCGGCCGACGCGCCGACGGAGGCGCTGGCGGCCGTGCAGCAGCCGCCTGACGAAGGCTTCAGCGGCGGCGACAGCGGCGAGGCTTCGCGGCGTCCGGGGGCGCTCACCGGCGCCTACGACCGCAACGGCGACGGTCGCTGAGGCCGCCTGGCCGTGGTCGGCGCCGCGCCGGCCGGGCGCGGCTCGCCTGCCGGGCGGGTCAGCCGATCCGGTGCACCGCCACCGTCACCTCGTCGGCGTCGGTGGTGGTGAGCGTGTCGGCCAGGGTCTGGGCCATGATCCACGTTCGGTGGGCGTCGACGGCCTGAAGCACCGGAGGCGGGCCGGCTAGCTCCAAGGCGATGTGGTCCGACACGTGCAGGTCGGCGTCACGACGGGCCTTCTGCGCCAGGCGGACCACGTCACGGGCCGTCCCCTCGCGTTCGAGCTCGGCGGTCACCGCCAGCTGCAGGCTGACCACGCCGGTGTCTCCGGGCAGGGTGCGGCTGGCCGACTCGTCCACCGGGCGCAGCACCAGGCTGTACTCGCCGGGGCGCAGCGAGACACCCCCCGCCTCCACCCCTGCCTCGGTCTGCGACCAGCGGCCGCCTTTGACGGCGGCGATGACCTCTTGGGTGTCGGGGCCCAGGCGAGGTCCAAGCGCCGCCGGCACGACCGACAGCACCGGCACGGCCACAGCAGCCACATCGGCGCTGAGGACGACCTCTTTGACGTTGACCTCGTCCTTGATGATGTCGACGTAGGGGGCCAGGCGCCCGGCGTCGGCGGCGGCCACGGTCAAGGCGGCCAGCGGCAGACGGGCCCGCAGCCCGTTGGCCTTGCGGATGGCGTGGGCGGCCGAGCAGACGTCGCGCACCTGGTCCATGGCGGCCACCAGCTCGGGATCGGCCGGCAGCAGCCCCGGGCGGGGCCAGTCGGCCAGGTGGACGCTGGCCGCGCCGGTCAGGCCCCGGTACACCTCCTCGCAGAGCAGCGGCAGCAGCGGCGCCGCCACCAGGCACAGCGTGGTCAGCACCGTGGCCAAGGTGTCGTAGGCGTCGGTCTTGTCCTGGTCGGCGCCGGTGCTGGCCGGGGCGGCACGCCAGAAGCGCTCCCGGCTGCGGCGGATGTACCAGTTGTTGAGGGCGTCGAGGAAGCCGGTGACGGCGCTGCAGGCGCCGAAGAGGTCGTAGCCGTCCATGGCCGCGGTGACCTCGTCGACCAGCGCCGCGGTCTTGGCCAGCACATAGCGGTCGAGGAGACCGCCCTGGTCGGTGCGGAAGCGCCCCCGGATGCCGTCGGCGTTGGCGTACAGCGACAGGAAGTACCAGGCGTTCCAGATCGGGTTGAGGACCTGGCGCACCGCCTCCTCGATGCCCCGGGCATGCACCACCAGGTCCTGGCCCCGCAGGATCGGCGACGACAGCAGGAACCACCGCATGGCATCGGCCCCCCAGCGGTCGAAGACCATGTCCGGCTCCGGGTAGTTGCCGAGGCGCTTGGACATCTTGCGGCCGTCGTCGCCGAGGACGATGCCGTGGGCCACGCAGTGGCGGAACGGTGGCCGGTCGAACAGCGCCGTCGACAGCACGTGCAACGTGTAGAACCAGCCTCGGGTCTGCCCCACGTACTCGACGATGAAGTCGGCCGGGAAGTGCGACTCGAACCACTGGCGGCGCTCCATGGGGTAGTGGACCTGGGCGAAGGGCATGGAGCCGGACTCGAACCAGCAGTCGAGGACGTCGGGCACCCGGCGCATGGTGGAGCGGCCGGTGGGATCGTCGGGGTTGGGGCGGGTGAGGGCGTCGATGGCCGGCCGGTGCAGGTCGTCGGGACGCACCCCGAAGTCGCGCTCGAGCTCGTCGAGGCTGCCGTAGACATCGGTGCGCGGGTAGCGCGGGTCGTCGCTCTGCCACACCGGGATCGGCGCCCCCCAGAAGCGGTTCCGGCTGATCGACCAGTCGCGCGCCCCTTCCAGCCACTTGCCGAAGGCGCCGTCGCGGACATGGGCCGGCACCCACTCGATGGTCTGGTTCAACGCCACCATCCGATCCTTGATGGCTGTCACCTTCACGAACCACGAGCTGACCGACTTGTAGATGAGCGGCGTGTCGGTGCGCCAGCAGTGCGGATAGCTGTGGGTGTAGGCCTCGGAGGCCACCACCCGGCCCTGCACGGTCAGGTCGTCGATCACCGCCGGGTTGGCGTCGAACACCTGGCGCCCGGCGAAGCGGGGCACCTCGGCGGTGAAGCGGCCCTGGCTGTCGACCGGGCAGACCACGGCGATGCCGGCGGCCACGCAGACGTCGTGGTCCTCCTCGCCGAAGCCCGGTGCCAGGTGCACCACGCCGGTGCCCTCGTCGGTCGATACGAACGGGCCGGCCAGCACCCGGAAGGCGTTGCCGTGCCCGGCGAAGAAGTCGAACAGCGGCCGGTAGCGGCGGCCGACCAGCTCGGCGCCGCGCACCACCCCGATCCGCCGGGCGCCGTCGAGCTCGGCGGCGTAGGCGCCGACCCGGTCGGTGGCCACCGCGGTGGCCACGCCGGCCACGTCGAAGACGGAGTACTCGATGGCCGGTCCGACGGCCAAGGCCAGGTTCGAGGGCAAGGTCCACGGGGTGGTGGTCCACACCCACAGCTGCAGCGGCCCGGCCGCCGGGTCGCCACCACCGTCGGGCGCCGCCGGGTCGGCCGGCTCCAGGTCGAAGGCCACCGTCACCGCCGGGTCCTGACGGGGGCGGTAGGCGTCGTCCTGGCGGGTCTCGAAGTTCGACAGCGGCGTCTCGCACTCCCAGCAGTAGGGCAGGACCCGTTCGCCTTCGTAGACCAGGCCCTTGCGCCACAGCTCAGCGAAGGCCCACAGGACGCTCTCCATGTAGGGGAGGTCCATGGTCTTGTAGTCGTCGTCGAAGTCGACCCAGCGGGCCTGGCGGGTGACGTAGCGCTCCCAGGCGCCGGTGGTGCGCTGCACCAGGGCCCGGCAGTAGTCGTTGAAGCGCTCGATGCCGTAGCTGACGACGCCGGCGCGGCCCGACACCTCGAGCTCCTTCTCGGCCTCCATCTCCGCCGGCAGGCCGTGGCAGTCCCAACCGAAGCGGCGCTCTACCCGCCGGCCCCGCATGGTCTGGTAGCGGGGCACGGCGTCCTTCACGAAGCCAGTCAGGAGGTGCCCATAGTGGGGGAGGCCGTTGGCGAACGGCGGGCCGTCGTAGAAGACGAACTCCTCGGCGCCGGCCCGGGCCTCCACCGAGGCGCGAAACGTGCCGTCCTCGGCCCACGAGGCCAGGATCTTCTCCTCGAGGCGCGGGTAGTCGGGCTGCTGGGGGACCTCAGGGTACGGCGGCTGCTCACCGGACGCGGCGGACATGGGTCCAGCGTATTGGACCGCCACCGGGCCCGACGCCGCCCGCCGCCACGCACCGCCTCAACCGGCGACTCCGAGGTCCCCACACCGTGCCGGAGTGGGCCGCCCGGGGCGGCTGTGTGGTGGGCCGCCCGGGGTGGCTGTGTGGTGGGCCGCCCGGGGTGGCTGTGTGGTGGGCCGCCCGGGGCGGCTGTGTGGTGGGCCGCCCGGGGCGGCTGTGCCTTGCGGAGGCCGAAGGTCGAAGCTATGGTGCCCCGACTCGTCGACAGGTCGGCGAGCTGAGAGGGCAGCGATGATGGACAGGCTGGATCGAGCCGAGCCTCTCCTCGGGGGGGATCACCGGTGACGCCGAGCCGGCGGGCACCGGCCAAGGCGGCCGCGTCCGTCGGCAGGCGGGCCGACAAGGCTCCGCCGGCCAGGGCGATGGCCAAGAAGGCGGCCAAGGAGCCGGCGCCGACCCAGCGGCCGGCGGGCGAGGCTCCGCCGGCCAAGAGCACGCCGGCGCCGGGCAAGGCCACGCCGGGCCAACAGACGCCGGCCAAGGCCACACCGGCCAAGGCCACACCGGCCAAGTCGGCACCAGCCAAGGCCACGCCAGCCAAGGCCACGCCGGCGCCGGGCAAGGCCACGCCGGGCCAACAGACGCCGGCCAAGTCGGCGCCGGCCAAGGCCACGCCAGCCAAGGGGTCACCGACCACCGGCCCGGGCGCGTCGACGGGCCGGGCCGAGGGGCACCCCGCGACAGCTGGGGCGAGGCACCCAGAGAGGCAGCCGAGCACCCATCCAGCGCCCCCGCCGACCACCGCCGCGTCGCCCGACGGGTCGCCGCGTCGCCCGTCGCGGGCTCTGGGGGCACCGCGTCAGAGCCCCGTCGAGGGCCGAGCTCCAGGCGCCGGGCCATACGCCGACGACACCAAGTTCCTCCAGGAGCAGCGCAATCGGCTGCTCGAGGAGCGGGCGGTGTACCAGCGCCAGGCCGACGATCTACGGGCCGAGGCCGACTCCCTGGCGCTCGAGCGCGAGCCCGGCGACGTCCAGTTCGACGAGGAGTCCGGTGAAGGCGGCACCATCGCCGTCGACCGCGAGCGTGACCTGACCCTCTCGGCCCAGGCCCTGGCCGCCATCGACGAGATCGACCTGGCCCTGCGCGAGATCGACGCTGGCACCTACGGAGCCTGTGAGCGCTGCGGCAAGCCGATCTCCAAGGAGCGGTTGCGGGCGCTTCCCTACGCCCGCCTCGACGTGGCCTGCAAGAGCGGCGGGTTGCACCGACGCTGACCACCACCCCCCGCCGTCCCAGGGTCACCGGACGCCGCCGGCTGCTGGTGGCGGCCGTGGTGGCGGCGGTGGTCGTCACCATCGACCAGCTCACCAAGACCTGGGCCGTCCACCGCCTGTCGCGGGGCCCGATCCACGTCTTCTGGAAGCTCGACCTCATCCTGCAGTACAACTCCGGTTCGGCGTTCAGCTTGGCCCAGGGACACGCCCCGGTGATCGCCGCGGTGGCGGTGGTGCTGGTCATCGTGTTGACGCTGGCCATCCGCCGGTCGCCGACGACGTCGACCGCCGCCGCGCTGGGAATGGTGGTGGGGGGGGCTCTGGGCAACCTCGCCGACCGGCTCTTCCGCTCCCACCACGGGGCGGTGGTCGACTTCATCGCCTTCCACTTCTGGCCGACCTTCAACGTGGCCGACGCCTGCATCGTGATCGGCTCCATCGCCACCGTCCTGCTGCTGTGGCGGAGGCCGGGTCCGACCCGGTGAGCGGCGGGGGCGGTGGAGCAGCGGGGGCCGACGCCGGCAGCGGGCCGGCCGCCACCGGGGTGCAGGTGGAGGTCCCGCCCGCCCTCGACGGCCAGCGCGTCGACCGGGCCGTGGCCCTCTTGACCGGGCTTCCCCGCCGGGTGGTGGCCGACCTGGTGGCCAGGGGGGCGGTGCAGGTCGACGGCCGGCCCCTCACCACCCGCAGCCGCCCGCTGCGCGTCGGACAGCACCTGCGGGTCGAGATCCCGGCCGCACCGCCGAGCGCTCCGGTCCCCGACGCCTCGGTGGCCTTCGCCGTCGTCTACGAGGATCCGGAGCTGATCGTGGTGGACAAGCCGGCTGGCCTGGTGGTGCACCACGGGGCGGGGCACCTGGGCGGCACGCTGGTCGACGGCCTGCTGGCCCGGTATCCAGAGCTGGCCGAGCTGCCCGGGGCCGGCGCCGGCGACGAGCAACGTCCCGGGATCGTCCACCGGCTCGACAAGGGCACCTCGGGTCTGCTGGTGGTGGCCCGAACCCCCGACGCCTTCCACCTCCTGAGCCGCCAGTTCCGCCTCCACCGCGCCGGGCGTACCTACGCGGCGCTGGTGGTGGGGGCGGTGGAAGGCGACGCCGGCGTCATCGACGCCCCGGTGGGCCGCTCGGCCCGCCAACCGACCAGGATGACCGTGTCCCACCAAGGCAGACCGGCTCGCACCTCGTACCGGGTCCTGCGACGCTTCGGCCGGCCGGTGCCGACCACGTTGGTCGAGGCGGTGCTCGACACTGGCCGGACCCACCAGGTGCGGGTCCACCTGGCCGCCATCGGGCATCCGGTGCTCGGCGACGACCACGACGGATCGAGCCGGGCCCGCCCCCCGGCCCTGGCCGAGGCCCTGGCCCCCGGCCGGTTCTTCCTCCACGCGGCGCGCCTGTCGGTCGACCATCCCGACGGGCGCCGCCTCAGCTGGGAGCGCGCCCTGCCCGACGACCTCCAACAGGTGCTCGACCAGCTGCAGCCCTGAGACGGCGGCCCGCTGCCGACGCGGCCGCCGGGTCAGGCGGCGCGGTGGGCCGCCTCCACCTCCGACAGCCGGGCCAGCTGCTGCAGGGCCCGGGCCTCGGCTTGGCGGGCCCGGCGGACGCCGATGCCGAGGCGGTTGGCGGTGGCCTGCAGAGAGGCGGGCGCCTCCCCGTCGAGACCGAAGCGCAGGCGGACCACGTCACGCTCCAGCGGTTCCAAGGTGTCAACCGCCGAGCGGACCAGGTCGAGGACCATCTGGCGTTCCACGTCCTCCTCGAAGCGGTCGTCGGAGACGCCGACCAGGTCGCCGAGGGCGGTGGTGCTCTCGCCGCCGGCGGGCTGGTCGAGGCTGGCCACCACCCGGGCGATCTGCGACAGCGACTCCACTCCGGCCTCATCGAGACCGCTGGCCTCGGCGATCTCGGCCGGGGTCGGATCCCGCTTCATGTCGGCGGCCAGCTCCCAGGTGGCGCGGTCGACGCGCTGGGACTGCTCGGCGACCTCCATCGGGACGCGGATGGTGTTGCCATGCTGCTGCACGGCGCGCTGGAGGGCCTGGCGGATCCACCAGGTGGCGTAGGTGGAGAACCGGAAGCCGCGGCGCCAGTCGAACTTGTCGACGGCCCGCATCAGGCCGAAGGTGCCCTCTTGGACCAGGTCGGCGAAGTCGACCCCGCGATCCTGGTACCGGCGGGCCCAGTGGATGACCAGGCGCAGGTTGGCGGCGATCATGGCCCGCCGGGCCTCGTCGTTGCCGGCGGCCACCTGCTTGGCCAGCTCCACCTGCGCCTCGTGGTCGGGCAGCGGGTAGCGATCCAGGTCATCGAGGAACAGCCGGATGCTGTCTTGGGTGCTGGTCGTGCTCTTCGCCATGCCTCGTCTCCGTAATCTGTGTTCGTCGAGGACAACGCCTGGTCGCCGCTCCGCATTCCTGAGGAGCTCCTGAGAAGCGGAGCGCGCTGGTCGTGGCGCGCCCGGCGGCGGCCCTGGGACCCGGAGACCGGAGCGCTGTTTGCCAGGGCGGCACCGCTGGTGCTCCGCTGGGGGACATGCCCTGCACCGCCCCCACCGGACACCTGGTGCTGGCCCGCCACGGTCAGACGTCGTGGAGCCGCGCCGGCCGCCACACCGGACGAACCGATCTGCCCCTCGAACCCGAGGGTGAGGACCAGGCCCGCCGCCTCGGGCAGCTGCTGTCGGGGCTGCGCTTCACTGCCGTGCTGGTCAGCCCGCTGCAGCGAGCTCGGGCCACCTGTGAGCTGGCCGGGCTGGCCGGCGGGGCGCGGGTGGTGCCCGACCTGGCCGAATGGGACTACGGCGCCTATGAAGGTCGCACCACCCCCGACATCCGGGCCGAACGCCCCGGCTGGGACATCTGGACCCAGCCGCCACCCGGCGGGGAGACGGTCGAGGAGGTGGGGGCCCGGGCCGAACGGGTCATCGCCCAGGCGGTGGCGGCCGGCGGCGAGGTGCTGATCGTCTCGCACGCCCATCTGCTGCGGGTGCTGACCGCCCGCTGGCTGGGGCTGGCCGCCGCCGAGGGACGACGCTTCGTCCTCGCCACGGCGGCCGTCGCCGTCCTCGGCTACGAGCGCGAGACCCCTGCCCTGCTCCGCTGGAACGTCACCGGAGGTGCCCTGCTCGACCCGGCCGGCGGCTCCGGCTCCACCGACCCGCGGCGGCCGCCTCAGGAGCCGGGGCCGCCGTCTCCCGGGTTCCCCTGAGGCTGCCCCGGGCGGCGATCCACCGGCCGCCTCGGCC
>JAJZNB010000121.1 GCA_021848085.1 Actinomycetes bacterium
GAGCCGGCCCGCCGGCGGGCCGGAAGGTGACGGCCGCCCGCTGCGCACCGTGCTGCTCGAGGTGTCGCGCCAGCTCGGCTCGGCCAGCGAGGCCCGCTGGCTGGTGGAGCACGTGGCCGGCCCCGGCTCCCACGCCCAGGTGCTGGCCGGCACCGGCGCGGCGCTGGACGCCGACGCCGACGCCGAGCTGCAGGAGCTGGTCCGCCGGCGCCTGGCCGGCGAGCCGGTGCAGTACCTGCTGGGCCGCTGGCCCTTCCGCCAGCTGCAGCTGGCCGTGGACCGGCGCGTGCTGATCCCGCGTCCGGAGACCGAGGTCGTCACCGGCCACGCCCTCGACGAGCTGGTCCGGGCCGCCGGCGACATCCCCGCCGACGCCTTCGGCGACGACCCGGTCCGGGTGGCCGACCTCGGCACCGGGTCGGGTGCCATCGCCCTGTCCCTGGCCCTCGAGGCCCCCCGCCGCCTGACCCGCCGGCTGCAGGTGTGGGCCACCGACCTCTCACCGGAGGCGCTGGCCGTGGCCGGTGTCAACGAGGCTGCCGCCCGGGCCGAGCATCGGGCCATGGCCCCCGTGACGCTCAGCGAGGGCAGCTGGTTCGACGCGCTGCCCGCCGAGCTGGCCGGCACCTTCACCCTCGTCGTGTCCAACCCGCCCTACGTCACCGAGGCGGAGTGGAGCGGTCTGGACCGCAGCGTCCGCGACCACGAGCCACGACAAGCCCTGGTCGGCGGCCCCCGCGGGGTGGAGCAGGTCGACCACATCCTGGGTGAGGCGCCTCGCTGGCTGGCCCGCTGGGGGGTGCTGGTGCTCGAGCTCGCTCCCCACCAGGCCGATGACGCCGCCCTGCGGGCCCTGGTGGCCGGCTTCGACGCCGTGGTGGTGCGCCGCGACCTGGCCGGTCGCCAGCGGGCCCTGATCGCCCGGTGGCCCGATCCCGAGGTGGCCGCCGGATGAGCCGGTGGCGTGAGCCGGTGGTGGCCGCCGTCGACGCCCTGCGGGCCGGGCAGGTGGTGGGCGTCCCCACCGACACCGTCTACGGCGTGGCCGTCGACCCCGCCCGGCCCGGGGCCACCGACGCCCTGTTCGCCGTCAAGGAGCGGCCCCGCTCGGTGTCGCTGCCGGTGCTGGTCGCCGGCCTCGACCAGGCCGTCGCCGTCGCCGCCGACGGTGCCCTGGCCCCCACCACCGCGGCCCGCCGGCTGGCCGACGCCCTGTGGCCCGGCGGGCTCACCCTGGTCGTCGCCCGCCGGCCCGGCCTGGGCTGGGACCTCGGCGGCGACGACGACCGCACCGTCGGGCTGCGCTGCCCGGACCAGGCGATCATCCACCGCCTGTGCGCCGCCGTCGGCCCGCTGGCCACCACCAGCGCCAACCGCCACGGGCAGCCGCCGCTCACCACCGCGGCGGCCGTCGCCGCCGCCTTCGGCGACCATCTCGCCGTGGTGGTCGACGGCGGCACCTGCGACGGGGTGCCGTCCACCGTCGTCGACTGCACCGGCCCCACCCTGCGCTGCCTGCGGCAGGGGACGGTGCCGTGGGAGACGGTGCAGCAGCTGGGTGCGGCGAGCTGAGCGGGGGACGGGACGGTGGTCGCCGACGCGGTCGACATGGACGCTGCCCTGTGGTGCCTGCACCGGACGGCCGCGGCCGTCGCCGACGAGACGCTCCACCTGCCCGAGGGCTTGGTCTGCCGCACCCGGTCCCTGCCCTCGGTGTACACGGCCAACCAGCTGGATCTGTCCGCCGCCGTGGCGCCGGCAGCGGCGGTGGCGCTGACCGAACGCCACCAAGGCGACCTGCCCTACCGCCACGTGGTGGCCGAGCATCCAACCACCATCGTCGGCCTGGACCGGTTCTGCGCCCAGGCCGGCTGGCGCCGCTCCACCGAGGTGCTCATGGTGCTGAGCGGCCGGCCGGGCGGGCCCGGCCGCCCGGCGGCAGGCGCCGCGGTGGAGCTCGACGAGAAGCGGCTGCTCGACATGCTCGACCGCTGGCTGGAGGAGGTGCAGCCCGCCATCACGGCCGACATCGGGGCGCAGCTGCGCGCCTACCACCGCCGCGAGGCGGCGGTCTGGCCGGAGCGGCGCCTCGGCCTCCTCGACGACAGCGGCCGGCCGGCGGCCATCGCCGAGCTGCGCTTCGCCGGTGACGGCGCCTGGGTGGAGCACGTCTACACCCGACCCGACCAGCGCGGCCGGGGCCATGCCCGCCGGCTGGTCACCCAGGCGGCAGACATGGCGGCGGCGGCCGGCTGCCGGCGGACCTTCCTCGTCGCCGACGACGGGGATTGGCCCAAGCACCTCTACGCCCGGATCGGCTTCCGCCCGGTCGGCTTGGTCGCCACCTTCCACCGCGACCTGGCGCCCGGCCCCTGACGGCCCGGCTCTGACGGCCGGCCCCTGACGGCCAGCTCGGCACGGCGCAGGGAAGCCGCCGCCGCCGCCGAGCGGGGGATGGGTGTGGGGGGGTGGCGCCGGTCATGTCCGGGCCCGCTCGGGGCGCAGTCCCCGGCGCGCCCCGCTGGCCAGCAGGTCCGCCGTGCGGGCGGCCAGGGCCATGATGGTCAACGCCGGGTTGGCTGACCCCTGGGTCGGCAGGACGCTGCCGTCGGTGATGAACAGGTTGGGGACGGCGAAGGTGCGCAGGCCGGCGTCGACCACCCCGTTGCGGGCGTCGGCGGCCATGCGGCAGCCGCCGACGAGATGGGCATAGCGCTTGATGGTGATCACCTCCTCGGCCCCGGCGGCGCGCAGGATGTCCTCCATCACCGACTGGGCGGCCAGCTCCAGCTTGCCGTCGTTGTCTCCCCGGTTGTAGGTGAAGCGGGCCACCGGCAGGCCGTGGCGGTCGGTGCGCTCGGCCAGGGTCACCGCGTTGTCGTAGCGGGGCAGGAGCTCGCACAACGCGCCGAGGGTGGCCCAGTGGGCGTAGTCGCGCAGGTGCTCGCGAAGCACCTCCCCCCAATGGCCCTGGGCGGTGATGTGCTCCGCCCAGGTGATCGGCAGCGGCGACACCGTCTGGATGGAGAAGCCCCGCTTGTAGTCCTTGGTCGGGTCGGTCTCGTAGAAGGCCTCGGTCGACACCTCCGGCGGCGGCGCCTTGTACATGCGGACCTCCCAGGGGAAGCGGCCCGCGGTCTGCGGTGCGCCCTGGACCATCAGGTGGTGGCCGACCTGGCCCTCGTCGTTGCACAGGCCATCGGGGAAGCGGTCCGAGGCCGACAGCAGCAGCAGGCGCGGCGTCTCGATGGAGTAGCCGGCCACCGCCACCATGCGGGCCCGCTGGCGGCGCTCCACCCCGTGGTGGCGGTAGCAGACGCCTTCGGCTCGCCCGTCGGGCCCGATCAGGATGCGGGTCACCATGCACTCGGCCCGCACCTCGGCGCCGTGGGCCAAGGCGTCGGGCACGTGGGTGATGAGTGGGGAGGCCTTGGCGTTCACCTTGCAGCCCTGCAGGCAGAAGCCGCGGTAGATGCAGCGCGGCCGGTTGCCGAACCGGCCGTTGGCGATGGCCACCGGCCCCCCCCGGGCGTCGATGCCCAAGGCGGCCGCTCCGCGCAGGAACACCTCGCCGTTGCCTCCCACCCGGTGGGCGTGGTGCGGGTAGGTGTGGGGGTCGCCCCACGGCCACGGCTGGCCGGCCACGGGCAGCTCCTGCTCGATGGCCTCGTAGTACGGCTTCAGATCCCGGTACTCGATGGGCCAGTCGGCGCCGACCCCGTCCGCGCTGAGGGTGTGGAAGTCCGACGGGTGGAACCGGGGGGTGTAGCCGGCGTAGTGGACCATGGAGCCGCCCACGCCGCGCCCGGAGTTGTTGGAGCCGAGCGGCACCGGGTCGCGGCCGGCGATCACCCGGGGCTCGGTCCAGTACAGGCGGTGCGAGCCGCGCTCGTCGCTGACCCAGTCGGTGTCGGGATCCCAGAACGGCCCGGCGTCCAAGGCGGCCACCTTCCACCCGGCCCGGGCCAGGCGCTGCAGCAAGGTGGCGCCACCGGCGCCGCAGCCGACGATCACCATGTCGAGCTCGTCGTCGTCGTCGAACCGCCGCATGTCGGACCGCAGCCGGTGGTCGGTGCGGTCCTGCCCTGTTGGGACGAGCCAGGCCGAGGCGTTGCGGCGCCGCACGGCGGCGTCGCTGAAGCGGCCCATCAGCGCGTCCCCTGGCGGTCGGCGGCCGGCCCGGTACGGCGGCTGGCAGTGGAGCCGGCCTGGCGGTCGGCGGCCGGCCCGGTACGGCGGCTGGCAGTGGGGCCGGCGCCGAACCGCTCCTCGTGGCGGCGGCGGGCGTCCTCGACCCGCCGGGCCCACGGCACCGGGTCGCGCTGCTGGCGGTCGGGCACCTCCCAGCCTTCGCGCTTGTCGACGCCGAGCGCCTTGTAGCCGCGCGGATAGGCCGGCCCGCCGAAGCCCATCTCGTTCCAGGCCCACGGGTGTGAGGCGAAGGCGGCGCAGGCGTAGCGGGTCCACAGCGACCAGACGTGGCCGGCCGGCAACCCGTGCCAGGTCTCGGCGTCGTGGATCCCCTGCACCAGCCGTCCCTGCTGCGCCACGGTCAGCTGGTGGAACGGCGTGTCGTGCAGGCGCCGCGCCTCCTCGTCGAGGTGGGCCAGGGTGACGCGCCAGGCCTCGGGGTCCTCGGGCATGTCCTCGAAGAACCAGCCGTCCGTCTCGCCCACCGCCAGGCGTTGGTCGACCAGGGCCAGCACCGGGACCTTCGGCTGGCGGTGCTGGGCCAGCAGCAGGTCGAACAGCGCCCCGGCCGTCGCCTGCTCGGCGTCGGTGAAGAAGCTGGGCTCGGCGGGCGGGTCGAGGCGGGCCAGCACCACCCCGGCGGTGACGTCGTCCCAGCGGCGCACCTCGTCGAGGACGTCGTAGCCGGGGAAGCGGCCCTGCCCCTGCGGGGTGACCGCCCGCCGCTTCGGGGCCCGGAAGGGCATCACCGGCCTCCATGGGTGTCCGGCTCGCCCTCGCGCCGAAGCAGGCTGGCCAGCAGCCCCATGGCACCCACCAGGCTGGCCAGCAGCGGGGCGAACATCGGCGGCCCCATCTCGACGTTGTAGGCCAGGTTGGCGGACCCGCCGGGCTTCTGCAGGATGCCCCGCCAGTGCAGGTAGGTGCCCTGCAGCCCGTTGGCGACCACCGCCGCCGACGCCACGGGCAGCACCGTGTGGGCGGCACGCCGGCTGCACACGGCGGAGATGCCGGCGGGGACCATGGTCGGCACCACCAGCACCGGCCACCACATCATCTTGTTGCCGAAGCTGGCCCCGTCGTGCTCGCTGAAGATCTCGGCGGCGGTGATGACCGCCCCCACCGTCGACAGGGCCGACAGCGTCCGCTCGAAGCGGCCGTGGCGGACGTCGCCGAGCAGCCGCCCCAGGGTCGTTTCGGCCCGGGCCGAGCGTGGCAGCACCGGCGGCGCCGCCACCTCGACCAGCCTGGCCAGCCTGGCCAGCCACATCACGCCGCCCGTGCCTCCTGGATCGCCCCGATCATGACCGGCCGTGCCGGGAGCCGGGCACGAGCTCCTGCACCTTCTGCTTCAGGCCGGTCCGGAGCACCGCGGCGAAGTCCTCGTCACCCGACAGCATCGCCGTGGCCAGGTCACGCATCTGCTCCCAGGTGGCGTGGGGCGGGATGGGCGGCACGGTCGGGTCGGTGAAGACGTCGAGCACGGTGGGCCGGTCGGTGGCGAACGCCTCGCGCCAGGCCGGCTCGAGCTCGTCGGGGTCGTGGATGTCGCGGGCGGCGAGACCGAGGCTGGCGGCGAACCCCGAGTAGGAGACGCTGGGCAGGTGTTGGGACTCGACGAACTTGGGTGCCCCCTCCATGGCCCGCATCTCCCAGGTGACCTGGTTGAGGTCGTCGTTGTGCAGCACCGCCACCACCAGCCGCGGGTCGGACCAGTCCCGCCAGTAGCGCTGGATGGTGATCAGCTCGGCCATGCCGTTCATCTGCATGGCGCCGTCGCCGACGAGGGCCACCGCCGGCCGGTTGGGGTGGGCGAACTTGGCCCCGATGGCGTAGGGGACCCCGGGACCCATGGTGGCCAGGTTCCCGGACAGGCTGCCCCGCATGTCGCCGCGCATGTGCAGCTGGCGCGCATACCAGTTGGCGGCCGACCCCGAATCGGAGGTGACGATGGCGTCGGTGGGGATGCAGCGGTCGAGCTCGTGGACCAGGCGCAGCGGGTTCACCATGCCGGCCAGGTCGCTGTCGACCAGCGCCTGGCGCTCAGCGGTCCTCCACCAGCGGGCGACGTTGCGCTCGACGGTGTCGCGCCACCTGCGGTCGGGGTTGGGCCGCAGCCTGGGGATCAGCGCCTGCAGCGCCTGGCGCGCGTCGGCGACGAGGTTGACCTCGTAGGGATAGCGCATGCCGATGAACTTGCCGTCGATGTCGATCTGGACGGCCCGGGCCTGGCCGAGCTCGGGCAGGAACTGGGTGTAGGGGAAGTTCGACCCCACCGTCAGCAGCGTGTCGCAGTCGCGCATCAGCTCGTACGACGGCCGGGTGCCGAGCAGGCCGACCGCGCCGGTGACGAAGGGCAGGTCGTCGGACAGCACGTCCTTGCCGAGCAGTGCCTTGGCCACGCCGGCACCGAGGATGTCGGCGACCTGGGCGACCTCGGCGGCGGCGCCACGGGCGCCCTGGCCGACCAGGATCGCCACCCGCCGGCCGGCGTTGAGGATGTCGGCGGCGCGCTCCACGGCGTCGTCGGCCGGGTCGAGACGGGGCCAGTCGACCCCCAGGCTCGACGGCACCATCTTGAAGGCGTGGTCGGGCGGGCTGTAGGGAAGCTCCTGCACGTCGGCGGGGATGACGATGCAGGTTGGGCAGCGCTCGGCCTGGGCGGTGCGGATAGCCCGGTCGAGCAGGTTGGGCAGCTGCTCGGGGACCGTCGCCATGTGGACGTAGTGGTGGCAGACGTCTTTGAACAAGGTCAGCAGGTCGACCTCCTGCTGGTAGGAACCTCCCATGGCCGACCGGTTGGTCTGGCCCACGATGGCCACCACCGGCACGTGGTCGAGCAGGGCGTCGTAGAGGCCGTTGAGGAGGTGGATGGCACCGGGCCCCGAGGTGGCCATGCACACGGCCACCTTGCCCGAGAACTTGGCGTAGCCGACGGCTTCGAAGGCGCACATCTCCTCGTGACGGGCCTGGATGAAGCGGGGCTGGTTGTCGGCCCGCCCGAAGGCGGCCAGCAGGCCGTTGATGCCGTCCCCCGGATAGGCGAAGACGTGCTCCACCCCCCACTCCCTCAGGCGTTGCAACAGGTGGTCGCCGGTGGTCTGGGACATGGTTGGCTCCTCGCTCTGGTGTCGTCGTGTCGGCACCTGGCGCGGGCAGGCGCGGTGCCCAACGCGACATGCCCGGAACCGGGGTGGGTGAAGCCTTGGCCCCTGGCGCGAGGCCCGCCGGCAGGCGCGGCGCGTGCCGGGCGAACGGCGGGGTCGGTCTCCTCGCTGGCCTTCCCCCCTCGCCGGTGGCCGAGGGAGAAGGCGTCTCCGAGCATCGGCGACCTGCTGGGCCTTCCCCCCTCGCCGGTGGCCGAGGGACCCGGAAGCCGGGGGGCGCCGCCCGCCGGTTCCCGCCCCGCTCAGGAGGTGCGCTGCACCCGCAGGGTGAGGCGGTGCTCGTCGGGGGTCACCTGCAGGTCGACCCCCACCCCGGCCGACACCGCGACCAGCGGCGACACGTCGGGCACGCTGGCACCGGGCTCCACCGTCCCCACGATGGTCACCGTCTGGTCGGCGCCGACCGACACGACCAGATCCTCGCAGCGCCGAGCCAGGTGGCGCAGCGCCTCCGACGCCACCCGCGCCACCGCGGCGTTGGCTCGGGCATCGGACTGTCCGGCGCTGTCGCCGGTCGGCGGCGAGGGATGCAGGCTGCTCGGGGTGCCCACCTGCTCCCGGATGATCTCGAGCTCCACGGCCAGCGCGGCGCCGATGGTGGCGTCCCACGGGACCGGCAAGGGAACCGACGGGCCGGCCACGTCCTGCCACTCGCGCTGGAGCCGGAGGCGCTCCAGCTCCCAGAGGCTGTGCTCGTCGGGCATCCCCACTGGGCCCGACGCCGCCGATGTCCCGGCGGCCCCCTTCGCCTTGCCCGCCCCTCGGGCCGCCCGGGTGCCTCCCCGGCTGTTGGCCGCGGCCTGCTGTTGGGCCTGCTCCAGGCGCTGCTGCAGGTCGGCGGTGCGCTGGTCGGCGGCGGCGGCCTGTTGTTGGGCCTGCTCCAGGCGCTGCTGCAGGTCGGCGGTGCGCTGGTCGGCGGCGGCGGCCTGCTGTTGGGCCTGCCGTTGGGCCTGCTCCAGGCGACGCTGCACGTCGGCGGTGCGCTGCTCGGCGTCGGCGGCGCGCCGCTGAGCGTCGTCGGCGAGATGGGCCGCGCCCGAGCGGGCCGCCTCAGCCGAGACCTTGTGCTGCTCGGCCTCGGCCGCCCGCTGCTCGGCGTCGGCCGCCCGCTGCTCGGCGTCGCCGATGCGCTGCTCGGCGTCGGCCCGCGCCGCCTCGGCCTGCTGGATCCGCCGTTCGGCCTCGGCCAGGGCCGCCTCGGCCTGCTGCAGGCGTTGTCGCAGCTCGGATTGGGCGCTCGAGGCGCTCTGCGCCTCGGCGGACAGGCTGTCGGCACGCTGGCGCTCGGCGTCGACCCGGGACCGCCCCGAGCGTTGCATCACCACCAGCACCACGAGCAGGGCCACCGCGACGGCGGCGGCGACGGCGAAGGCTGCAGTCATCGCCACGACGGTAGCGGTGCTGGACGGGCTACGAGGGTTTCCTGCACTGACCGGCCGGGTTCCGTGGCGTCGACGGCCTCATGGCGGCGGTGGCCCATGGCGTCGACGGCCTCATGGCGGCGGTGGCTCATGGCGGCGGCGGTGGCGTCATGGCGGCGGCGGTGGCGTCATGGGGCGTCGGCGGCCTCATGGCGGGCCTCGGGTCAGCGCACGTCGGTCCGACCGTCGGGTCGGATCCGGGCCGGGCGGCCGCAACCCTCCTCTTCCTCGAGGCGCAGCAGGGTGTCGAGATCGGAGGTGGTGCCCCACGCCCGGCGGCCGTCGGGGGTCAGCAGGGCCAGCACCGCCTGTTCGGGCTTGCCGTCGCGGTCGTGGGCCACGGCGTAGGTCTCGACGGTGGCCAGGCCCTCGAAGCCCGACGCCGGAGCCCGCTGGGGCAGGGCGTCCACCTCGGCCTGCACCGACTCCCAGCGGAAGCTCTGCGGCGGTGGGTCGGTCGACCACAGCCCGACGGCATGCTTGGTGGCGTACCAGCCCAGGCCGGTCACCAGGCCCAGCGCCCCCGGCTGCTGGCGCAGGCGGGCCGCCATGGTGGCGATGCTGTGGGTGACGTAGTTGTTGAGCGGGCCGCCGGCGAAGGTGAGACCGCCGGTGACCGTCGGCGGCCGGGCCGGGTCCATGGGGTCGATGCCCAGCGCCTCGGCTCCCATCTGCACCGCGCACGGGAAGCACGAGTAGAGGTCGAGCAGGGCCACGTCGTCGACGGTGGCACCCGCCAGCTCCAGGGCCCGACGGCCAGCGGCGGCGATGGCTGGCGACGAGCCGAGCTGATGGCGGTGGGTGAGGAACCAGTGGTCGTTGGCCTCGGCGCCGGCCAGCGGGAACACCCACCGGTCGCGGGGGACGCCGGCCGCCTCGGCCGCCGCGGCCGAGCACAGGATCAGCGCCGCCCCCTGGTCGACGTGGTCGTTGGCGTTCATCAGCTTGGTGTAGGGGAACGTCACCCACCGGTTGTCGGGGCGCACCGTGCCGATGTCCTCGGCGCTGAGCCTCTGCTGCGACCAGGCGTAGGGGTTGGTGGCCGCCACCGCCGAGAAGCGGGCCCACAGGGCGGCCACCTTGGCCTGGTGCTCCTCTACCCCGTCGGAGGCGGTGGCCCGCAGGGCGATCTCGAACAGCGGGAACACCCGGCTGGGCAGCACCAGCCCCCGGTCGCGCTCCACCTCGGTTGTCGGTTCCCGGTCGGCGCCGAAGGGGACCGGAGCGGGGGTGTCCGCCGGCTGGGTCGTCCACGGCAGCACCGGCCGGTCGGTCTGGCGCCGCGCCGCATGGCGGGTGTGCAGGGCTTCACCACCGACCACCACGGCCACGTCGAGTCGCCCCCCGGCGATGTCGCGGGCGGTGGCGGCGGCCAGGGTCAGCGGGGTGTTGCCGCCGACCGAGCCCAGCACGGTCTCGGCCGGCTCGAGGCCCAGCCGCTCAGCGACCAGCAGGCCCGGATTGGTGTAGTGCCAGCTCAGCGGCAGCACCACCCGGATGCTCGCTGCCCGCTGCAGCAGCCGCCGCCCGACGTCGCCGGACCCGCAGTCGTCGGCTGCCGCCTGCACGGCCTGCACCATCAGGTCCGCCGGTTCGGCCCGCTCCGTCAGGGGCCGCTCCGGCTCGGGCCGGACCGTCACCTGGCCGGCGCCGACCAGCACCGGTGTTCGAGGGTCGATCGCCATCGCCCCGGAGCGTAGTAGCGCGCCCTCACACAGCGGAACTGCCAGTGCCTCATCGCCTCCGGGCGCACCAACGCGGCGCCCCCTCACGCAGTGGCGCGCCCCGCACACCGCGGAACCGCGGTGCTGACCGGGGGCGCGCCGCCGCCGGCACAGGGCTGTTGCCGCCGCTGCCGGCACGGGGCTGTTGCCGCCGCTGCCGGCACAGGGCTGTTGCCGCCGGTGGCCGGGCTTTGGCTGCGGCGAACCAGGGCTCGAGCTACCAGGGCGGTTCCCGGCGCTGGGGGCCGGGCTCGGCGGCGCTGTCGCCGCCGAGCGCCCCGGGGCGCGGGGGAGGTCTCGGTATGCTCCACCCATGCGGATCGCGGTCGGCTCCGACCACGGCGGGTACCAACTGAAGCTGCTGGTGGCCGACCACCTGGCCGCCGCCGGCCACGTCGTCGACGACCTGGGCACCGACGCGGCCGACGTGCCGGTCGACTACCCCGACTACGGGGCGGCGGTCGGCCGGGCCGTCACGTCGGGCTCCGCCGAGGTGGGGGTGTGCGTGTGCGGCACCGGCATCGGCATCGCCATCGCCGCCAACAAGATCCCCGGCGTCCGGGCGGCCGTCGTGCACGACGTCACCACGGCCCGCCTGGCCCGCCAGCACAACCATGCCAACGTGGTCTGCCTCGGGGGCCGGCTGCTCGGCAGCCAGGTCGCCCTCGACGCCGTCGACGCCTTCCTGGCTGCCACCTTCGACGGTGGCCGGCATCAGCGGCGCATCGACGAGATCACCGCCTTGGAGCAGGCCACCGCGGGGCTCTCCGCGGCTGCCGCCTCCTCCCATCCCACGAAAGAGCGCCGATGACCGACGAGCCCACCGTTCCCACCGCCAGCGCCGGCACCCCCTTCCCCCAATGGCTGGCCGCCGACCCCGAGGTGGCCGCCCTGGTGACGAGCGAGATGCAGCGTCAGTGCACCACCTTGCAGCTCATCGCCTCGGAGAACTTCGCCTCCCCGGCGGTGCTGGCCGCCACCGGATCGGTCTTGACCAACAAGTACGCCGAGGGCTATCCCGGGCGCCGCTACTACGGCGGCAACCAGGTCATCGACGAGGTGGAGGACCTGGCCCGGCACCGGGCCAGGGAGCTGTTCGGCGCCGAGCACGCCAACGTGCAGCCCCACGCCGGGGCGGTGGCCAACCTGGCCGTCTACCAGGCTCTGCTGCAACCGGGCGACACCATCCTGGCCATGCGCCTCGACCAGGGCGGCCACCTCACCCACGGTTCGCCGGCCAGCATCACCAGCAAGGTGTGGCGCTTCGTCTCCTACGGGGTCACCGGCGCCTCCGACGACCCCGACCATCCCGGTGAGGTCATCGATTTCGACCAGGTGGCCGACCTGGCCAAGCGGGAGCGGCCCAAGCTGATCGTGGCCGGCGCCACCGCCTACTCGCGTCAGATCCCCTCCGAGCCGTTCCGCGAGATCGCCGACTCGGTGGGGGCCCTGTTCCTGTTCGACCTGGCCCACCCGGCGGGACTGGTGGCCGGCGGCGCCCATCCCAGCCCGGTGGGCATCGCCGACGTGGTCACCTTCACCACCCACAAGACCCTGCGCGGCCCCCGCGGCGGCGCCATCCTCTGTCGGGCGGACCTGGCCAAGGCCATCGACTCGGCGGTGTTCCCCGGCCTGCAGGGCGGTCCGCTGGAGCACGTCATCGCGGCCAAGGCGGTCGCCTTCGCCGAGGCGGCCCGCCCCGAGTTCCGCCGCTACGCCGCCCAGGTGGTCGCCAACGCCCGGACCCTCGCCGCCGGCCTGGCCGAGGAGGGCTTCCGGCTGGTGGCCAACGGCACCGACAACCATCTGGTGCTCGTCGACCTGCGCCCCTTCGACGCCGACCTCACCGGCAAGCAGGCGCAGGAGGTGCTCGACCGGGCCGGCATCACCTGCAACCGCAACACCATCCCCGACGATCCGCGCTCGGCGTTCGTCACCTCGGGCCTGCGGCTCGGCACCGCCGCCCAGACCACGGCCGGGATGGGCGAGGGGGAGATGGCCCGCATCGCCGCCCTCATCGGCCAGGCCCTGCGGGGCCGCGACGAACCGGGCGTGCTCGACCGGGTCCGGGCCGAGGTGCTGGCCCTGTGCGGCCAGTTCCCGCCTTATCCCACCCTGTCCGGCGCACCCGCCGCGGCGGCGGCCGGCGCGACCGGCCCCTCCCACGCCGAGCGCGGCAGCGAGGTCTGAGCCGTGCCCCCGGTGGGGGCCTACGCCCTGATCGCGGCGGTGGCGGCGCTGGTCACCTACCTGCTGCTGTTCCCGGTCCGGCGTCTCGCCGACCGGGTCGGGTTCGTGGCCGAGCCCGACGAGCGCCGGGTCCACCAGAAGGTCACCCCCTACGGCGGTGGTGCCGCCATGTTCGCCGCCTTCCTGGTGGCGATGCTGGTCGCCTCGCAGCTGCCGTCGGGCTTCGGGCTGCGGGCCCTGTTCCAGGGGTCCTCGGAGCCGCTCGGCCTGGTCCTCGGCGCCGCCGTGATCTTCGCCGTGGGGCTCATCGACGACGCCCGCGACATGTCGGCCCCGGCCAAGCTGGCCGGCCAGGTGCTGTCCTCCACCGTGCTGGTGTTCCTCGGCGTCACCATGTTCCAGTTCAAGGTGCCCTTCGCCGGGGTGTTCGTGCTGTCGCCCGACGTGCTGCCCCTGTTGACCGCGGCCTGGGTCATCGTCATCACCAACGCCATCAACCTGATCGACGGCCTCGACGGGCTCGCCGCCGGCATCGTCGCCATCGCCTCGGGTGCTCTCGCCGTCTACGGGGTGCAGCTGGTGCACCAGGGCTATCTGCCCAGCGACAACATCGGCCCGCTCATCTCGGTCATCGCCTTCGGGGTCTGCGTCGGCTTCCTGCCCCACAACGTTCACCCGGCCCGGATCTTCATGGGAGACGCCGGCGCGCTGTTCCTGGGGCTGCTGATGGCGGCCGCCACCATGGTCATCAGCGGCCGGACCACCGAGGTGAGCGGCCAGTCCTACTTCTTCTTCGCCCCGCTCTTCCTGCCGCTGTTCATCTTGGGCGTTCCCATCGCCGACATGGCCTTCGCCTTCATCCGCCGCACCGCCCGCCGCCAGGGGTTCCACACCCCCGACAAGGATCACGTCCACCATCGGCTGCTGCGCCTCGGGCACGGGCATCGCCGCACCGTGCTCATCTTGTGGACCTGGACGGCGCTGCTGTCGGGCATCGTCCTCATCCCGCTGTTCGGCCTGCGGGCCAACGCCGAGGTGCCGTTCGGGGTGGCGGTCCTCGGGTTGTTCCTCTACACCGTGTTCCATCCCGGCGGTCGAGCCGAGGTGGACGAGCCCGAGCCGGCGTCCGAGGCGATGGCCGGCCGGCCCTCGGGCCCCGAGGCGGTGCCCGCCAGCGGACCGGACCTCGATCCGACCCCATCCCGTCACGATCCGACCACCGGTGGCCACCAGCTGCCGGCTGGAGCGGGCGGCGGCCCGGCGCGAGGGGGCCAGCCGCCGAACCCGGGAGGCGATCCGTCGGCCGCGGAGGGCGGCGGCCCGGCCCGAGGGCGCAAGCCGCCGAACCCGGGAGGCGATCCGTCGGCCGCGGAGGGCGGCGGCCCGGCCC
>JAJZNB010000081.1 GCA_021848085.1 Actinomycetes bacterium
CAGGACGGGGATGACCTTGGCATCGGTGGTGATCGCCGGGGGCAGCGCCAGGGATTCGGCGAAGACCAGCTCGCTGTGGTTCTCGACGTCACCGTTGAGGGTGGCGACGACGTGGGGCCCCGGAGGTCCCCCCAGCTCGCCGGCATCCAACGGGTGAGCGTTGGCCTCCACGATCGGGCCGACGCTCGCCCAGCGGGTATGGCCGAGAACGGTGACACGTACCTCAGGGGCCGACAGCGCTCGGGCGAGCAGGGTGTCGCCGCCCACCTGGCTGCGAAGGGCGCGGACGTTGTCGCCCAGCTCGCCGATCTCCGCTGCCGTCTTGTAGACGATGCTCAGGCACCCAGAGGCGACACGCACCGCTCCGGAGGTGAAGGAGACGTCGTCGGCGCGGCGTCCGATGAGCTGGCGCATGTCGGGGCTGGACAGGTCAAGATCATGGCCTGTCACCAGCACGTGCAGCCCCGCCGAGTCCCGCCCGCGCACCTCCAGGCGTTCGAGGGCGTCGAGGGCCACCGCGATGGCCCACCAGGCGTCAAGGTTGGCCGGCAGTCCCTCATCTCCGACGAGGCCTCGGACGGCCCTGGCCATGCCGAGGCGGTCGCGTTCGACCGCCCACCACAAGTCCTTCAGGCGGACCAGGGCGTCGTTCCGCTCTTCCTGGTGAGCGGCGCTCAACCCTGAGACGTCGTCGTCGAGGAAGCGCTCGATGGCGGCGATGCGCTGGCCGAGGCGCGCCGTGAGCGCCGCCAGGTCGTCGACCGTGGAGGGATCGCCGAGCAGGCAGCGCAGGCCCGATGGTCCGCGCAGGCCCCGGTCGAGGGCGGACAAGATGGCGGTGGCTGTTCGCAGGTGGTCGACGTCTTCGCCGGCCGGCCATGGAGCCACCGGCCGAAACGTCCCGCCACCGATCGCTGCCAGGCGGTCTTGGGCCGCGGCCACGGCGGCCAGCGCGTCGGCCGGGGTGACCGACGGCGGTCCCGACCGCTGGCCCAGGACGGCGACGATGCCGCACACGGTCCCTCCTCAGCGGCTCAGGTCGGCCGGTTGGGTGGCCGGCGACGTGGTCATGCCGGTGACGGGCTGGTTGAGCGGCTTGCCGCCCTTCGAGCCGAAGAAGGTGGCGTCGCCGAAGCTGAACACCCCGCCGTCTTGGGCCGCCAGCCAGTAGCCCGGTGGCGGGGCGGACCGCCCGGCTTTGGTTGGGACCACCGAGATGGTCAGCTGCTGCGTTGCCATCCCCTGGCTGTTGGTGGCGGTGATGGTGACAGTACTGGTCTTCGCCGCGACGCTGGTGCGGCCGGCCAGCAGTGCCGTGCCGCCTCCGTGGTCGGTGAAGCTGAGACCAGCCGGCAGGGCGCCGGACTCGCTCAGCGAGAGCGGCGGGGTGCCGGTGGTCGCCACCTGGAAGACCCCCTGTTCGCCGGCGACGAACGTGGCGAGGGTGGGGCTGGTGATGGTCGGCGCCGAGCCAAGCTTGGAGCCGCCTGGCGGCGTCACGGTGAGGGCGAAGCGCTGGGTGGTGCTCCCTGCACTGTTGGCGGCGGTCAGGGTGAGGGGGTAGGGGCCGCCGGTTCCGGCCGCGGGCGTGCCGGCGAGCGCGGCGGTTCCGTCACCGTGGTCGGTGAAGCTCAGCCCAGCCGGCAGGGCGCCGGATTCGCTCAGGGAGGGCGTCGGGGTGCCGATGGCCCTGACGGTGAAGGTGCCCGGTTCCCCGGCGGTGAAGACGGTGCTCGGCGAACTGGTGATCGTGGGGGGAGACCCCGGGGGAGATGGCGGGTTCGACGCTGGCTCGATGGTCTCGCTGGCCCCGGCTCCGAGGGTGATCCAAGCGGAGCGGCTGCCGCCGTAGGCAGCACCAAAGTGTGCGCTGCCGGCGGTGGCATAGCCGTCGGGGACGGTGACGGGGACGGTGACGCTCGAGGTGCCCGTGTTGGAGAGGACGAGGGTGGACCCGGATCGGGTGGCGGTGATCTCATCAGGGGCCGAGGTCAGCACCTTGGACCACGCCGCCTGCTTCTGCAGCACCTGGGCAGCACTGCTGAGGGTCATGAGGGTCAGCGGGGCGTTGGTCCAGCTCCGGTACTGGTGCTCCATGTCGCTGATGAGCGTGAGGATGGTGTAGCCGAAGTCCACCGTCTTGCCGCCGATGGTCGTGGTGGCCGGGCCGATCAGGTTGGACTGGTGGGCGAAGCCGATCCGGGGGTTGTTGCCCAGCACGTGGGACAGCATGATGGCGGACTCGCTGGTGAGGACGTCCTGCTCGGTGGCGGGGGTGGTGATGCAGGTCGTGGTCGAGGTGTCGACACAGTGGCCGGTCTCGGTGATGGGGTCGCCTGCGGGGTCGGTGGACGTCCAGGTGGTGCCTCGGGCCATGTACAAGGTGTTGTACTCGTTGACCTCGTCGATCCAGTTCGCCGCGTTGTAGTAGATGTTGCTGGGGTAGCGAGGCGAGGTGCTGGCGTTGCCGATGGTGTACTGGTCGGGCTGCTCCGAGGTGTTGGTGGCGATGGTGGTGATCCCGGTCCCGTCCAAGGCGGTGGCCATGTTGGGGTTCTCGATCCCGGAGTACTCGCCGGTGACGATCGCGCTGGGGCTGTAGTTGGTGAGGCCGTTGGCCTTGGCGAAGGCGTGGTTCAGGCCGATCTCCTGGGCGATGGAGGCGTCGCCGGTGGGACCGGTGCCCGGGTCGGTGGCCGGCACCCAGCTCTGGCAGTCGATGGCCGGGTTCGAGGCGGTCGGGTAGGTGGCGTCGGTGGTGGGCCCCGCCCCCGGCGTCGCGGTGCCGGCGTCGGTCCACGTGTAGGTCGGCTGGCCGGCGACCTCGGAAACCTGGTCGACCAGGCCGAACGTCGACGACCCGGGGGCCTTGCGGTAGATGTCGTAGCCCCAGAAGCCGCTGCCGCCGGTGTAGGTCGCCTCCATCTGCGACAAGGTGGGAGCACCGCCGTTGGGTGCGTCGGGCCAGGTCAAGGTCACCGAGCCGCTGCTGGTCGTGACGTCGGCGAGCTGCGGCGCCGAAGGCTCGGACTCGCCGTAGGCGGTCGCCGCCGTGATCTCATAGGTGTAGCTGCCCGCGGCCAGCGTGCCGCCGGTGCTGTGGGCGGACACCGAGGTCACCGGCTGAGCCACGAAGGCCGCGCAGCTGAGGTACATGTGCGACCAGGTGTGATTGGTCCAGCTGAAGTTGCTCTGGAGGGCCAGCAGCCGGTCGACCATCGCCGCGTCGTCGAAGGTGGAGGGGTCGAGCTGCTGGCCGGGATCGGTGTAGGTCACCCCGTTGATGGTGGCCGACCCGGTGCAGTTCGCCGTCGATCGCTCGCTCGCTGCTGGCGCGGTGCAGGCGCCGGCCCCGTTGAAGGTGAGATCCAGGGTGACGCCGGCCTGCTTCTGCCAGTTGGCGACGTAGTCGACATCGTTCGCCGACATCTGCACGTCGGGGACGAGCGAGGTGTTGCCCTGGGCACTCGGCGGGCAGGTGAAGTCGACCGGTTCGGTTGCCCCCGGGGTGCACTGCAGGGCGGAGTCCCATGCGTTGTCGGCGATGAACACGTCGTCGATGCCCTCACCGAAGTAGTTGCGGTACAGGCCCAGATGCGTCCCGCCGGTCACCCAGCTGATCAGGCCGGGGGCCAGCAGCTGCCACTGCACCATGTTGGCGTTGTAGTTGAAGCCCAACGTCAGCTCCGACACGCCCGCCTGCGGGTCGGCGGCTGGGTGCTGGTAGACGGCGGCCAGCACATGGCCGGACGCGTCGGTCAGCCATGGCGTCACCGGCGACCCCGCCACCACCGTGGCGCCATAGCCGTAGGTGCCGGCCGAGAACGGCACCGCACCTGTCAGCGCCGGCAGCGCTGCCTTCCCCGCCGCCGTCAGCTGGGCCGTGATCCCGCCGAGATCTCCTGCGCTCACCGCCGTCAGGCCCAACGTCGGCGTGGGATAGGCGTTCCCGTCGATCTGGCGGACGCCGAACTGGGTCTCATAGGCGAACAGCGCGTCGAGCTGCCCCGCGGCGAAGGCGGCGGGGGCGGTGGCCAACACGACGGCGTCGAAGCGCCCGACGGATCCGTCGGTGAACGCGGGCAGGCTCAGCGTCTGGGTGCCGTAGGTGCCGGTGCCGTCCACCTTGGTGTAAGCCACCCCCTCGCTGGCGAGCGTCGACGTCCAGGCGCTGGTCGTCGGGCGCTCGACCCGTTGCCGACCAGCAGCACCCGCAGCTGCAGGCTGGACGCGGCGGCGGCACCGGCCGGCGCCGGTTCTGAGGCGAAGGTCAAAGGTGCCGCCACGAACAGCACCGCCAGGGCTGCCGCCACCTTGGAGGATCGCCTCCACCACCGCAGCCCTCGAAGCTTCGCCATGGCCGCTCACCTGCCTCGCCCTGCATCGATCGGCTCCCCTCACGTCGGGAAGGCCGTCTCGACGGATGCCGCATGGCTCCGAGAACCGAGGGTAGGGGCGGCACCGGGCACCCACCACCCCTGTCTTTGCGCGTCGTCCGGCAAGATCCGCACCGCCCTCCCCTTGCAATCACCCTCGCCTCACGCCACACCAGAGCCCAAGGTCCCGACCGCCGTGTCGGTGCGCCGCGCCAACCGTTCCCGAGCGCGGCGCGAACGTTCTGGTTCGTCGGCCGGAGCTGGCTTTCGCCGCCCGGTACCCTTCATCCGAGAAGGCGACCGGCTCGTCTGCGCCGACGACCGGTGGGGCGCTGACTGCCTGCGGCGAGGATCTGCTGGCCTTCGACACCGGCTCCCTGCTGGCAGGGCCCGACGCAGAGCGAGGGGACGCGACGATGCCATGGACGCCTGGGGCAGCGGGTCGTGGGCCGACCATCACGCTGATGGTGATGGCTGCCCTGGTGGCCATCGGGGTGGGGGCGGTGGTCACGACCTCGGCGTCGACCCCGCCGGCACCGACCCCGAGGTCGATGGCGTCCCCAGCTCCCGAGCCGACGCCGAACCTCGTGCCGGCCTCCCCATCGGCGGCGACACCGGCGATCTCGCCTGGTGCCGGGTCTGGTGGCGCCCCAGCGCGCACTCCGAGGCCGACACCACGGCGAACCACCCGGTCGGCGCCGACCCTGCCTCCGACCTCGGCTGGGAGCTCGTCTCGAGCCGCGACGTCGAGCGGGGTCCTGCCGTCGACCCTGCCCCCGATCCCCACGGCACCGCCTGGCCAGGCAACCGTCGCCGGGGCCTGGTGGCATCCGGGGCCCATCGCCTCATGGCAGTGGCAGCTCAACTGGCCGATCGACACCAGCCTGGCCGTCGAGGTGTACGACATCGACTATGACGGCTCCGAGACGGGTACGCCGGCCCAGGTGGCGGCGGTGGTGCGGACGCTGCACGCCCAGGGCAAGAAGGCCGTCTGCTACCTCGAGACCGGCGGGTGGGAGCAGGACCGGCCCGACGCCGGCGCCTACGCGCCGTCGATCCTGGGCAAGGGGATCAGCGGATGGCCCGGTGAGCGGTACGTCGACATCCGACAGTGGAACACCGTCAGAGGACCGACCGGCCTGACCCTGCAGGACATCCTCGAAGCGCGCCTGCGGCAGTGCGAGAGCGAGGGGTTCGACGGGGTCGAGACCGACATCGACGACTCCTACGCCTCGGCCACGGGCTTTCCGCTCACCCTTGCCGACGAGGTGACCTTCGACACCGAGGTGGCGAACGCCATCCACGCGCTCGGCATGGCCTGGTTCTTGAAGAACGGCATCCACGGCGACGGCTTCATCCGAGACATGGAGCCGCTGGCCGACGGCACCGTCAATGAGCAGTGCTGGCAGTACCACGAGTGCGCCGCCCTCGATCCGTTCGCCATCGCCCACAAGCCGATCCTCAACGCCGAGTACCAGGGCGCGGCGGCCCAGGTGTGCCCTCAGGCGCGTTCGTTCCCCATGGCCACCATGCGCAAGCCGCTGTCGTTGGCCCAGACCGTCGACTGGGCGTGCTGGTCCTGAGTGGCGTGTCTGTGGCGCGCCACCTCGCGCCCGCGGCGGTGCGGGGCTGGTCGCCGATCCTGAGGGACGATGGCGGGGAGACGGGCCGACAGGGAAGGGTTCGCGCCGGGGGCCGACGGCTAAGTGCAGGGTTCCTCGAGGCAGGGGCCGTCCATACCCTGGATCCGGGCCGACATGGCGGCGCCGCAGGCGCGGCGGCCACGGCTCGGAGCGTGAACAGTGGAGATCTCTCTCGTCACCGAGGCCACCTACCCCTTCCATCCGGGGGGCGTCTCGGTGTGGTGTGACCAGATCGTGCGCGGCCTGCCGGCCCACATCTTCGACGTGGTCGCCATCGGAAGCGGCGACGAGCGCCTGCGCTGGCAGCTGCCGGCCAACGTCCGCCGGCTGCAGCGGGTGCCCCTGTGGGCGCCGGCTCCCCGCCGCACTCCCGTTCGCGCCGGCATGTCGGCGACCACCATCGGCGCCTTCGGCGAGCTGCTGGCCGCCATGGATGGCCCGCCCGGCAACCCGGGCTTCGTGAACGCCCTGCGGATGCTGTTGGAGCCGGCGCAGCACGGGGAGCTCACGCCGAGCCTGCGCAGCGTCGCCGCCGTGGACCTGGTGCTCAGCAGCATGCATGCCGCCCTGCCGGCGGGACGGGCGGCCGGCACGCCCCCGGCGCAGGGAACCCTGGGCGACGCCATGATGGCCCTGACGCTGCTAGAGCACTTCCTGCGCCCGCTTGGCGCCCGCCTGCCGCGAGCCGACCTGATCCACGCCACGGCGAACGGGCTCGGCGTCCTCGTCGCCCTCGGCGCCCAGTGGAGCTTCGGCACGCCGCTGGTCCTCACCGAGCACGGGATCTACCTGCGCGAGCGCTACTTGGACCTGCGGGCCGACCGCTATCCCCATCATGTCCGCAGGATGCTCCTGGCCTTCTTCCGGCAGCTGGGTGCGGTGGGCTACCAACAGGCTTCTGTCATCGCACCAGTCAGTGTGTACAACAGTCGGTGGGAGCTGGCCACCGGCGCCCACCCGTCGAGGATCCGCCCGATCTACAACGGCGTCGACATCTCGTCCTTCCCCGCTGCCGGCGAACCCGACGAGCCGGTCCTCACCTGGGTCGGCAGGATCGATCCCCTCAAGGACATCGAGACGCTGCTGCGGGCCTTCGCCGAGGTCCGCCAGGTCGTCCCCGGTGCACGCCTGCGCATGTTCGGCCCCACGCCGCCGGAGAACGCGCCCTACCGCCACCGGTGCGAGCAGCTGCACCGAGAGCTCGGGCTGGGCGGCTCCGCCGTCTTCGAGGGCTTGGTCTCCCCGGTCGCCTCGGCGTACGGTGCCGGCCAGGTCTTCGTGATGACCAGCATCTCGGAAGGGTTTCCCTTCGTCCTGATCGAGGCCATGGCCGTCGGACGGCCGACGGTGTCGACCGCCGTCGGCGGCTGTGCCGAGGCGGCGGGCGACGCCGGCATCGTGGTGCCGCCGCGTGACCCGCACGCCGTCGCCAGCGCCTGTGCCGCGCTGCTGACCGACACGTCCCTGCGACGCCGTCTCGGTGAGGCCGCACGGCGCCGGGTCCTGGCCCAGTTCCGGCTCGACCAGTGCCTCGGGCGCTACGACGACCTGTACCACGACGTGGTGCACGGGTTGGCGGGCACCCGCCCGACCGACGGCGACCGGACGCGCCTCGACGACCAGGCCGGGAGGGGTGGTGGCGGCGGGGGGGTCGGTGCTGGTGGCACCGCTGTGCCTGTGGCCATCGCCGGGTCGCCCCACCCGCGACGAGCCGCGCTGTCGGTCGTGGCCCGCTCGTCATGGTCGGCGCCGTCGCCGGAGCCGGCGCCGGTCACCGCGGCGCATCCGTCGATCGGGCCGCCCGTGGCCTGCCAGCTCGTCCGGCCACACCCAGAGGGAGCGGCGCCGCCGGGCCGGCCGGCACCGGTGCGACGGCCCGGCCGGGGCGCTCACCGCCGTCGTCCCGAGGCCGACCGGTGAGGCGGGTGCAGCCGGGCCGGCGCTGGCGGGTTCCGCCCGAGCTGCTCGACGGCCGGGACGGCCACGTGCCCTTCTCAGCCGCCGTCGACTCCATGGAGGTGGCCGCTCAGCTCGAGACGAGCGGGGTGAGCAGCGAGGTGGCAGCCCGGCTCTACGGACGCCCCGACGTCTTCAGCCTCTCGTCGCTGCTCTTCGCCAAGGTGCCGTTTCGAACCACGCCACCTGAACCACCCGACGCGCCGCCCCCGGCTGGGCTGCGGAACCTCGGACACGGCCTCCTGTTCGCTGCGCCCACGGTGCTGTTCGTCGCCGCCCAGGACTCCCTTGCCCCCGGCATGGCGTGGTGGAGCCTCCCGGTGGGGCTCACCGTCGGCTGGGCGATGAGCCAGGCCGTGGTCGGGTTGGGCTGGATCCTCAAGGGGCGGCGGCAGCACGACGGTGACGCACTGCTGGCCACGCTGGTGGCCGCGGTCGGCGCGGCCGCCGCGGTCGCCGGTGGTGTGGCGCTGCTGTTCCTGCTGGCCGGTGCCGGGCACGGCACCGACGTGGCGGCGAGCGGCGTCGTGGCCGCCTACCTGGTGGCCAGTGCGCTGCTGCTCTTCGTCGACGCCGACGTGCTGCTGGCGGTGGCCTTGGCCCCCGGGCTTGCCGTGGTTGGCGTCCACACCCTGGCGTGGCCCGTCGCGGTCTCCGGTCCGGTGGTTGGATGGACGGCAGCGGCCTCGGTCGCCCTGGTGGCGGTTCTCCCCATGGGTCGCGCCGTGTCGACAGGCGTGCGGTGGCCCAACCTGCGACGGCACGAGCTCAGTCGGGCCATGGCCTATCTGCTGTATGGAGCCTCGTGTGGCGTCCTCGCCTCCGCCTTGGTGGTCGCCGGCCACCTGTGGCCGGCGACCACCCGGACCCAGGCCATCGCTGTGCTGCCGCTGCTGCTCAGCCTCGGGGTGATGGACTGGCAGCTCGCGGCGTTCCGTCACCGCGCCGTCGCCGCCCGTCAGGCCGTGGGCGACCGGCACACCTTCACCCGGCGGGCCCGCCGGTTGTTCTTGTGGCACACGGGGATCTTCGTCGCCACGTTGCTGGCCTTGAGCGGAGCAGCCGACGTTCTGGGCCGCGGAACGGCCACCGGCACCACGCTCGTGCTGGTGGCGGAGGCAGTCCTCGGTGCGGCACTGTACCTCGGACTGGTGCTCGTGGCCGCCGACAGGGTGGAGCTGACGCTGGTCGGGTTGATTGCCGCCCTCGCCACGCTCGCGCTGGTCGCCGTGGTGCAGCTGGCCGGGTTCGGGACCATGGCCTCCTCCCAGGGGGTGGTGGACTGCGTGGCCGGAGCGGGCGTGGCCCTGGTGGTGTTGGGCGTGGCCACCTGGCACGTGGTCGGATCGCCGTTCAGCTATTGAACCGTGGATGAACGAGGAGGTCGGGTGCCGACGAGGTCGCCGAGATGCGGAACTTCGGCGTGGCGGGCTTCGAGGCGACGGTGAGGCCGGTGCTCGTCCTCGGTGCGTGCGGGTTCATCGGCCGCCACGTGCGTGGCGCGCTGGCCCGCAGCGCGCTGGACGGGACGTGGGTAGGTGCGTGCCGCCGGCCCCCGCGGCCGGCCGCGGCCCGTGGCGCCGGCGGGCGCTGGGTCGCCTCGGACCTCGTCGGCTCGCCGGCCGACGAGGTCGAGACGCTGGTGCGTGCCCTCAGCCCGGGCGCCGTCGTGAACTGCACGGACGCCAGGTCCGGTTCGGCGGTGGCGATGCGAACCGCCAACGTCGAGACCGTGCGCAGCCTGCTGACGGTGCTCGCCGACCATCCCGGCACCCGGCTCATCCAGATCGGCTCCAGCGCGGAGTACGGGCCCCAACCGACCGACGCGCCGGTGGGGGAGTCAGCCGTGCCCCACCCCTGTGGCGGGTACGCCCGGAGCAAGCTCTGGGCCACCGACCTGGTGGTGGCCGCCATCGGACACGGCCTGGCGCGCGGCACCGTGTTGCGGGTGTTCGAGCCGGTAGGCGCCGGGGCTCCGGCCGGCTCGTTCGCCGGTCATACCGCCCGGGCGCTGCGGGACGCCGGTGCTCGTGGGCTGACGAGCATCACCGTCGGCCCGCTCGGCACACGCCTGGACGTCGTGGCGGCCTCCGACGTGGGTGTGGCTGTCGTTCGGGCGCTGCAAGCCGCGGAGCTGCCCCCGGTGCTGAACGTGGGGCGCGGGGTCGCGACCTCGGCGGCGGCGCTGGTGGCGCTGCTGGCGGCGGCGGCCGGCTTCGCCGGTGACGTGGTGGAGCGCCGGGGGCCGGTGCCGTGCGTCGCCAGTCAACGGGCCGATGTCAGCCTGCTGCAGAAGACGTTGGATTGGGTGCCGACGACCTCATTGGCCGTAGCGCTCGAGGAGCTGTGGTCCGACCTGGTCGGAAGCAGTCGCCGCCGCTGATCTCCCGTCAGCGCCGGGGCCCGCCGTGCGGCGGGGCCGGCTCCCATCCGGCTGCAGCGTGGCTGCTGCCGGCAACTCCAGGCGTGAGCAGATGCCCAGCTTCCGGTAGACGCGGGCCAGATGGCCTTCCACCGTCTTCTCGCTCACGTACAGGGATCGGGCGATGGCGCCATTGGTCGTCCCGGAGGCCGCCATGGCGGCGGTGCGTGCCTCGGCGGGGGTCAGGGCCTCCCAGCCGGTCATGGCCATCCGGCGCGGCCGGCTTCCGCTGGCCCGCAGCTCCTGAGCGGCCGACTCGACCAGGCCGTCGGCACCGCACAGCGACGCCAGGTGGGCGGCCTGTCTCAGCGCGGCGCGGGCCTCGCCCTGCTGGCGGCCGGCGAGCAGGGCGCGTCCCAAGGAGAGCTGGGTCTTGGCCATCTCGAGCTTGGCCGGGGACCGATCGAGGACGGCGGCCGACTCGCGCAGGAGCTGCAGGCGCTCTTCGCCCCTGGCCAGGGCGGCCGCAGCCCGCAGCGCGGCGCCCAAGATGCGCGCCTGGCCGAAGCGCCGGGCCAGCATCAGATGGGCGTCGACCGCCGCCTCGGCTCGCTCGGGACGGTCCGCCGCGGCAGCAGCCAGCACCCGCCACGACGTGATGGCAGGATCGTCCACCCCCAGCGCCTCGGCGCGGGCAGCGACATCGCTCAGGATGGCCTGCGCCTCCGACGGATGCCCGGCTGCCAGCTGCAGCCGAGCTCGTGTCTCTCCGACGAGCATCTCCGCCACCGTGTCGGCCAGGCTCGGCTTCGGCGAGCTCGCCCCGGCACCGAGCTCCACGTCCGCTACGACCGGCGGATCGCGCCTGTCGGCGGGAGCCAGTGTCATGGCGGCAGCCACCGCTCCCTTCTCGAGCAAGACGGCCGGCAAGCAGGCCTGGGCCAGGCGGCCGGCCCACCCCTCGACGCCGTCGGGGGCCGACAGGACCTCCTCGGCGCATCGGTGGGCCGTGTCGAGCGCGCCTTGCCACAGGGCCGACAGCGCCAGCAGGGCCAGCGCAGCGCGCTGGAGTGGGCGCCGTCCGCCGCGTGCCGCCTCGGACACCACCGACTGGAGGACGTCGTCGACGCCGAAGCGCCCACGGCACAGCAACGCCATCGCCGTGCCGAGCTGCACCGCCGACGACACCGCGTCGTCTCCGACGATGGCTGCTGGGTCGAAGACGACCTCGAGCTCGTCCGCCAGCCCCGGTGTCGACCCGACGCGGTGCTGGGCGAGGAAGGCGCGGGCGTCCCGGGCGGCGACCGAGCGGCGGGTTCCCAGAGCGGTGGCCAGAGCCTGCATGGCCGCGAGGTCACCTGGTGCACAGGCACCTTCAGCGTGGGAGAGCCCGAGCAGCAGGTCGAGCCGGATGTCTGTGGCGTTGGGATCGACCTGGGCGAGCAGAGCGCGCAGGCGGTCGAGAACCTCCCTGCCGGGCCCCACAGGTCCCCAGGCCCGCCGGAGCGCGCCGGCTGCCAGCCGGGCGAGGCGGTCGGGCTCGGCGACGTCGAGGTGAACGGCCCTGAGCAGGTGTGCCACGGCCCGTGGCGAGCCGAGCTGCAGCTCCACGGCCACCAGGTCGAGGAGGATCTCGGCGAGCTGGTCGTGGTCCGGCGGCTCGGCCAAGGCCCGTTCCAAGCACCGGCAGGCCCACGCACCGTCACCGTCGCGGGCGGCGGCGCGGCCGCACTCGTGGAGCGCGGCGGCCACCGTCGGATCATCCCCTGCGTCCGTGAGCAGCAGATGGCTGCACATGGGGCGGCTGCCGACGCCGCGTGCCCTCAGCATCCGGGCCGCGTCGGCATGCAGCTGCGATCGGCGGGCAGAGGGCACCTCATGGTGGAGCGCCGAGCGGACCAAGGGCGATACGAACCGCAGCGGGTGACCGGCCTCGAGGAGCTCGGCGCTGGTGGCGGCCTCGGCGGCGAGCCCGGCCGTGTGGTGGTCGAGACCGGCCAGCTCCCGGGCGAGGGACAGGTCGGCCTCGTCGCCGAGAACGGCGACGGCCTGGAGCAGGTCCGCGGTGCCCGCGGGCAAGCCTGCCAGCCTGGCAACGACCTGGCTGGTCACCGCGGGTACCACCTCGTCGCCGAGCCTGGCCCCGGTGGCGGCATCGAACGGCCGGCGCTGGACGGCGATGACCGTCAACAGCTTGAACAGAAACAGCGGCCGGCCAGCGGTGGCCTGCCACACGGCGTCGAGGAAGCGGTCGTCCACGTCGCCGTCGGCGAAGGCCCGGATCTCGGCGTCGACCACCGGACGCGGGAGCAGCCCGACGTGGAGCACCCGGCATCCGGCGTCGGCCAGCAGCCAGTCGATGCCGTGGAGCGCCGTTCCAGAACGGCGGGGGCTCGACGTCATCAGCAGCGTGGCCCGCGGCGGTCCCAGGCGGCGCACGACCGACTGCAGGACGGTGACCGACCCATCGTCGGCGAGGTCCACGTCGTCCACGGCGAAGACGACCGGCGCGCCACCGTGCTCCCCCAACCACTCGACGACGCTCTCGGCCACGTCCTCGGGTGCGACCTGGGGGCGGCTCATCGTCAGCAGAACCCCGCGGGCGTGGACCGACGCGTCGTCGGCCGCCTCGGCGAGCGCACGTGACAGCCCCTCGACCAGCTCCCGGGCGGCGGCGAACCGAGGGTGGCGCTCGGCGCGTCGGGCCCGCACGCTGACCCATGTCCGCCCGCTGTCGCGGGCGAGGCGGCCCGCCGCGTTGAGCAGGGCGGTCTTCCCGGTCCCCCAACCGCCGACGATCACCACCCATGCCGGATGTGCCGGCAAGGCCCCGGCCCACAGGGCGCGCAGCTCCTCGAGCTGGTCGTGACGGTCCAAGAGCCGCTCGGGTGAGCCGGCCTGGCGCCCGGTCCGGCGATCGAACATCGCGGCGGCATCTCCGGCGCTCATCACGACCGCCGCCCGTCGGCTCGGTTGCCCACGGCAACAGATCTACAACGGGCCGACGATAACAACTAGGGCACAATGTCCTCCCCAGTGTCCCCCCAGTGTCCTCGGTGGGGTCCTCGGCGCTGTCCCCTGCGACAGCAGCGTGGCGGTGCTGGCGGAGGTGCTGGTGGAGGTGCTGGCGCGTCTGGCGGCGAGGGCGCTGGTGAACCAGCCGTCGACGTCCACCGCGTCGGCCGAGCCGCTGCGTTTGCACAGCGTCACCTGACCGGTCGAGCCGACGTCGACGATCACCCGGTTCGACAGGGTCTGGGTTCGACAGGGTCTCGCCGCCGGTGCAGTTGAGGTTCGGCGCCGGCGGCCGGGTGGAGGTGGGCGGATGTACCGGCAGGAGGCTCGACCGCACATCCCTCCAGACCAGCCGTCGTCGCCCGCGGAGCCCTAGGTGGCTGGTGTGAAACGGGCGACTGTGGAGTTCACCCGGGCAGGATCGTTCGTCATCTCGGCCCCTTTCGGTCTGGGCCCGGATCGGCCCGGATCGTCGCGCAGCC
>JAJZNB010000280.1 GCA_021848085.1 Actinomycetes bacterium
CCTTGGCCACAGGCGGCCGCGGCCGCGCCGGGGTGCCGGCGGCGCCGTTGCTGGCCTCGGGTTCGGCGCCCGCCGGGACCGTCGCCGGAGCCGTCACCGTCGCGGGGCGGGAGCCGGGTCGCAGCACCTGGCTCTGCGCCTGGCGGGTGCTGCCATTGCGGACCGAGCGCCGGTTGGCGGCGGCGGAGCTGCCCGCACCGGCGGTGAGCAGTGCGGCGGCCCGGGGGGTGAGGACCTCGGCGCGATCGGCGCGGGCCTCGAGCTTGGCCCGGATGGTCCGGTACCGCGGCTCGTGCTCCTTGAGCCGGGCCAGGATGGGCGAGGCGATGAACAGCGACGAGTAGGCGCCGGAGGCGAGGCCGATGACCAAGGCGAAGCCGAAGTACTCGAGGGTGGTGGCGCCGAGCAGCTCCGCCCCGATGACCAGCACCGACAGCACTGGGAGGATGGCCACCAACGACGTGTTGATGGACCGGGCCAGGGTCTGGTTCATCGACAGGTTGACCACGTCGGTGTAGGTCATGCGCCCCGACGCACCCAGCCCCTTGGTGTTGTCGGCGACCCGGTCGAAGACCACGACGGTGTCGTAGAGCGAATAGCCGAGGATGGTGAGCACGGCGATGACGGTGTCGGGGGTGACCTGCAGACCCGACAGCGAGTAGACGCCCAAGGTGACCAGCAGGTCGTGGATGACGGCCAGCAGGGCGGCGACGGCCATTCGCCACTCGAAGCGGAAGGTGATGTAGATCACCACCACCACGAAGAAGACCAGGACGGCTTCGATGGCCTTGTGGGTGATCTGGCTGCCCCAGGTCGGGCCCACATCGCTGAGGGTGACCTGGGGGCCTGGGACGTGGCCGATGTGGCCCAACACGTCGCGGACCTTGGCGATGTCGGCCGCCTTGGCCGCCGGGGTCAGCCGGTTGAGGTCGGCTTCGACCTGCACGGTGCGGTTCTGACCGGTGCCGAGGATCTGGACGTTGGCCCCGCTCACCCCCGCCTGCTGCACCGCCTGGGCCACCTGGTGCTGGGTGACGGTGGCGCCGACCCCCACCTCCCAGGAGGTGCCGCCGCGGAAGTCGATCCCCAGGTTGAGGCCCCGGGTGCCCATCGACACCAGCCCGGCCACGATGATGATCCCCGACAGCAGGAACCACCAGCGGCGCCGGCCGACGAAGTCGAAGCGGGTCTCGCCCCGGTACAGGCGGGTGAGGGGGTTGCGGCGCCGCTCGCCGTGGTCGGTGTCGGGCGGTGCCGTGGCGCCGTCGACGACGGTCATGGCTGACCTCCGCTCTCCACGGCCAGGCCGCGGGCGATGCCGATGACCCGTGCTTCGGTGACGGTCCGGCTGCGGCCCAGCAAGGCGACGAGCGGTCGGGTGAAGAAGAAGGTGGTGGCCACGTCGAGGATCGTCGACAGGCCGAGGAACAGGGCGAAGCCCTTGACCGAGCCGACCGTCAGCCAGTACAGGATGGCGGCGGCGAACAGCGACACCAGGTCGGCGGCCAGCACGGTGCGGAACGCCCCGTGGAAGCTGCGGGTGACGCTGGTGCGCACCGATCGGCCGGCGCGGGCTTCATCTTTGAGCCGCTCGAAGTACACGATGTAGGAGTCGACGGTGATGCCGATCGACACGATCAGCCCGGTGACGCCGGCCAGGTCGAGGGTGAGCCCCTGGGAGTGGCCCAGCGCCGAGATGATCGCCCACAGCAAGGCGGCCGTCAGGGCCAGGCCCGACACCACCACCACGCCGAGGATCCGGTAGTAGACGATGGTGTAGAGCATCACCAGGATGAGCCCGCCGATGCCGGCGGCCAGGCCGGCCTTCAGCGACGCCTTGCCCAAGGTGGGCTGCACCGTCACCTCGTTGATCGGCTTGAGCGGGACGGGAAGGGCGCCGTAGTTGAGGTCGAGGGCGAGGGTCTGGGCCGAGCTCTGGGTGAAGGACCCGCTGATCTCGATGTTGCCGCCGAACGACGAGAACGCCGCCTGGCTCGGCTGGGTGAGCGGCGCCGACACCACACGGCCGTCGAGGTCCATGCCGATGAGCTCGTGGAAGTTCTGCTTGGCCACCTTGTCCCACAGGGCGGCGCCGGGGCCGGTCGTCTTGGCGTCGACCACCCACTGCCCGTTGACGAATTGGGCGCTGGCCGAGGCGATGGCGGTGCCGGTCATCTGAGCCGGGCCGAGCAGATAGCGGGTCGACCCGTGGGTGCCCGACACCGGCAGCAGCACGGCATGGTTCTTGTAGGCGCTCGGATCGGTGAGCGGCGACGAGGACGGGTAGGCGCTCAACGTCGGGTCCGGGGGGATGGTGTTGAGGTTGCTGGAGTAGCCGTTGGGGGCGTTGGAGCTGGGGGTGACGGTCAGGTTGGGGGCCTGCAGCGAGTACTGCGGCGACGAGCAGCTGGTGGGCAGCGGACCCGGCGCCTTGGCCCCCTTGGCCGGTTTGGTGTACGGGCCCGCCGCGCACAGCACCGGCCGGAAGTACAGCTGGGCGGTCTGGCCGATCTTGTTGATGACGGCTTGGGGGTCTTTGACGTTGGGGAGCTGCACCACCACGTTGCCGCCTTGGGAGTCAACCGAGGCGCCGGAGACGCCCATGCCGTCGACCCGGTTGCGGATGATGTTCACGGTGGTGCTCATGTTGGCCGATGACAGCGCCTGGTGGGTCTGGGGGGCGAGGATGACCTCGGAGCCGCCGGCCAGGTCGAGACCGAGCTTGGGTGTCCAGCCCGATGCCAGCACGGCGGCGAAGGCGCCCAGCGCCACCACCACCGACGCCAGCAGGCTGATCACCAGCGGGCGTCTCATCGCCGGCCGCCCCCTTCGGCCCCGCCGGTCTCCTCGTCGGCCGATGCGGAGGGCTGGTCGGGCTCGCCGGTCACCACGTCGCCGTCGGTGCCGTTGGAGCTGGGGGGTCCGTCGTAGCCGTCGAGCCCTTCGAGGTCGTGGAGGTCGTGGAGGTCGTCGAAGTGGTGCAGGTCGGTGTCGTCCTCGCCGTCGGGCTCCTCGTCGGACTCCTCGGCGGGCGGCTCGGGCTCGATGGGACGGGAGATGGCCGAGCGCAGCAGCGTCATGCGGGTGCCGGGGGCGGTCTCGATGGTGACCCGGTCCCCCACGCTGTCGAGGACGGTCCCGATGATGCCCGACGTGGTCAGCACCTCCTGTCCGGGGTGCAGCTCGGCGGTCAGGTGCTGCCGGCGTTGGGCCTGCATGCGGCGGTTCCGGCCGAAGGAGCGCCAGACGAAATAGCCGATGGCGATGAGGAAGGCGAAGTAGATGATGGTGCCAACCGGGCTGCTGCTCTTGGTCGTCGTCTTGCTCGCGGCCAGTACGATGCCGAGGAGGGAATGGGTCATGGATGGTTCCTCCGACTGGGGCCGGTTCCCGCCGCCGGCTTGAGCGATCGACCTTAGTCGCCGTGGGACCCTCAGCTGCAGCATGCCTGCTCAGCGTGGCGGTCTGTCCCAGGCGGCCGTGACCTGGGTGCGCAGCGTGGCCAACGTACCGGCCGCGATGGCTCTCCGGGTGTCGGTCATCAGCCCGAACACATAGGCGAGGTTGTGCAGGCTGACCAGGCGCAGCACGGTCGGCTCGCCGACGAGGAGCAGGTGGCGCAGGTAGCCGCGCGACCAGCGCCGGCACGTCGGGCACGGGCAGTCGTCGTCGATGGGCCGGTCGTCGGTGGCGCTGGCCGCCGCCCGCAGCGACAGCCGGCCGCCGGCCGTCCAGGCGGTGCCGTGGCGGGCAGCCCGGGTGGGGGCGACGCAGTCGAAGAGGTCGACGCCGTGGGCCACCGCCTCCACCAGGCCGACAGGGTCGCCCACTCCCATCAGATAGCGGAGCCGCCCGGGGGGCAGCTCGGGCACCACGGCGTCGACGGCGCCCAGCATGGCGGCCCGGGGTTCGCCCACCGACAGCCCGCCGATGCCATAGCCGTCGAAGTCGAGGGCGGCGGTGCGCCGGGCGCTGTCGACCCGCAGGTCCAGGTCGGTGCCGCCCTGCACGATGCCGAACAGTGCCTGGTCGTGGCGCCGGCGATGGGTCTGGCGAGCCCGGGCGGCCCAGGCGGCGGTGCGGTCGACGGCCAGCTGCAGCTCGGCACGCTCAGCGGGCAGCCCGGTGCAGACGTCGAGCACCATCTGGATGTCGGCGCCGAGCTCCTCTTGGACAGCCACGGCGGCTTCGGGGGTGAGCCGCACCCAGCGGCCGTCGTAGACCGAGCGGAAGGTCACCCCGTCGTCGTCGACGGTCGGGCCGAGGGAGTGGACCTGGAACCCGCCCGAGTCGGTGAGCAGGTGACCGTCCCAGCCGGTGAAGCGGTGCAGCCCGCCAAGCGCCGCCACGGTGGCCGCCCCGGGGCGCAGCATCAGGTGGTAGGCGTTGGCCAGCACCACCCCGGCGCCAAGACGCCGCAGGTCCTCGGCGTCGAGGGCTCGTACCGCTCCCCGGGTGCCCACTGGCATGAAGGCCGGCACGCCGAAGCTGCCCCGGGGGGTGGTGACGGTTCCGGTGCGGGCCGCGCCGTCGGTGGCGGTCACCCGCAGGTCGGGGATCACCCGCCAGCTCCGCGGTGGCGACCGTCGGTCCCGGGCCGGCCGGCGTGGCGCCCGAGCAGCATGGCGTCGCCGAAGGACAGGAAGCGGTAGCCGCGGCGCAGCGCCGTGTCGTAGAGCGAGCGCCAGCCCGGGCCGTAGAAGGCGTCGACCAGCAGCAGCAGCGAGGATCGGGGCAGGTGGAAGTTGGTCAGCAGGACGTCGACCACCTGCCAGGGGAAGTCGCCGTGGATGAACAGCCCGGTGCTGCCCGAGCGCAACCCGGTGGCGGCTGCCGACTCGAGGGCCCGGACCGTGGTGGTGCCGACGGCCACCACCCGCCGGGCCTGGGCGCAGACGGCCAGGGTGGCCTTGGGCACGTGGTAGCGCTCTTCGTGCATGACGTGGTCCTCGGGCCGGGCGGCGGTGACGGGCCGGAAGGTGCCGAGGCCCACCGACAGGTCCACGGTGGCGACCGTGGCGCCCCGGCGTCGGCAGCGGCGAAGCACCTCCTCGGTCAGGTGCAGCCCGGCGGTGGGCGCGGCCACCGAGCCGGGACGCCGGGCGTAGACGGTTTGGTAGCGCTCGGGGTCCTCGAGGCGGCGTCGGATGTAGGGCGGCAGGGGCAGGTGTCCGAGCCGGGCCGGGACCCCCGGGTCTGCGAGCTCCACCTGACGTTCGCCGTCGGGGCCGGGTAGGGCGTCGCCCACCACCGCGACGCGCCGACCCTCGTGGAGCAGCTCGGTGCCGGGCGGCACCCGCCGGCCGGGGCGGACCAGGGCCACCCAGCGGGTGGTGGCGTCGACCGGCATGGCCGGGTCGGCGGGATGCAGCAGCAGCACCTCCACCTGCCCGCCGGTGTGCTTGTGCAGCAGCAGGCGGGCCGGCAGCACCCGGGTCTCGTTGACGACGATCACGTCGCCGGGTCCGACCAGGTCGGGCAGGTCCGCCACGGTGCGGTCGGCGGGCTCCTCGTCGGGCTGCAGCGCCACCAGCAGCCGCGCCGAGGAGCGGGGCTCCACCGGCTGCTGGGCGATGGCCGTCTCCGGCAGCGGGTAGTCGAAGCGGTCCATGGGCGGCGTCGGCCTGCTGGGCGCCTCGGCGGCTGGCGTGTGGGGCGCCTCGGCGGCTGGCGCGTCGGACGGCTCACCACGCCGGCCCGTCGGGCCGCTCACCACAAGGTGGCGGTGCCGGGGTCGCCTCCCGACGCCTCGGGGGCGGTCAGGCCCAGGTGGGCGAAGGCTCGGGCTGTCGGCAGGCGGCCGCGAGGGGTGCGCTGCACCAGACCCTGCTGCAGCAGGTAGGGCTCGTAGGCGTCTTCGACGGTGTCGGGCTCCTCTCCGATGCACTGGGCCAGGGTGGTGAGCCCGACCGGCCGCCCGCCGAAGCGGCGGCACAAGGCGTCGAGGATGGCCCGGTCGACCTTGTCGAGGCCGAGGCGGTCGACACCGAACAGCTCGAGGCCGTCGGCGGCGAGCTGTTCGGTGATGGTCCCCTCGGCCCGCACCTCGACGAAGTCGCGGACCCGGCGCAGCAGCCGGTTGGCGATGCGGGGGGTGCCCCGGGATCGGCCGGCGATCTGGGCGGCCCCGCCGGGCTCCACCGTCACGCCCAAGATGGCGGCGGAGCGGCTGACGATGTGCTGCAGGTCGCCGGGGGCGTAGAGGTCGAGGCGGCCGACGAAGCCGAACCGGTCGCGCAGCGGGCCGGTGAGCAGCCCGGTGCGGGTGGTGGCGCCGACCAGGGTGAAGCGGGGCAGGTCGAGGCGCAGGGAGCGGGCGGTAGGCCCCTTGCCGATGAGGATGTCGAGCTGGAAGTCCTCCATGGCCGGGTACAGCACCTCTTCCACCGGCCGGGGCAGGCGGTGGATCTCGTCGATGAACAGCACGTCGCCGTCTTGGAGGTCGGTGAGGATCGAGGCCAGGTCCCCGGCCCGGGCCAGGGCGGGGCCGGAGGTGACCCGCAGGCCCACACCCATCTCTGCGGCGACGATGCCGGCCAGCGACGTCTTGCCCAGCCCTGGGGGGCCGGCGAACAGCAGGTGGTCGACGGCCTGCTGGCGGCGGCGGGCCGCCTCGAGGACGATGTCGAGGTGCTCGGTGAGCTGCGGCTGGCCGACGAACTCGTGCAGCTGGCGGGGGCGCAGCCGGGCCTCCACGGCCAGGTCAGCGGGGTCGGGGCTCGGATCGACCGGCCGGGTCGGGTCGCGGCGGCTGGAGCGCGCCGGACCGGCCTCGACCACGGGCTCGTCGACCCCGGAGGGGACGGCGACCACCTCGCGCCGGGCGCTCACCGGGCCCTCGCCAGCTGCCGCAGCGCCTGCCGCAGCTGCTGCTCCACCGGCCCGTCATCGGGGGCGTCGGCCAGGGCCCGCCGGATCTCGTCGGTGCCGTAGCCCAGCTCGGCCAGGGCAGCCCGCACCTCGCGGCGAGCCCCCGACGCGGCCGAGCCGTCGACGGCGACGACAGGAACCTCGGCGCTCGACAGCTCAGGCACCGTCAGCCGGGTCTTGAGGTCCAAGGCGAGGCGGGCGGCTGTCTTGCGGCCCACGCCGGGAACCGAGCACAACGTGTCGAGGTCGTCGTCGACCACGGCACGGGCCAGCGCTTCGGGGCGCAAGGTGGAGAGGATGCCGAGGGCCAGGGCCGGACCGACCCCGTGGGCCGACAGCAGCAGCTCGAAGCAGCGGCGCTCGGCGGTGGTGGCGAACCCGTAGAGCACGATGGCGTCCTCGCGGACGTGGGTGTGGACGTGCAGCTCCACCTCGGCGCCGACCTCGACCGACGCCACCAGCGGGACCGGGACGCTGCAGCGGTAGCCGACCCCGTGGACGTCGACGAGCAGCTCGCCGTCGCCGCCGCGGGCCAGCACCCGCCCCTGGAGCCAGCCGATCACGGCTGCACCCCCGCCATGCGCAGGGCCTGGCGCAGCGGCTGGCTGCTCAGGTGGCAGACGGCCAGGGCCAGGGCGTCGGCGACGTCGGGGGGACGTGGCGGGGCGGGCAGCCCAAGCACCGACGCCACCATGCGCTGCACCTGGTCCTTGGTGGCTGCCCCGTAGCCGACCACCGCCATCTTCACCTCGTTGGCGGTGTACTGGGCCACGCAGCGTCCGCTCTGAGCGGCGGCCAAGAGGGCGACCCCGGCGGCCTGTCCGGTGGCCATGGCGGTGCGGGCGTTGGTCTGGAAGAAGACCCGTTCCACCACCACGGCGCCGGGGGCGGCCTCGGTCAGCAGGTCGCGCAGCTCGGCGTGGAGCCGCAGCAGTCGCTGGTCGAGGGGGAGCGCCGGGTCGGTGGCGATGACGCCACCGGCGCGGGCTGACAACGTCGATCCCGTCCGCTCCACCAGCCCGTAGCCGCAGCGCGACAACCCCGGGTCGATCCCCATCACGAACACGCGTTCGACCTTATCCGCTGGTGGTAGGAGCCAGGTGGATGGCCCCGTCAGTCGCCCACGCCGGCCAGCACCTCGTCGGGGATGTCGAAGTTGGACCAGACGTTCTGGACGTCGTCGTGGTCGTCGAGGACCTCGAGCAGGCGCAGCACCTTGCGGGCCTCCGACGGCTCGGTCACCGGCACCGTCTGGGAGGCGACCATGGCCAGCTCGGCCGAGCGCGGCGCCATGTCGGCGGCCTCGAGCGCGTCGCGCACGGCGCTCAGGTCGCCGGGGGCGCAGGTGAGCAGCCACCGGTCACCTTCGTCGGAGAGATCCTCGGCGCCGGCGTCGAGGGCCACCTCCATGATGCGGTCCTCGTCGAGGCTGCGGTCGAGCTCGATCTGACCCTTGCGGGCGAACTGCCACGACACGGCGCCGGGCTCGGCCATCGAACCGCCGTTCTTGGTGAACAGGTTGCGGATCTCGGCCCCGGTGCGATTGCGGTTGTCCGACAGGGTCTCGACGATGATGGCGACCCCCGACGGCGCATAGCCCTCGTAGCTGATCGCCTCGTAGCGGACGCCTTCGAGCTCGCCGGTGCCGCGCTTGATGGCCCGCTCGATGGTGTCCATGGGGACCGACGCCGACCGCGCCTTCTCGAACATGGTGCGCAAGGTGGCGTTGGCGGTCAGGTCGCTGCCGCCTTCGCGCGCCGCCACCTCGAGCTGCCGGATCAGCTTGGCGAAGATCTTGGCGCGGGCCTGGTCGACGGCGGCCTTGCGGTGCTTGGTGGTCGCCCACTTGGAATGGCCGGACATGGCTACAGCTCCCTCTCTCGGATCATCGACACGAACAGCGCGTGGAGGCGGCGGTCAGCGGTGAGCTCGGGGTGGAAGGCAGCCACCAGCGCCGCCCCCTGGCGGCACAGCACCGGCTCTGACCGGCCGACGGCGGACGGCGGTGTCGACAGCGGCCCGTCGGGGTCCGACCGTGCCAGCGCGGCCAGCACCTCCACCCCGGCGCCGACGTGCTCGATCACCGGCGCCCGGATGAACACGGCCGGCAGCGGACCGCCGGCCACCCCGGCCACGGTGAGCTGGGTCTCGAACGACTGGGTCTGGCGGCCGTAGCCGTTGCGCCGCACGGCCACGTCGACCACCTCGTAGGACCACTGGTCGCGACGGCCGTCGCGGACGCTGGCGGCCAGCAGGATCAGCCCGGCGCAGGTGGCGAAGACGGGCAGACCGGCGTGCAGCTCCTTGCCCAGCGGCTGGCGCAGCCCCGACGAGCCGAGGAGCAGGCCCAGCGTCGTCGATTCGCCGCCGGGGAGGACGATCCCGTCGAGGCCGCTCAGGTCCTCGCGCCGGCGGACCGGACAGGGGCGGACCCCGACGGCTTCGAGGGCACGGGCGTGCTCGGTGACGTCACCTTGCAGCGCCAGGATGCCGACGTCCACCTGGGGGCACCTCGGCGGTCATCGGCTCACCAGCCCCGGTCGGCGAGGCGGGTCTCGAGGCCCTGCACCTCGAGGCCGGGCATGGCCGCCCCCAGGCCTCGGCTCACCTTGGCGACGATCTGCGGGTCCTCGAAGTGCGCGGTGGCCTCCACGACAGCCCGGGCGGTGCGGGGCGGGTTGCTGCTCTTGAAGATCCCCGACCCGACGAACACGGCTTCGGCACCCAGCTGCATCACCAAGGCGGCATCGGCCGGGGTGGCGATGCCGCCGGCGCAGAACAGGGGGACCGGCAGCCGGCCCTGGTCGGCCACCTCGCGCACCAGGTCGACGGGGGCGGCCAGCCGCTTGGCCCAGGCGTAGCGCTCGGGCTCGTCGGCCTGGGTCAGCGCCCGGATGTCGCCGAGGATGGAGCGCAGGTGGCGGACGGCCTCGACGATGTTGCCGGTACCGGCCTCACCTTTGGAGCGGATCATGGCGGCGCCCTCAGAGATCCGCCGCAGCGCCTCGCCCAGGTTGGTGGCGCCGCACACGAACGGCACGTCGAAGGCCCACTTGTCGATGTGGTGGGCTTCGTCGGCGGGGGTGAGCACCTCGCTCTCGTCGATGTAGTCGACCTGCAGGTGCTGGAGCACCTGGGCCTCGGCGAAGTGGCCGATGCGGGCCTTGGCCATCACCGGGATGGTGACCGCCTGCTGGATCTGCTCGATGAGCGCCGGATCGCTCATCCGGGCCACCCCGCCCTGGGCCCGGATGTCGGCGGGGACCCGTTCGAGGGCCATGACGGCCACGGCACCGGCGTCCTCGGCCACCTTGGCCTGCTCGGCGTCGACGACGTCCATGATGACCCCGCCGCGCAGCATGTCGGCGAGACCCCGCTTCACCGTGAAGGTGCCGGTGCGCCGGCCCGACCCGGGCTCGGCGGCGGAGGATCCGGGGGTGTGCGACGTGTCGGCCATGCCCTGCAGTGTACCGTCCGCCATCGGCCGCTCTCCGGGACCGGTCACCACTCGTCGAGGGCGGCGATGCGGGTGGCGGGTGCGTCGAGCTCCCCCACCAGCGCCTCGCCGGTGGGGGGATCGCCCAGCACCGCCGTCCACAGCCAGCGGGTGAGCCGCCCGACCCGCCCCGCCACCAGTGGGGAGCCGGCCGGACCGATCCCTGCACCGGCGTCGACCATGGCGCCGAGCGCCTGGCTGAGCCCGGGGGGATAGCGGGTGATGCCGACGGCCAAGGCGTCGGTGGCGAACTCGCGTCCGGCGCCGGCCAGCCGGTGCAGCAGGTCGGCTCCGGCCGGTACCAGCGCCGCCACCGGCAGCAGCAGGGCGGCGGCGGCGGTGACCGGGCCGGTGTCGGCCCGCTTCAGGTGCACCAGCTCGTGGGCGAGCACCCCTTCGAGCTGCACCGGGTCGAGCAGCTCGAGCAGCCCGCGGGTGACGACCAGGTTGGCGTCACCGCGGCGCAGGCCCAGCGCCAGCGCCGACGGCCACGGGTCCTCGACGATGCGGATGTCGGGCTGGGTCAGGCCCATGCCGGCGCACAGCCCCTCGGTCAGGGTGAACGGCCGGGGGTCGCGGTCCTCGTCGGCCAGCTCCGCCCCCAGGGCACGCACCAGCGCCGCCGTAGAGCCGAACCACAGGGAGCTCCACAAGGCAGCACCGACGACCACCGCCACCGCCGCAGCCACCACCCACGACACCAGCGGACCGAGCACCGCCAGCACCACCACCGCAACCACCAGGCCGGGTCCGGCGGTGACGGCCACCAAGCGGTGTCGGTTGGCGGCGAGCTTGGGATCCGCCGCGGCGGGAGCCAGGGCCAGGGTCGGCGCCGCGGCGGACGCCGCCGGAGCCGCCTGGGTCCTGCGGCCGCGTCCGACGCCACCGGTGGGTCGCCGACTCCCGTGACCACCGCTGGCACCGCCACCGCTGGCACCGCCACCGCTGGCACCGCCACCGCTGGCACCGCCGCCACGGCGACCGCCGGCCCCGGCACCAAGGCGACCGCCGGCGCCGACACCAAGGCGACCGCCGCCGCCGGCTCGAGCCGTGGCGCCCTCGGCGCTCGCCGTCGCCGGCCCGGTGCTGGCGCGCCGCTCCGCCGGTCGTCGCTCGGTCCCGCGCCGGTGCCGGTCCCCGCTGCGGCGCCGGGATGCGCCGGCTTCCGGGCTGTCGGCCGGCCCCCGGCGGGCTCCACCGGCGGCACCGGGCCCTCGGGGCGGCGGCGGCACGCTGCTCACCGGGGTGCCGTCACGGGCACGGGTCGGCTGTCCATGGCCCGCAGTGTAGGACCTGCCCGTCGACGGCCTTGGCCTCGGCGCGCCTCGCCGCGCCCGTGTCGGTCGCCGTGGGGAGACGGTCAGCGCCGGCTGCCATCGCCGAGCGCTCGACGGTAGAGCTCGACGTAGCGGCCGGCTACCGCGGCCATCGACCAGCGCCCGGCCCAGGTGGCGGCCTGGCGCAGTGCCTCGGGGGCGCAGCGGCCGGTGGCCGAGGCCGCCTCGCCGGCCACCTGACCCAGAGCCCTGGCCAGCGCAGCGCCGTCTCCGGGCGGCACCAGCGTGCCGTGGGCCCCGACCACGTCGCGGTAGCCAGGCAGGTCGCTGGCCACCACGGCGCAGCCGGCCGCCATGGCTTCGAGCAGCACCACCCCGAACGACTCGCCGTGCAGAGAGGGCGCGCACAGCACGTGGGCACCGGCCAGCCGGCGGGCCAGCTCGGCGTCGTCGACGCGCCCGAGCCAGTGCCGGCGGGCGGTGGCCGGCCAGCGGCGCTGCAGCCGGTCGGTATCGGGACCGCGCCCGGCGATCCACAAGGTCAGCGGCGCGGCGGCGCCGTGGGGCGCGGTGCCCGCCGCCGCGCCGTGGGGCGCGGTGCCCGCCGCCAGGGCGTCAGTGGCCTGGAGCAGCACCTGGAGGCCCTTGCGCGGCTCGTGGCGCCCGACGAACAGCACGGTGGGACCCTCCACCGGCCACGGCTCGGCCCCGGCCAGACGGTCGAGGTCCAGGCCGTTGCCCACCACCTCGTAGCGGCCGCCGACGGCGGCGGCCGCCGTGGCCGCTGCCTGCTCCGACACGGCGCAGCGGACCTGCAGCCCGGCCAGCAGCGGGCGGGCCAGACGGCCCACGACGCGGTAGCCGGCCCCCGCACCGGCCCGGTGGAAGGTGCCGACCTTCGCCGGCCCGGGGGCCAGCAACAGCCCGTACCCGGCCAGCGGCGCCAGCGGCTCGTGCAGGTGCACGACGTCGACGGTGGGCACCACCCGCCGCGCCGCCCGGGCGGCGGCTACCAGGTGCAGGCTCAGCGGCGCCACCGAGCCGTTGGCCGGCAGCGACGTCGACCGGCCAGCCGGCACCAGCCAGCCCGGCGGCAGCCCGGGGTCGGCGATGGCCCCGTCGACCGGCGCCACCACCGTCACCTGGTGGCCGAGCTGGTAGAGCGCCCGGGCCAGGCCCAGCGCCTGGCCTTGGACCCCGCCTGGCACCGACAGGCTGTAGGGGCACACCATCGCCACCCGCAAGGCGGCCGGTCGGGCATCACGCGTCGCATCGTCGCTCGCGTCGCCGGCTGCAGCCACGCCGCCATGGTAGGTGGCGGTCGGCCCGCCGTCGGCGGCTGGAGTTGCCGGTGGGTGGCGGAGGTGCGCTACAGGTGGAGGTGCCGACCTTCCACGCCCAGGAGGAAGCCCGCCCTGCCGACGGCCCCGGCCCCCCACCCCGAACCCCCCCTCTCCGACGCGCCGTCGCCGCCGCCCCGGGCGCCTCGGGCCCTGGGCCGGGTCCCGGCCCTCGACGGGGTGCGGGGCCTGGCCGTGGCGGCGGTGCTGGCCTTCCATCTGCGGCCGCTGGGCCTCTTCGGCGGCGGCTGGCTGGGTGTCGAGGTGTTCTTCGTGCTGTCGGGGTTCCTCATCACCACCTTGCTGCTCGAGGAGATCGGTCGCACCGGACGGCTCTCGTTCCGGCGCTTCTACGCCCGCCGGGCGCTGCGTCTGCAGCCGGCGCTGATCGCGTTCGTGGCGGTGTGGCTGGTGGTGCTGGCAGTGGCCCACGACCGGTTCTGGTTCTCGAGCGTGCCGAGCTTCCCCATCAACCGGCACGCCACGGTGCCTCTGGCGGTGGGGCTGCGCGGCGCGGCGACCACCTTGGGGCAGGTCAACAACTGGCTGAGCGCCTACCACCACGACCCGGGTCCCATCGGCCAGGTGTGGTCGCTGTCGATCGAGTGGCAGTTCTACCTGGTGTGGCCGGCGCTGCTGCTGGTGCTGCTGCGTCTGGGACGCCGTCCGGCGCTGGCGGGGACGGTCCTGGCTCTGGCCGCCTCGGCCGTCGCCGCCGCCGCTCTGTACCGCCAAGAT
>JAJZNB010000228.1 GCA_021848085.1 Actinomycetes bacterium
GACGCACCGGGTGGCCGTCATCGGCGGCGACGGCATCGGCCCCGAGGTGGTGGCCGAGGCGCTGAAGGTGGTGGCCGCCGCCGGGGTGCACCTCGACACGGTCGACTTCGATCTCGGCGCCGACCGCTACCTGCGCACCGGCGACGTGCTGCCTGACGCCACCCTCGACGAGCTGCGGGGGTTCGACGCCATCCTGCTCGGGGCGGTCGGGCCGCCGGTCGGCTCCACCGAGGTGCCCTCGGGGCTGCTCGAGCGGGGCCTGCTGCTGCGGCTGCGGTTCGAGCTGGACCTGTACGTGAACATGCGGCCCTTCGTCGGGGTGCCGGGGGCGCCGTCGCCGGACTGCGACTTCGTGGTGGTGCGCGAGAACACCGAGGGCACCTACGCCGGCGAGGGCGGCTTCCTGCGCAAGGGGACCCCCCACGAGGTCGCCACCCAGGGGTCGGTCAACACCCGGATGGGGGTGGAGCGCTGCGTCCGCTTCGCCTTCGAGCTGGCCGCCAGCCGGCCGCGGCGTCACCTCACCCTGGTCCACAAGACCAACGTGCTCACCTTCGCCGGCGACCTGTGGCAGCGCACCGTCGACGCCGTCGCCGCCGACTTCCCCGGCGTCACCCGCGACTACAACCACGTGGACGCCACCTGCATCTACCTGGTGGAGCAGGCCAGCCGCTACGACGTCATCGTCACCGACAACCTCTTCGGCGACATCCTCACCGACCTGGCCGGCGCCGTCGCCGGCGGCATCGGCCATGCGGCGTCGGCCAACCTCAACCCGGCCCGCACCGGCCCGTCGATGTTCGAGCCGGTCCACGGGGCGGCCCACGACATCGCCGGCACCGGCACGGCCAACCCGCTGGCCGCCATCCGCTCGGCCGCGCTGATGCTCGACCACCTGGGCGAGGCCGACGCCGCCGCCCGCATCACCAAGGCTCTCACCACCTATGTCGCCGGGCACCAGCCCGGCACCCCCTTCCCCTCCACGTCCGCCGTCGGCGACGCCCTGGCAGAAAGGCTGTAGGCCGTGCCCATCACCCCCACCGACACCATCTGGATGGACGGCGAGCTGGTCCCCTGGGACCAGGCCCGGGTCCACATCCTCACCCACACGCTGCACTACGGCACCGGGGTGTTCGAAGGGATCCGCGCCTATCCCACCAGCCGGGGCGTGGCCGTGTTCCGCCTCACCGACCACATGGACCGGCTGCTGGCCTCGGCCAAGATCCTGCTGCTCGCCGTGCCCTACACCAGCGAGCAGCTGGTGGCGGCGACCAAGGAGCTGGTGCGGACCAACGACCTGGCCCAGGGCTGCTACATCCGGCCGCTGGTCTATCTCGGCTACGGGGAGATGGGCCTCAACCCCCTGCCGTGCACCGTCAACGTCTCCATCGCGGCCTGGCCGTGGGGCACCTACCTGGGCGACGAGGGGGTGGCCAACGGCATCCGGCTGAAGGTGTCGAGCTGGCAGCGCCACGACCCCAACGCCATGCCCACGGCGGCCAAGGGCACCGGCATGTACATCAACTCATCGCTGGCCAAGGTGGAGGCGCTGAACGCCGGCTACGACGAGGCGGTGCTGCTGGCCCCCGACGGGCACGTGGCCGAGTGCACCGGCGAGAACATCTTCATCGTCCGGCGGGGCCGCATCGTCACCCCGCCGACCTCCGACGCCGGGGTGCTGGCCGGCATCACCCAGGACTCGGTGCAGACCATCGCCCACGACCTGGGGATCGAGGTGGTCTACGAGCCGCTGGTGCGCACCGACCTCTACACCGCCGATGAGGCCTTCCTGACCGGCACCGCGGCGGAGGTGGTGCCCATCCGCGAGGTCGACGACCGCCGCGTCGGCGACGGGCGTCCGGGCCCCGTCACCAAGCAGGTGCAGCAGACCTACTTCGGCGCCGTGCGCGGCGAGGTCGACCGGTACAAGGACTGGCTCGAGCATGTCGAGTGATCCGGCCGGTCCCGGCAACAGCCACGCCGGCTCGGAGCCCGGCAACAGCCACGGCGGCTCGGAGCCCGGCCACAGCCACGCCGGATCGGCTGCCGGTCCCGCCGGCGCGCCGGCCGGTCCCGCCGGAGCCCACCGCCACCGCGGCGGCGCTCACGCCTTCGACCTGCCGGCGCTGCCCGAGGCCGTCGACATCTTCGACACCACCCTGCGCGACGGCTCACAGCAGGAGGGGCTGTCGCTGACCGTCGACGACAAGCTGCGGGTCGCTGAGCAGCTCGACCACCTGGGCGTGGCCTTCATCGAGGGCGGCTGGCCCGGCGCCAACCCCAAGGACGCCGAGTTCTTCGCCCGGGCGCCTTCGGAGCTGCACCTTTCGACCGCCACCCTGGTCGCCTTCGGCTCCACCCGCCGGGCCGGGGTGGCCGCCGACGACGACGAGGTGCTTCGCCACCTGGTGCAGGCCGGCACCGAGGCAGTGTGCATCGTGGCCAAGGCGGCCGAGCTGCACGTCACCGAGGCGCTGCGCACCAGCCTCGACGAGGCGCTGCGCATGGCGTCGGACTCGGTCGCCTTCCTCCGGCGCAACGACCTGCGGGTGTTCTTCGACGCCGAGCACTTCTTCGACGGGTACCGGGCCAACCCGGAGTTCAGCCTGGCCGTCCTGCGGGCCGCCGAGGAGGCCGGGGCCGAGGCGCTGGTGCTGTGCGACACCAACGGTGGCACCTTGCCCCACGACGTGGAGCGGATCGTGGCCGAGGTGACCGGCCAGGTCGGCTGCCAGATCGGTGTCCACTTCCACAACGACTCGGGCTGCGCCGTGGCCAACTCCATCGTCGCGGTGCGGGCCGGAGCCACCCACGTGCAGGGATGCGTCAACGGCTACGGAGAGCGGACCGGCAACGCCGACCTGTCGGCGGCCATCCCCAACCTGTCGGTGAAGCTGAACATCCGGACCATCCCGCCCGACCGGCTGCCGCGGCTGACCCCGGTGTCGCACCACATCGCCGAGCTGGTCAACGTCACCCCCAACCCCCAACAGCCCTACGTCGGCGCGGCGGCCTTCGCCCACAAGGCCGGGCTGCACACCTCGGCCATCGCCCGCCGCCGCGACGCCTACGAGCACATCTCGCCCGACGCGGTGGGCAACGGCACCCGCTTCGTGGTCTCGGAGATGGCCGGCCGCTCCACCTTGGAGCTCAAGGCGGCCGAGATGGGCCTGCAGCTCGACTCGGTGGCGCTGAGCGAGGTGCTCGACACCTTGAAGACCCTGGAGCACCGCGGCTACCACTTCGAGGTGGCCGACGGCTCGCTCGAGCTGCTGCTGCGCCGGGCGACCGGATGGGAGCAGGACTTCTTCGAGCTGGAGTCGTTCCGGGTGATCGCCGACCACGACGGGCGCCACGGCACCGAGGCCACCGTCAAGGTCGTCGTCGGCGGGCAGCGGCGCATCGCCATCGCCGAGGGCAACGGGCCGGTCCACGCCCTCGACTCGGCGCTGCGCCAGGCCGTCGGCGGCGACTACCCCCAGCTGGCCGGCATGCACCTCACCGACTACCGGGTGCGGGTGCTCGACACCGGCCGGGGGACCGGGGCGGTGACCCGGGTGCTGATCGACTCGACCGACGGCGACGCCGTCTGGACGACCATCGGGGTCTCGGAGAACATCATCGACGCGTCGTGGCAGGCTCTGCTCGACTCGATCGTCTACGGGCTGGTACATGCCGGCCCGGCCGCGGAGGACAGATGACCCAGCCCAGCTTCGTGCCCATCGAGGAGTCGGACCAGGTGCGCGGCGCCTACCGGCTCGAGACCCCGGGCCACTGGCGGCCCGTCCGCCCCGGCGACCTGCACCAGGCGGGCCAGCCCAAGGGCCGCAGCCTCGGGGTGCCGGCCCCCGACAACGGCTATGGCCTGCTGCTGGCCGAGCGGCTGTTCGCCGACAAGGTGCAGGTGGTCGAGGGCGAGACGGTGCACGACGCCCTGCACGGCGCCGCCGCGGTGGCCGGGGCCCGCGCCGCCCTGTTCGGCCGGGCGCCGGTGGCCAAGGACCTGGAGCTGGCCCTCACCCTGTTCGGCTACCTGGGCGGGGCTCCGGCCGACCTGGTGGCCTGGCGCAAGGCGCTGTTCCAGGCGGCCGCCCACGAGTACCTGGTGCGCCGCCGGATCGCCGAGGCCGTGCCCGAGTCGACCTTGCGGCTCACCCCGGCTCAGGTCGGCCAGCAGCTGGCCAAATGGCGGAGCCTGGTGGTCGCCGACTGGGCGGCTGTGCCGACCGACGTCGACTGACCGCACCCCGGACGGCGAGCCGCCGACCTGGTGCGCCACCGCGGCCGGCGCGACGTGCCCTGCACCGACGGACGCCACGTTGGTAGAGCGGTACCTTGAGCACACCGCGCCGTCGCGGGCGGACATGGGTCCTGGGCCGCCATGGCGGCTTCATCGAGGAGGTGCTCCCCGTGGCTGAGACGTTCTACGAACGGTGGTTGCGGTCCGGGGCCGAGGCCCAGCAGGCCATGCGGTCGTCGCCCGCCGTGGCTCGCGACCGCGACATCCCGTGGGTGTCGACGGCTCAGGACGCCAAGGTGAAGCTCATGGTGGCGCAGGAGCTCGGCTTCGCCACCATGGGATCCAACGTGCTCAAGGCCGAGATCCCGGTGGGTTGGCACACCGGCTGTCATCGCCACGGTGAGGAGTCGATGCACGTCCTTCAAGGTGAGGGATTCAGCATCGTCGCCGGCCGCCGCTTCGACTGGCACGCCGGCACCACGCTACAGATCCCCTTCGGGGCGGCGCACCAGCACGTCAACACCGGTGACGTGCCGGCCCTGACGGTGTCGGGCATGGCCTTCGATCTGGAGAGGTTCGTCCAGCTGGCCCGCGTGGAGCAGCTGTCGCCGTGCGGCCCCAACGACGACGAGACGCTGGCCTCGGTGGGCCTGCAGGGTTCGCAGCACCATGCCGACGGCAGTCGGGCCGTCATCCACCTGGAGGACGCCCCCACCGACATCGCGTTCTCCGACAACGCCCACCTGGCCAGCGTGCACAACCAGCATGCGTTCACCCAGCACCTGGTGGTGGACAAGAACGGCTTCCGGGCCACCAGCGTGGCCGTCACCACGCGGTGGGAGGACCCTCCCTACCACCACAGCGGCCGGCACAAGCACCTCGAGGCGATCGTCTACGCCATCGAGGGCCAGGGGACCACCGACATGAACGGGGTGGACGTCGCCTGGGAGGCCGGTGACGTGCTGTACGTGCCACCGGCGATGTGGGAGCACCAGCACACCAACAACAGCCCGAACCCGGTGAAGCAGCTGCGCATCGCCTTCGGCATCCGCAAGTGGTTCACCGGGATCTGGCCCGAGGGGTTCACGCCGCAACGCATCTATGACGAGGCGGGAGCGCCGCTCGAAGCGGGGGCCAACGTGGTGGGCCCGGGCCGGCCCGACGCCTGACCGGCGGCTCCCGGACCAGGTGGGGGCTGGCGCCTGAGAGGTGGCTCGCCACCACGGGCCGAGGAGCGGCAGGTCCACGCCGACGAGCGGCGACCAGGTCCTGGGCGGCGGGGCGGGCGCGGCCGTGACCCGCAGGGCTCGACACCCGTGGGCCACCAGGTCCTGGGCGGCGGGGCGGGCGCGGCCGTGACCCGCAGGGCTCGACACCCGTGGGCCACCAGGGCGGCGGTGACGAGCAGCCCTCCCAGATGGGGCCGGTGGCCACTCCTGGCCCGAAGAACGGAGGTTAGGCTCCGGCGAGCCACGTTCCGTGATCATGTCACTGCACATGGCGGTGGGGGCATCCTGGACCTTGATTGTCCTCTGATTACTGAATACACTTTGGCAGGCCACAAGGGCAGGGGGACCGCATGGGCATCGGCACCGACACGTGGGTCGACGACGCGGCCGACGACGGCATCTTCAAGGTCAACACGGAGGTGTTCCGAGACCCGGAGATCTTCGCCTTGGAGCGGCAACGCATCTTCGACCGGTCCTGGCTGTACGTGGGTCACGAGTCGGAGGTCGAGAGCCCGGGAGACTTCGTGTGTCGCTCGGTGGGCGGCCACCCTGTCATCATGGTGCGGGGCAAGGACGAAAGCGTCCGCGTGCTCTACAACACGTGCCTTCACCAGGGCAACCAGGTGTGCCGGGTGCCGAGCGGCCACACCTCTGCCTTCCAGTGCTTCTTCCACGGCTGGACCTACGACGTCGACGGCAAGCTGGTCGGGCTGCCGGGCGAGTCGAGCTACGGCGGCCGCTTCACGCGCCAGGAGCACGGCCTGCGGGCGCCGAGGGTGGCGTCGCACCGCGGCTTCGTGTTCATGTGCTGCGACCCTGGCACCGAGTCGCTGGCCGACTACCTGGGGGCGGCCGCCGCCTATCTCGACCTGGTGGCCGACCAGGCCGAGGACATGGTGGTGCTGCCGGGCTCGCACCGCTACACGACCCATGCCAACTGGAAGATGGCGACGATGAACGCCCACGACGGGTACCACGTGGCCACGACCCACGCTACCTATCTGAAGTACCTGCGCGACTCCGGGGTCGACCCCTCCCAGCGACGCCTGGGGAAGCGCCTCGACCTCGGCAACGGCCACAGCGCGTCCGAGTTCTTCGGCGCCTGGGGCCGACCGGTGGCCCGGTGGGCCGCCTACTGGCCCGAGGCGCTGCAGGAGCAGCTGGCAACCAAGCGGGCCGAGCTGACCGCCACCTTCGGCGAGGACCGCGCCCGCCTGATGGCCGAGGTCGACCGCAACCTGCTGCTCTTTCCCAACCTCGTCATCAACGACCACTCCGCCGTGCTCATCCGCACCTGGGAGCCCCAGAGCGTGGACGAGATCGTGGTGACGGCCTGGACCATCGCCCCGCGCCAGGAGGCCGAGGAGATCCGCGCTCTGCGCCTGCGCAACTACCTCACCTTCTTCGGCCCGGCCGGCTTCGCCACCCCCGACGACATCGAAGCCCTCGAGTGCGTGCAGCGCGGACTGCGCAACCAGGCCATGCAGTGGCTCGACGTCTCCAAGGGAGCGGCCACCGAGGCCAGCGCACCCGAGCAGGACGACAACGCCGATGAGATCCAGCTCCGGGCCATCTGGCGCCGGTGGCGCCTTGACATGGGCGGCTCGCTGCTGACGGCGGGGAGCCGGTGACATGGGTCGACCGACACGGACCACAGTGGAGGACTTCCTCTATCACGAGGCCGAGCTCATCGACGACTGGCGCCTGCGCCAGTGGGTGGACTGCTTCACCGACGACGGCCGCTACGTCATCCCCGCCCTCGACTGCGACCCGGTGGCAGCCATGGACGGGGACCCCTGGACCATGCTGTGCCTGGTGGCCGACGACCGGCGGCTCATCTCGGCTCGCGTCGACCGGCTCGAGAACGTGCGGGCGCACGCCGAGCACCCTCGCACCCGCCTGCGGCACCTGGTGGGCAACGTGCGGCCCCACTGGACCGACGACGACCACCTCGACGTGCACTCCAACCTGGCCGTCCACTGGGCCCATCACGACGCCGAGGGCACCTACGTGGCCAAGTGCCGCCACCGCCTGGTGTGGCTGGGGGGTGACGACGGACCGACGGCCTTCGCCATCGCCGAGCGCCGGGTCGTCATCGACGCCGCCGTCGTGGGCGCCCTGAGCTTCATCCTCTGAGGAGCGACGACGTGCCCCTGCCCGCCACTGCCTCCGCCTCGGTCGTCACGGCGCCCTCCACCTCCGAGCTGCGCGACGTGCCGCTGCCCGACGTCGCCGCCGGCGCAGGGCTGCTGCGGGTCGAGGCCACCGGGGTGTGCGGCACCGACGTGCGCGACTATCCCCGCCCGGAGCTGCCGTCTCGGGTGATGGGGCACGAGATCGTCGGCACCATCGAGCGGATGGGGAACGAGGCCCGCCTGCGCTGGCCGGTCAGCGAGGGCGACCGGGTGCTGCTCGAGGAGTACCTGCCGTGCGGCCAGTGCCCGTCGTGCCGCTCGGGCGACTACCGGCTGTGCCCGGCCACCGACATCGTCCACAACGCCGAGGCCGTGCGCTACGGCGCCACCCCGATCACCCGGGAGCCGGGACTGTGGGGGGGCTACGCGCAGTACCTCTACCTCCATCCCCGGACGGTGTTCCACCGGGTCGACCCATCGGTGGACCCCATGCACCTGACCCTGGCCATCCCGCTGTCGAACGGCTATGAGTGGGCTTACCGGGTGGGCGGCGTCGGGCCCGGCGCGTGCTGCGTGGTGCTCGGCCCTGGCCAGCAGGGCCTGGCCTGCGTGGTGGCGGCCAAGATGGCCGGGGCGTGCCCGGTGCTGGTCACGGGGATGGGACGCGACGCCCGCCGGCTGGGCATCGCCCGGGCGCTCGGCGCCGACGTGGCGGTGAACGTCGAGGACCAGGACCTGACCGAGGTCGTCCGCCAGGCGACCGGCGGAGCCATGGCCTCGGTGGTCGTCGACACCGCCGCCGGAGATGCCGTCACCACCAGCGCGGCCTTCCGGGTGCTGCGCCAGGGCGGAACCCTGGTGCTCGCCGCCCGCCAGAAGCAGCCGATCCAGTTCGAGATCAACCAGGTTCGCGACAAGGCGCTGGCGGTCCGAGGCGTGCGCGGCCACAGCTACCAGGCGGTCGAGTGGGCGCTGGGCCTTCTCGCTTCGGGGTGGGAGGGGACCGAAGCGCTCGGCGGCGCCGTCTTCGCCCTGAAGGAGATCGACGACGCGCTGGCGGCGGCCGGCAATGGCGAGGTGGTCCACGCCTGCGTGGACCCCTGGCGGTGACCGGGCGGGAGGCAAGGCGTTGACGGACGAGCAGCACCAGCTCGAGATCGCACTCGGCAAGCACCACCACCGGATGATGGCCGCCGGCATCCCCTACAGCGACGTCGAGGGGGTGCGGGAGCAGGCGCCGTGCACCTGGCTCGGGTGGATGGACTACTGGACCGGGCGCGCCCTGGCCTACGACGAGCTGGCCGCCGGGGCCGACGAGCGCGGCGAGCACGTGACGGCCAGCGCCCACTGGGTCCGCACCGCCCTCTGTCACCACTTCGCACAGTTCATGGTGTACGAGCACCCCGAGGAGAAGGCCCGGTCCCGGAGGGCGGCAGCCGCCGCCTACCGGCGGGCGGCCCCCCACCTCACCCCCGGAGCCACCTTCGTGTCAGTCGAGGTGCCGGTCGGCCCCGTCCCGGTGGTGCTGCGCACCCCGGACGCCGTCCCCGCCCCGTGCGTCATCCTGGTCCCCGGGCTCGAAGCGACCAAGGAGGAGCTGCACGCCTGGGAGGGGTTCTACCTCGATCGGGGCATGGCGGTGGCCGCCATCGACGGGCCGGGCCAAGGGGAGCTGGCCGACCGGGCGCTGGTCCCCGACCGGTACGTGTCTGCCGTGTCTGCCGTGGTGGAGCGGCTGTCGGCCCATCCGGCGGTTGACGCCGGTCGCATCGGCATCATGGGGGTCAGCCTGGGCGGGCTGCTGGCGTCGATGGTGGCCGCCCACGAGCACCGACTGGCTGCCGCCGCCGAGGTGGCGGGCACCTTCGACACCGAGTCGCGCTGGGCGCGGGCCAACGCCCTGAGCCGCCGGGGCCACCAGTTCGTCACCAAGTCCCCGGACGAGGAGACGACCCGCACGGTGGTGGCCGACTGGACCATGGCCTCCCTGGCCGGTGACATCGAATGCCCGTTCCTGGTGGTGCACGGCGAGCTCGACGGGATCGTGCCGCTCGACCAGGCCGAGGCCTACGCCAAGGCCGTCCCCCACGCCGAGCTGGTGGTGGTCCCGGGTGGCAACCACGTCTGCAACAACCTGCCCCATGTTGTCCGGCCCCAGGTCGCCGACTGGATGCGGCGGACCCTCGTGGCCGCCGGGAGTGCCCGGTGAGCGGCCGGGTGGGTGCCGTGGCCACGGTGCACGCGCCGTTCATCACCGGACGGCCCGACCTGGCTCCGGCCGACCGGGCCCGGAAGGTGCGGGCGGGGTTCGAGGCCCTGCAGGCGTACGTCGAAGCGTTCGACCCCGACGTCATCATCGCCTTCTCCAACGAGCACATCACGAATTTCGTGCCGTCCAACGTCCCCGCCTACTGCGTGGCCGTAGGGGTGTCCAACCCGCTGCTGCCCGAGTTCCAGCTGCCCGACGGCCGGGTTCCCGGCGCCCCCGACGTGGCCCGGGCGCTCGTCGGCTACGCCTACGACCACGGCTTCGACGTCGGCCACTCGGCGGAGCTGCTGCTCGACCACGGCACCGGCCTGCCGCTGCACTTCCTCACCCCCCGCTACGACGTGCCGGTGGTGGCGGTCCTGCAGAACGTCATCTTCTCGCCGATGCCCACCACCGAGCGCTCCGCCCAGCTGGGGGAGCTGGCTGGCCGCTTCGCCCGGCAGGAGCTCGGCGACGCCCGGGTGCTGTTCCTCGGCACCGGGGGCATCTCGCACTGGGTGGGGAACCGGCGCCACGGCGACGTCAACCAGGCGTTCGACGAGTGGTTCCTGGAGCGCATCGCCGCCGGCGACCTGACCACCCTGCGGGGGCTGGCCGACGCCGACATCGAGGTGGCAGGCGACGGCGCCCATGAGATCCGCAACTGGGTCGCCACGGCCGCCGCCGCCGTTGGCCTCGCCCCCCGCGTCGTGCTCGGGGAGACGTTCATCCCGGGCTGGAACACCAGCGCATACCAGGTGGTGTGGGAGTGAGCGTGGTGCGCGCCGGCTCCGGTGCGCCTGCCGGCGCGGGCCCGGCGGCCGCTGTCCCCGGGCCGGCCGGCATCGCCGGGGCGCCCGCCGCCCCCGCGAGGGCAGGAGGAAGCTGATGGCCACGCACGAGGTGGTGCGGCTGGTTCGCGACCTGCACCGCGCCGGACGGTTCGGCGCCTTCGACGCCGACCGGCACGGGTTCATGGACGCCTACGACCTGACGCCCGACGAGCGGGCCGCCTTGGCCGGCAACGACGTGGCCGCCCTGTACGCCATGGGCGTCCACCCCATGGCGGTGCTCTTCTTCAGCCAGGACAACCGGATGCCGATGCCCGACTACCTGTCGGCCATCGGCGCGGAGCGGTCCCGCGTCGAGCAGCTCCGCAGCCTGTTCGGCCAGGGATCGGCGGCCGCGGCGGGGATCGTGCCGTCGGACCGGGACGCCGGGGGCGGCTGAACGGCACGGGTGCGCCGGACGGGCCGGCAGGACCAGACACACGACGCCCGGGACGCCCGCGACGCCCGGCAGCAGCGCAGCAGCACCACACGGCACACCTCCGTGCCGTGTGCCGGCCACAGGGGAGGGACCAGATGGGGACAGAGGACACGACCGCGCTGGCGGGGCGCCGACGCCCGCCGCGCCGGGCCTGGGGGGCCACGCTCGGGACGGCGCTGTGCGCAGGCGCGCTGCTGGCCGCCTGCGGCAGCTCGTCGTCGTCGGCGTCGAGCGCGGCGCTGAAGCTCACCAAGGCGCCATTCCGCATCGAGTTCATCGGCGACCTGAGCGGTCCCGACGCCGAGCAGAACGTGCCTGAAGAGGCTGGCATCAAGGCGTGGGCACAGACGGTCAACGCCACCGGCGGGGTGGCGGGCCACCCGATCGACATCACCACCTGCGACGCTGCCTCGTCCACCACCGGGGCGGTCACCTGCGCTCAGCAGGTCCCCTCCGACGTAGGTGTGGTGGTGGAGGAGGGCGTCGCCGGCGAGCTGAAGGCCGGTCCCCCCATCCTGCAGGGGAAGGGGAAGCTCGTCCTCACCGACGTGCCCACCACCAACCCGGCTCCCGGCAGCAACCTGTTCCAGGTGTCGGCCCCGCTGGCCGCCGACATGCAGGCCGACATCGCCGTGCTCAAGAAGAACGGCATCACCAACATCGGGGTGCTCACCACCTCTGACGCCACCGGCCAGGCGGTGTCGGGCATCTTCAACGCGGCAGCACCCAAAGCGGGCGTCAAGGTGGAGATCCAGGAGATCGCCACCTCCGCCGTGGACGCCACCGTGCAGATGTCCCAGCTGCAGGCCGACCACGCCCAGGCGCTGTACGTCGGCACCCTCGGGGAGCCGGCGGTGGCGGCCATGCAGGCGGCCCACACCCTCAACTGGTCCGGGCCGATATTCGTGCTGCCGGCCGACGTCACCCAGACCTTCATCCAGACGATCAAGACGTCGATGCCGAGCGCCCTCTACGGGCAGCCGCCCAGCGACTACCAGCTGATCCCCGTGCTGAGCGGCGCTCCCCGGGCCAAGTTCGACCAGCTCGAGGCGGCCTACAAGAAGGTCACCGGCAGGGCGTGGGACACCAACACCCAGGCGCCCATCACCGCCTTCCTCGGCAGCCTGGCCGCCACGGTGATGCAGCACCTGGGGGCCGTCCCGACCCTGTCGCAGGCCGAGTCGTTCCTGCTGCACGGTACCGTGACGACGCCGCTCGGGCCCATCGGCTTCCCGTCGCCGAAGTTCCAGGACGGCAACCTCCCCGCCACCATCGGCGAGGCCACCGCCTCGCCGCTGCAGTGGGGCCCGTGCACCAGCGGCGCCACCCTCAAGACGTGCTGAGCGGCGGTGGTCCCCGTTGGCGGACGCCGCCAGCGGGGACCACACCCGCGGTGCTGCCAGGCCGGAGCGGGCCGGTGCCGCCGGACCGAACCAGGAGCGGGCCGGCGCTGTCGGGCCGGGGCCGGCTGGGCACAACCAGGCCGAACGGATGGGTGACGCCGCCATGACGCGGATCGCCTGCGTGCAGCTGGGGTGGCGGCCCGACGAGGACCGCGCCGGTCGGGTGGCCCGCGTGGTGGCGGCCGTGGACCGCATCGAGGGTGCCGACCTGGTCGTCCTGCCGGAGCTGTGGGTGACCGGTTACTTCCACTTCGACCGCTACCGGGGGGAGGCCGAGCCGCTCGACGGGCCCACCGTCACCGCCCTGGCCGAGGCGGCTGCCCGCCGCCGGGTGCATCTGGTGGGCGGTTCGATCGTGGAGCAGTCGGCGGACGTGCTGTGCAACACGTGCGTCGTCCTCGATCCGTCGGGGACGCTGGTGCACACCTACCGCAAGGTCCACCTGTTCGGCTACGGGTCCGAGGAGGCGCAGCTGCTGACCGCCGGTGAAGCGGTGGCGACGGCCCCCGGACCCGCTTGCCGCATCGGCGTCACCACCTGCTACGACCTGCGCTTCCCGGAGATCTACCGGCTGCTGGTGGCGGATGGGGCCCAGATCCTGGTCGTCCCGGCTGCGTGGCCGGCGGTCCGCCTGGCCCACTGGCGTCTGCTGCTGCAGGCTCGGGCCGTAGAGAACCAGGCGGTCGTCGTCGGCTGCAACGGGGTCGGCAACCAGGCCGGCACCGCCCTGGGCGGCCACAGCGCCGTCGTCGACCCCTGGGGGAAGGTGCTGGCCGAGGGTGGCGACGACGAGCAGGTGGTGCAGGCGACGGTCGACCTGGGTGCCGCCGAGCAGCTGCGGCGGGAATTCCCGGTGCTGGACCACCGCCGCATCCCCGTGGGCCCGTTCCCGACGTCCTCGGGCGCTCAGCGCGCCGGGTAGCGCACCTCGAAGGTCACGCACCCCTCGGGGCTCCGCCACGGCCCGTGCGGCATGCCGGGGGGTCGGCAGGCGTAGGTCCCCGGCCCGAACACCTCGTCGAGGGTGAGGTCGTGCAGCGATCCGGACAGGATGTGGACCTCCTCCCAGAAGTCGTGGCGCAGGACGCCCAGGGCGCTGGTGTCGCAACCGGGATCGAAGCGCAGCATGCGGGTGGCGACG
>JAJZNB010000099.1 GCA_021848085.1 Actinomycetes bacterium
GGCCAGGGGGGCGCCTAGCGCCGGGTCTTGCGCACCACCGTCACCGCCGCGTCGACCACGGCCGCGAACGACGCCGCCTGCAGGCTGGCCCCGCCGACCAGCAGCCCGTCGACGTCGGGTTGGGCCAGCAGCTCGGCAGTGTTGTCGGCGTTGACCGAGCCGCCGTACTGGATCCGGATGGCGGCGGCGGCCTCGGCGCCGACGGTGCCGCTCAGCACGGCCCGGATGTGGGCGCAGGCCTGCTGGGCGTCGTCGGCGGTGGCCGTGTGGCCGGTGCCCATGGCCCAGATCGGCTCGTAGGCCACCACCACCGTCGCCGCCTGGGCTGCCGGCAGCTTGGTGAAGGCGGCCTGCACCTGGGCGGCGAGGCGGTCGGCGGTGATGCCCTGGTCGCGCTCCTCGGCCGTCTCGCCCACGCAGACGATGGGGGTCATGGCGTGGCGCAGCACGGCCCGCAGGGTGGCGGCCACCACCTCGTCGCTCTGCCCGAACAGCTGGCGGCGTTCGGAGTGGCCGACGATGACATGGCGCACGCCCAGACGGGCCAGCATGGGCGGGCTGACCTCGCCGGTGTAGGCGCCTTCATCGGCGGGATGGCAGTGCTGGGCGCCGAGCAGCACCGGGATGGCCCGGTCTTCCACCACCGTCTGCACCGACCGCAGGTCGCAGAACGGCGGGTGCACCGACACGTCGAGGTCGGCGACGGCCGCCGGGTCGAGACGCAGCCCCAGGTCTGACACGGTGCGGATGGCGGCCAGATGGTCGTGGTGCATCTTCCAGTTGCCGCTCACCAGCGGCCGGCGGGTGCCGCGAGCCTCGCTGCTCACCGGTGGCGCCCCGGGGCGTTGGGAGCCTGCCGCAAGGCGGCCAGCCCGGGCAGATCGCCGTGCTCGAGCAGCTCCAGCGAGGCGCCGCCGCCGGTGGAGACGAAGCCCACCGATCCGGCCAGGTCGAGCCGGTCGAGGGCGGCGACCGAGTCGCCGCCGCCGACCACGCTGAACCCGGGGCAGGCAGCCACCGCCTCGGCGACGGCGCGGGTGCCGGCGGCGAACCGGTCGTCTTCGAACACCCCCATGGGGCCGTTCCAGAAGACGGTGCAGGCATCGCCCAGCGCCTCGGCGTAGGCGGCGGCGCTGCGGGGCCCGATGTCCATCCCCTGCCAGCCGTCGTCGAGGTCCACCGGACCGCTGCGGACCTCGCCGGTGCCGCCGGCGCCGGCACCGACCGTGCCGCCGGGGGCGAGCGCCACCACGTCGACCGGCAGCAGCAGCTGCTCGCCGGCCTCGGCGAGCAGCTGCCGGCAGTCGTCGACCCGGTCGGGGTCGAGCAGAGAGGCGCCGACCCGGTGGCCCTGGGCGGCCAGGAAGGTGAAGGCCATGCCGCCGCCGACCACCAGCCGATCGACCCGCTGCAGCAGCGAGCGCAGCACGCCGAGCTTGTCGGCCACCTTGGCCCCGCCGACCACGGCCACGAAGGGGCGCTCGGCCGAGGTGAGCAGCCGGTCGGCCACCTCCACCTCGCGCTGCAGCAGCAGCCCGGCGGCCGACGGCAGCTGGGTGGGCGGGCCGACCACCGAGGCATGGGCCCGGTGGGAGGCGCCGAAGGCGTCGTTGACGTAGCAGTCGACGCCCTCGACCAGCCGGGCGGTGAAGGCCGGGTCGTTGGCCTCCTCGCCGGGGTCGAAGCGCAGGTTGTCCCCCAGCGTCACCGTGGGGGCCAGCTCGGCCAGGCGGCGGCGCACCGGCGCCAGGTCGTAGCGGGGGTCGCGGCTCCCCTTGGGGCGCCCCAGGTGGCTGACGGCGGTCACCTGCGCCCCCCGGTCGGTCAGCCACCGCAAGGTGGGCAGGGCGGCGCGGATGCGGAAGTCGTCTTCGATCTGCACCTCGGCGCCCTCGACGCGGCACAGCGGCACGTTGAAGTCGACCCGGACCAGCACCCGGCGTCCGGCCACGTCGGGCAGGTCGTCGAGCAGCGGCAGCCCGTGCAGCGGGCCGGTGCCGTCCACAGCCGGCCCGCTCAGGCGCCGGCGCCTGAGCCGCCGAGCAGCAGCACCAGGTCCACCAGCCGGTTGGAGTACCCCCACTCGTTGTCGTACCAGCCCTGGACCTTCACCAGGCTGGTGTGGTCGTCGATGGCCTGCACCATGGTGAGCCCGGCGTCGAAGGTGCACGAGGCGGGGCTGCCGACGATGTCGGAGGACACCAGCGGCTCCTCGCTGTAGGCCAGCACCTTGGCCAGCGGCCCGGCGGCGGCCGCCTGCCGGTAGGCGTCGTTGACCTGCTCGACGGTGAGCGTCTGGGGCACCACGGCGGTGAAGTCGGTGATGGAACCGTCCCCCACCGGCACCCGCAGGGCGGTGCCGTCGAGGCGGCCCTGCATGGCTTGCAGTACCAGCCCCGTCGCCCGCGCCGCCCCAGTCGACGCCGGCACGATGTTGAGGGCGGCGGCCCGGGCCCGGCGCAGGTCCTTGTGGGGCAGGTCGAGCAGGTTCTGGTCGTTGGTGTAGGCGTGCACCGTGGTCATGAGGCCGGTGGTGACCCCGAAGCTGTCGTCGAGGACCTTCACCAGCGGCACGAAGCAGTTGGTGGTGCACGAGGCGTTGGACACCACCCGGTGCCGCTCGGGGTCGTAGCTGTCGTCGTTGACACCGACGACGAAGGTGGCGTCGACCTCCTGGCCCGGCGCCGAGATGACGACCCGCTGGGCGCCGGCGTCGAGATGGTCGGCCGCCGCCTGGCGGCTGGTGAAGCGGCCGGTGGACTCCACCACCACGTCGACGTCCAGGTCGGCCCACGGCAGCGCCTTGGGCTCGCGCTCGGCCAGCACCCGCACCCGGGTCCCGTCGACGACCAGATCACCGCCGTCGACCTCCACGGTGCCCGAGAAGCGGCCCTGGGTGGTGTCGTAGCGCAGCAGGTGGGCGTTGGTGGCGGCGTCGGTCAGGTCGTTGACCGCCACCACCTGCAGGTCCGCCCCCTGCTGCCGGGCGGCCCGCAGGAAGTTCCTGCCGATGCGCCCGAACCCGTTGATGCCTACACGTACCGTCATGGTGTCTCTCACCTCGCTGTCGTGGTGCTATCCGACCAGACCGGCCAGCGCCGCCGCCAGTCTGCCCGGATCGTGGGCGAGCCCGTTGGGACGGGCCAGGTCCCAACACACCACCGGCACCGGCACCGGCCCGACGGCGATGGTGGACGGGTCGGCCAGCACCACGTCGACCCGCACCCCGTGGTCCAACAGCGCCGCCACATGGTCGGCCACGTCGTAGCCCTCGGTCTCAGCCGTCTCGGGGCGGAGGTTGGCCACGTAGACCACCGTGCCTGGGCTGCGGCCGATGGCGTCGGTGACAGCGGGCACCACGGCGGCAGCCAGCACGCTGGTGTACAGCGAGCCGGGGCCCAGCAGCACCTGATCGGCGCGGGCCAAGGCGGCCAGGGCGGCGGTCGGCGCCGGCGGATCGTCGGGGACGAGCGAGACCCGCCGGATGTGGCCGGTGCGGCGCACGGCGCTCTGCCCGTGGACGACGCCGGCCGCCGCGTCGGCCTTCAGCTCCAGCGGCTCGGCTGCGGCTGGCACCACCCGCCCCACCGCCCCCAGCAGCCGGCCGGCTTCGTCGAGGGCGGCCTGCACGTCGCCGAGGACGGCGACCAGGCCGGCCAGCACCAGGTTGCCCAGGGCGTGGCCGACCGGTGGCTGGGTCGGGTCGCGCCGGCTGGCGGGGTCGGCGCCGATGAGGGCCTCGGCGGGGTCGAGCAGATCGACGCCGAAGCGATGCTCGAAGGCAGTGGCCAGCGAGGATCCCTCGGCGGCCAGGGCGGCTAGGCAACGGCGCAGGTCACCGGGGGGAACGATCCCCAGCTGGCGCCGAAGTCGGCCCGACGATCCGCCGTCGTCGGCCACCGTCACCACCGCCGTCAGCTGGCCGGCGTAGCGGCGGGCGGCCCGCAAGGTGGCGGCCTGGCCGTGGCCGCCGCCGACGGCCACCACCGCCGGCCGGCCGCCGACGGCCACCACCGCCGGCCGGTCGCCGACGCCAACCGCCGGGTCGTCGCCGGGGCTCACCGTCCGACGTCCCGGTGGAACACCGACATGGCATGACCGGTGGCCCGCAGGCGCCGGGCCAGCTCCTCGGCCAGGGCCACCGACCGGTGGCGGCCGCCGGTGCAGCCGAGGGCCACGGTCAGGTACGACTTGCCCTCTTCGGCGTAGGCGGGCAGCAGCGCCACCAGCAGGTCGGCCACCTTGTCGAGGAACTGGCTGGTCTGGGCGAACGACAGGACGAAGTCACGCACCGGCGCGTCGAGCCCGCTGTAGGGGCGCAGCTCCTCCACCCAGTGCGGGTTGGGCAGGAACCGGCAGTCGAAGACGAGGTCCACGTCGAGCGGCACCCCGTGCTTGTAGCCGAACGACACCACCGAGGTGCGCATGCCCCGGTCGGCGTCGTCGCCGAACAGCTCGGTGATGCGCAGTCGCAGCTGGTTCACGTTGAGCTCGCCGGTGTCGAGGACCACGTCGGCCCGGTCGCGGATGGGGGCCAGCAGCCGGCGCTCGTCGGCGATGGCCTCTTCCACCTTGGCTTCGTGCAGCGGGTGGCGCCGGCGGGTGCCCTCGAAGCGCCGCACCAGCACGTCGTCGGGGGCGTCGAGGAACACCAGCCGGACCCGGTGGCCGCGGTCGCGCAGCTCGTCGATGGCGGGCAGCGCCTCGTCCACCCGGGCGCCGCCACCGCGACCGATGACCAAGGCCACCCGGTCCTGACCCGAGCTGGGGTTGCCGAGCACCTCGGCGGCCTGGCTCAGCAGCGACGGCGGCATGTTGTCGATGACGTACCAGCCGGCGTCTTCGAGCGCGGCCGCCGCGGTGGAGCGGCCGGCTCCCGACATGCCGGTGATCAGCAGGTAGTCCGTCATGGCTTCTCATCCTCGCTCGGCTCATCCTCGCTCGGCGCCGCCGCTGTCGGCTGCTGCCCGGCCCCAGGGCCGGCGCCGGGCCCGGTGGCTTCCCCGGTGGGGTCGACGCCCGGGGGGCGGTCGCCGGCGGGGTCGACGCCCGGGGGGTGGTCGCCGGTGGGGTCGACGCCCGGGGGGCGGTCGCCCGTGGCGACGGCAGGCGCCCCGAGCAGTGCCGAGCGGGCTGGCAGCACCGCCCGCACCGCCCGCGGGCGGCTGGCCTGGCGGCGCGGCGGGTCGGGGGTCGGGCGGGCACGGGTGCCGGCCGGTGCCGACGGCTGGTGCAGCTGCCGGTGGACGGCGACGGCGACGGTGTCGGGCAGCCACGAGACGGCCACCAGCTCCTCGAGGGAGGCGGCCCGCAGGGCCTTGACGCTGCCGAATTCCTTGAGCAGTCGGGCGCGCCGGGCCGGACCGATCCCGGGGACGTCGTCGAGCACCGAGGTGGTCATCCGCTTGGCCCGCAGCGTGCGGTGGTAGGAGACGGCGAAGCGGTGGGCCTCGTCGCGTATCCGCTGCAGCAGGAACAGCGCCTCGGATCCGCGCGGGATGTGCAGCGGATCGCTCCGGCCCGGCACGAACACCTCCTCGAAGCTCTTGGCCAGCGCCGCGACCGGGATCTCGTCGCGCAGCCCGAGGCGTTCCAGCACCCGCATCCCCACCCCGAGCTGCCCCTTGCCGCCGTCGAGGAGCAGCAGCTGCGGCGGATAGACGAAGCGCCGGGGGCGTCCCTCGGTGCCCTCGGCGACGCGCTCGCGCTCGCGCACCAAGGCGGTGAGCCGGCGGGTGAGCACCTCCTCCATGGCCGCGTAGTCGTCGTTGCCGGGCACCTCGCGGATGCGGAAGCGGCGGTACTCCGACGTGCGGGGCAGGCCGTCTTCGAGCACCACCATCGACCCGACGTAGTCGGTGCCCTGCAGGTGGCTCATGTCGTAGCACTCGATGCGCAGCGGGGCCTGGGACAGCTCGAGCGCCTGCTGCAGGGCCCGCAGGGCCCGAGCCCGGCTGTCGTGGTCCGACGCCCGCCGCAGCCGGTGGCGGGCCAGCTCCTCCCCGGCATTGCGGGTGACGGTGTCGAGCAGCTGGCGCTTGCCGCCGCGCCGCGGGACGCGCAGCACCACCGGGGCGCCGCGCCGGTCGGCCAGGAACGCCTCGTAGGCGCCGTGGTCCTCGGGCAGCACCGGCACCAGGACCTGCCGGGGGACTCCCGGCGCCAGGGACCCGTCGGTGCCGAAGGTGTCGGGATGCCCGGCCCCGGAGCTGAAGCTGTCGCCGCTCCCCCGCCGGCGTCGCCGCAGCGCGGCCGGCGGGGCGGCGTCGGCGTAGAGCTGCTCCAGCACCCGGCCGACCAGCTGGGGCAAGGTGAGCTCTTCCACCTTGTCGACCACGAAGGCTTGGCGGCCGACCATCCGGCCCCGGCGGATCCGAAAGACGCACACCGCCGCCTCGAGCAAGGTGTCGTCGACGCCGACCACGTCGAAGTCCTCGGGGCGCTCCGACAGCACCTGCTGGCGCTCGCAGGCCAGCCGCAAGGTGGCCAGCTGGTCGCGCAGACGTGCCGCCCGCTCGAAGTCCAGGGTGCCGGCGGCGTCGGCCATGGCCTGCTGCAGCCGCTGCTCCACGTCGTCGGTGTCGCCGGCAAAGAAGGCCATCAGGTCCTCGACCAGCATGGCGTAGTCGGCGGGGTCGACCAGATCCACGCACGGGGCCGAGCAGCGCTCGATGTGGTAGAGCAGGCAGGGCTTGCCCAGCTTGCGGTGGTGGTCGAGCTTGCCGTCGGAGCAGCTGCGGATGGGGAACGACCGCAGCACCAGGTCGAGGCTGTCGCGCAGCGCCCCGGTGTGGGCGTAGGGTCCGAAGTAGCGGACGCCAGGGCGGCGCCGGCCCCGCACCACCGCGGCGCGCGGCCACTGGTCGCCGACGGTGACGGCCAGCCACGGGTAGCTCTTGTCGTCGACCAGGCGGATGTTGAAGCGGGGTCGGTGCTGCTTGATGAGGGCGTACTCGAGGAGGATGGCCTCCACCTCGCTGGCCACCTGGATCCACTCGACGTGGTCGGCGCTGGCCACCAGCTGGGCCGTCTTGAGCGGCAAGGTGGCCGGGTCGGCGAAGTAGCTCGACAGCCGGCTGCGCAGCGACTTGGCCTTGCCGACGTAGAGCACCCGGCCCTCGGCGTCGAGGAACTGGTAGGAGCCCGGGGTGTCGGGGATGGTGCCGGGCTCCGGTCGTCGCACCCATCCACTGTGCCGTACGGGCGGGCGCCGTGTGCCGGCTGTGCCGCTGTGCCGGCTCTGCCAGCTTCCGCGGCCGACCGGCCCCGCCGGCCCATGGGGGCAGGTCGGGGAGCGGTGGCGGCCTGCCGGCCGGCCGATGGCGACAGGCCGGGAGGACAGCGAATACGATGGGACGAGCGCCGGCCTGGTATCCCGGCGTGCATACCGGCTCCGAGGCCGACAACCCCGCGGATGGGCGACCAGGCTGTCCCCGCCGGCCGTCAATCGGAGCCCTCCCCGAAGGGGGTTCGGCCATGCTTCGGCTTCAACGGGCGCTTCCCGAGCGCTACACGTCCGCGTCTCCCCAGCAGCTGGCGGCGTGGATCGCCGCCGCCAAGGAGCGGCTCGGCTCGGCGCTGCTGGTGCTGGGCCACCACTACCAGCGCGACGAGGTGATGCGCTGGGCCGACGCCCGAGGCGACTCGTTCGCCTTGTCGCGGCTGGCCGCCGAGCACCACGAAGCCCGCTACATCGTGTTCTGCGGCGTGCACTTCATGGCCGAGTCGGCCGACGTGCTGACCGGACCGGACCAGCAGGTGATCCTGCCCGACCTCAACGCCGGCTGCTCCATGGCCGACATGGCCGACCTCGACGGCGTGGAGGAGGCCTGGGAGGTGCTGGCCGACACGACCGACATCGAGCGGGTGATCCCGGTCACCTACGTCAACTCGTCAGCCGCCCTGAAGGCCTTCGTCGGCCGCCACGGCGGGGCGGTGTGCACCTCGTCGAACGGCCGGGCTGTGCTCAGCTGGGCGCTGCTGCCCGACGCCGACGGCCGGCGACGGGCCGACAAGGTGCTGTTCTTCCCCGACCAGCACCTGGGCCGCAACACCGGCTACCAGCTCGGCTGGACCGAGGCCGACATGCGGGTGTGGGACCCGCGCCGCGACGCCGGCGGCCTCGACGAGCGCGACGTCAAGGAGGCCACACTGCTGCTGTGGAAGGGGCACTGCTCGGTCCACCAGCGCTTCCGCCCCGAGCACGTGGCCGCCTTCCGGGCCGAGCACCCCGACGGCCTGGTGGTGGTGCACCCCGAGTGCGCCCACGACACGGTGGAGGTCGCCGACCAGGTCGGCTCCACCGAGAGCATCATCAAGGCGGTGGCCGCCGCCCCGGCCGGATCGGTGATCGCGGTGGGCACCGAGATCCACCTGGTGCAGCGCCTCGACGCCGAGACCCCCGACAAGACGGTGGTGTCGCTCGACCCGCTGGTGTGCCCGTGCTCCACCATGTACCGGATCGACGCCGCCCACCTGGCCTGGGCCGTCGAGGGGCTGGTCGACGGCGAGGTCCGCAACCGCATCAGCGTCGACGAGGAGACGGCCGGCTGGGCCCGCCTGGCCCTGCAGCGCATGCTCGACATCACCTGAACGCCCGTCGCCGGCCGGCGGAGCGCGACCGTCTGGTCAGCTCCACCACCAGCGACACCACGCAGACCAGCAAGGCGGCGGCGGCGAGCAGCAGCAGGCGGCTGCGACCACCGGCCGAGTGCACCCACACGGCGGCGTAGCCGACCAGCGGCACCACGTAGCGGACCTGGTAGGCGACGGCCCCCTGCACGTGCAAGGTCCACGGGTCGCGCACCGGGTTGGCGTCGCCCTTGGTGCGGACCAGCAGCTGTCCGTGGTGGCGCTGCAGCCAGATGATGCGGTGCACGTAGGTGACGTCGGGCTGGCCCGGCGGGTGGAACACGGCCACGTCCCCCACCTTCAGGCTGCCGGTCGGCACCGACTCGGTGATGGCCACCCCACCGATCGGAAGGGCTGGGCGCATGCTGCCCGACAGGACCGGCCGGGCCTGCCAGTGGCCCGACGCCACCGCCGCCACCGCCAGGCCGGCGACCACGACGACACCGGCCACCACCACGATCCCGACCAGGCGGTGCACCTTGGCCAGCCCACGGCGCGGCGTCGGCGGCCTGTCGGAGCCGTGGGCGGGTCTGTCGCCGGCCGCCTGGTGTTCGACCTCGGTCATGCCCGGAACCTTTCCGCTGCTCCTACCGTTCGCGAGAAGACCGCCCCGGCCGAAGGAGCTTCGGCGAGGGCGGCACCGGCCGCCCCGGCCCCCCGCCGCAGCGAACCACGGCGGGGAGGACCGGGAGACGTGCCGTGCCTGCTACGGGGTGTTCGTCCCGTTGAACGACAGCGACGGGGCGGCTGACACGTTCTCGACGTTGTTCTGGCTGCCGGATGTGTCGGTGAAGGAGAACACGATCTGGAACGATGCCGACAGCTCGTTGGTGCTGAAGCCGTGGCTGCTCGCCTGCGAGGAGCTGTAGAGGTTGGGGTTGGGCTGCAGGAACTGCGGGCCGAAGCTGTTGTCCAAGACAAAGGTCTGCGGAGAAGCCGCCGACACCGGCGTCCCGTTGCTCCCACAGCCGCCGCAAGCGCGTTCCTGCGCACTGGTGTGGACGTCGGTCCATGTGCCGTTCTCATCGACCTGGACCGTCACGGTCATGGTGCTCTCGAGGTTGCGCGCCGCAGCGCTGTACGCACCCGGGGTGTAGGTGACGGTGTTGACCTGGCCCTGCAAGGAGCCGACGTCGTAGATGGTCACCGGCTCGGTGTAGGTGTCCCCGGGGTTGATGTTCCCGAGGTTGAAGGTCAGGGTGTTGCCGTTGAAGCCGGGGCCCGTAGGCTCGTCTCCGGTCGAGGACGATAGGTTCGGCTGGCCGATCGAGTTGGCGTCACCGATGAGCCGTCCTGCAACCGTGGGCGTGCCGGCCACGCCTTGGAGCCGGAAGGTGCCCGACGAGATGTTCTGGTTGGCCGTCACCGAGCTGGTGAAGCTGGCGAAGCTGCCCGGGCCGACCAGCACCAGGGCCAGTGCGCCCGCTCCGGCCGCGCCGGCGATCAAGGGGATGCGGTATTTCACGGTACGTCTTCCTTTCATCCGCCTCGGCGAGACGGCTCCGCCCGGGGCCGAACCATCTCCCACCGGCCGTCGCCCCACTGTCACCCATCGCGAGCATGGAGCGCATCTACAAAATTGTGGAAGGACATAGCGCGCGCGGGTGCCCACTTGGCGTGATGCCAGCGGCTGCGGTCGGGTGGTGTCGCAGGCGGCCGGCGACGGCGACGCCGGCGCCGTGGGCCGGAGCCGATCCCGGGGTGGGATCGGGGTCGGAGGCTCAGGTCATGGCCGGGACCGGGGTGCTGTGGTCCGCCCCTTGGCCCCGGTGGCCGCCGCCGTGGCGGTCTTGGCTGCTGTCGCCGCCGCCCTCCCCCCCGCCGCCCTCGTCCCCGCCGCCGTGGCCGGCCTGCCGGTGGTCCGGCTCTTCTGCCCGGCGGGGCGCTTGGCGGTGGCCGTCTTGGCGCCGGGACCGGCCGCCGAGGGCGACTCCCCGCAAGCCGCGTCGGCCGCCGGGGCGGCCGGTGCCGCGGCTTCCGCCGGGGCGGCCGGTGCCGCGGCTTCCGCCGAGGCGGCGAGCACCGGGCGCAGCACCGCCCCGGTGTAGCTGGCCGGGTCGGCCGCCACCTGCTCGGGGGTGCCCTCCACCACCACCGTGCCTCCGGCCTCGCCGCCTTCGGGGCCGAGGTCGACGATCCAGTCGGCGGTCTTCACCACGTCGAGGTTGTGCTCGATGACGACGACGGTGTTGCCCTGGTCGGTGAGCCGGTTGAGGACCTGCAGCAGCTTGCGGACGTCTTCGAAGTGCAGGCCGGTGGTCGGCTCGTCGAGGACGTAGAGGGTGTGGCCGGTGGGTCGCCGCGACAGCTCGGAGGCCAGCTTCACCCGCTGGGCCTCGCCGCCCGACAGGGTGGGGGCCGGCTGGCCGAGGCGGACGTAGCCGAGGCCGACGTCGACCAGGGTCTGCAGGTGGCGGGCGATGGCCGGCTGGTTGGCGAAGTAGTCGAGGGCTTCCTCACACGACATCTGCAGCACGTCGGCGATGTTCTTGCCCTTGAAGGTGACCTGGAGCGTCTCGCGGTTGTAGCGGGCGCCGTTGCACACCTCGCACGGCACGTAGACGTCGGGCAGGAAGTGCATCTCGATCTTGATGGTGCCGTCGCCGGCGCAGGCCTCGCAGCGGCCGCCGCGGACGTTGAACGAGAAGCGCCCCGGCTGGTAGCCGCGGACCCTGGCCTCCTGGGTCTGGCTGAACAGCCGACGGACGTGGTCGAACATGCCGGTGTAGGTGGCCGGGTTGGAGCGGGGGGTGCGGCCGATGGGCGACTGGTCGATGTCAACCACCTTGTCGATGTGCTCCACCCCGTCGATGCCGGCGTGGCGGCCCGGCGAGGTGCGGGCCCGGTGCACCTGCCCCAGCAGGCTCGCCAGCAGGATGTCGTTGACCAGCGTCGACTTGCCGGAGCCCGACACGCCGGTCACCGCCACCAGGCAGCCGAGGGGGAAGCGCACGTCGATGCTGCGCAGGTTGTGCTCCCGGGCGCCGCGCACCACCAGCGCCTCGCCGGTGCCGGCCCGGCGCTTGTCGGGCATGGGGATGGTGCGCTGGCCGGCCAGGTAGCGCCCGGTCAGCGACGCCTCGCAGGCCAGCAGCCCATCGACGTCGCCGCTGTAGACGATCTGCCCGCCGTGCTCGCCGGCGCCGGGTCCGATGTCGACGACGTGGTCGGCGGCTCGGATGGTCTCCTCGTCGTGCTCCACCACGATGACGGTGTTGCCCAGGTCGCGCAGGCGCACCAGGGTGTCGAGCAGCCGGCGGTTGTCGCGCTGGTGCAGCCCGATGGACGGCTCGTCGAGGACGTAGAGCACCCCGACCAGCCCTGAGCCGATCTGGCTGGCCAGCCGGATCCGCTGGGCCTCGCCGCCCGACAAGGTGGCGGTGGCCCGAGCCAGCGACAGGTAGTCGAGGCCCACGTCGAGCAGGAACTGCATGCGGGCCCGCACCTCGCGCAGCACCCGGTCGGCGATGAGGTGCTCGCGCTCGGTCAGGGCCAGCTCGCCGATGGCCTGCGCCGCCCGGCGGATCGACAGGCTGCACAGCTCGAAGATGTCGCGCTCCCCCACCGTCACGGCCAGCGACTCGGGCTTCAGCCGGGCGCCCCCGCACGCCGCGCACGGCACCTGGCGCATGAACTGCTCGCTCCACTCGCGCAGCGAGTCGGACTCGGCCTCGGCGTGGCGCCGCTGCAGCCAGGGGATGATCCCCTCGAAGCTGGTGGTGAAGGTCCGCTGGCGGCCGAAGCGGTTGCGGTAGCGCAGGTCGACCTTGCGACCGCCCAGGCCGTGCAGCACCACCTTGCGCTGGCCCTTGGTCAGCTTCTCCCATGGGGTGTCGAGCGACAACCCCTGGTCGTCGGCGACCGCTTCGATGAGCCGGTCGAACCAGCGGCTGCGTCCCCCCACCCACGGGGCCAGCGCCCCGTCGGCCAGCGACCGGGTCGGGTCGGGCACCACCAGCTCCGGGTCCACCTCGAACTGGGTGCCGAGCCCGTCGCAGGTCGGGCAGGCCCCGTACGGCGAGTTGAACGAGAAGTTGCGGGGGGCGGGCTCCTCGAACGACAGGCCGCAGACGGTGCAGGCCAGATGCTCGGAGAAGGTGACGAGCTCCTCACCGCCGTCGCCGTCGACGATGCCGACCTCGGCCACCCCGTCGGCCAGGCGCAGCGCCGTCTCCATCGACTCGGTGAGACGCTGGCGGATGCCGTCGCGGCGCACCAGCCGGTCGACGACGACCTCGATGGTGTGCTGCTCGTAGCGGGCCAGCTGGTGCTCGGCCCGCTCGGCCAGCTCCACCGGCTCACCGTCGACCCGGGCTCGGGCGAAGCCCTGCTTGGCCAGCTCCTCGAGCAGCCCGGTGTACTCGCCCTTGCGGCCTCGCACCACCGGGGCCAGCACCTGGAAGCGGGTGCCGTCAGGCAGGTCGAGGATCCGGTCGACGATCTGCTGGGGGGTCTGGCGGGCCACCGGCCGCCCGCAGCGCGGGCAGTGGGGGCGGCCCACCCGGGCGTAGAGCAGCCGCAGGTAGTCGTAGATCTCGGTGACGGTCCCCACCGTCGAGCGCGGGTTGCGGCTGGCCGACTTCTGGTCGATGGAGATGGCCGGCGACAGCCCTTCGATGAAGTCGACGTCGGGTTTGTCCATCTGCCCCAGGAACTGGCGGGCGTAGGCCGACAGCGACTCCACGTAGCGGCGCTGGCCCTCGGCGTAGATGGTGTCGAAGGCGAGGGAGGACTTGCCGGAGCCGGACAGGCCGGTGAACACCACCAGCCGGTCGCGGGGCAGGTCGAGCGACACGTCGCGGAGGTTGTGCTCGCGCGCTCCACGCACCACCAGCCGCTCGGCCATCTCGGGCAGGATACCGGGAGCCCGCGCCGGCGCCGGCCCGGCGCGCCGCAAACGGGGGCCGCCCGCGCCTCGGGGCCGCCCCGGCCCGGACGCCGGCGCGCCGCAAACGGG
>JAJZNB010000200.1 GCA_021848085.1 Actinomycetes bacterium
TCCGGGCGGGGCCGGCGGCCAGACCGGCGGTCCGGGCGGCCGTGCCGGCGGTCCGGGCGGGGCCGGTCGGCGCCGCGGCGCGCCGCAGGCTCCGCACCAGCCGCAGCGCGAAGACGACGGCAGCGGCGAACACCACCACCAGGGCGACCACGTGGACGTCCTCCAGGGCGGCGGGCACCTCGCCGGTGCCGATGGTGCCGCCGCCCACCCCGAACAGCAGCACACCGCCGACCACCAGGCCGTGCAGGTTGGCCAGCACCTGGGACGGCGACGCCGCGTGCTGCACCGCCCCGATGCTGAAGGTGCCGGCGGCGTCGGCCATGGCCCGCACCACCAGGGCCAGCACCACGGCGGCCAACCCGGCGTCGGCGGTGGCCAACCCGCCGCGCCACGACCGGGTGCGGCCCATGGCCAGCAGACCGGCCACCACCACCGGCACCACACCCAACCCGACGGTCTGGAGGTCCCCGAGCAGGCCGGCGGCCAGGAAGACCACGGCCACGACCCAGCCCCGGTCGTGGCGTCCCCGCCGCAGGCCGTAGAAGGCGACCAGGCACCACAGGGCCGTTCCCACGTGGACCGGACCCTGCAGCAGGAACGTCGCCAAGAAGCGGCTGGGCAGCGCCACCAGGACGACCACCGTCAGCGCTCCGGCCGCCGCCGCCCGCCCGCGCCAGCCGTCGGCGGCCAGCAGGCCGCCCACCACCACGATCAGGGCGGCGATCACCGCCGGAACCAGGTGCAGCAACGCCTGGTGCAGGCCGAACACGGCCGAGGCGACGGCGTAGAAGGGGGCGTCGACGCTCCAGAACGAGTCGACCGACAGCGCCCAGCCGTGCAGCATCAGGTGGCCGGCTGCCAGGGCTCGACCTTCCAGCAGCACGGTGGCGTTGTCCGAGTTGGGCATGAAGGCCCGGGTCGACGCCCAGAACAGGATGGTGATGAGCACGGTGAGCACCAGCAGGCCGCCGCCGACGGCCAGCGCCCGCCGCCCCCGGGCGTTGAGCCGCAGGCCGGGGGCGTTGAGCCGCAGGCCGGGGGCGTCGGGCCGCTGGCCGGGGGCGTCGGGCCGCAGGCCGGGGGCGTCGGGCCGCAGGCCGGGGGCGTCGGGCCGCAGGCCGGGGGAGCGAGGGGCGCGCCGGTTGGGCTGCGAGGTCGGCTGCCGGTTGGGGGGGTCGGGCGACAGGCCGCGGCGGCGAGCGCCGTGGCGGAGGCGCCGGTTTGGCTGCGAGTTGGGCTGCGGCGTGGTGAGCACGCCCTACTCCGGCCGCCCGCCGGGTCGGCGGGCCGGCGTGTCGAGCACCACGGTGAACGGCCCGTCGTTGACCAGGCGGACCTGCATGGAGGCCCGGAACACTCCGGTGGCCACCTCGGCCCCCAGGCCTCGAAGCTCGTCGACGACCGCCTCGACCAGCCCCTCGGCATGCTCGGGGCCGGCCGCCGCCACGAACGACGGGCGTCGCCCGCGGCTGGTGTCGGCATAGAGGGTGAACTGGCTGACCACCAGCACCGCCGCCCCCACGTCCTCAGCCGAAAGGTTGGTGCGCCCCTCGGCGTCGTCGAAGATCCGCAGGGTCCAGATCCGCCGGGCCAGCTGGGCCGCCACCTTGGTGTCGTCGTCGTGGGTGACGCCCACCAGCGCACACAGCCCGCGTCCCACCGCGCCCACCGTGTGGCCGGCGACCGTCACCGACGCCTCGGTCACCCGCTGGATCACCGCCCGCACGGCACCAGCCGCACCCTGTCAGCGGCCGCCCTCGCCGCCGACGACACACCCGGCCGCTGCTGCGCCCAGCCGTGTCGCAGCCCGGTGCGCCACCTGACAGCCACATCCGAAGGTTACCGGCGGAGGTGGCGGCGCCCCCGGCACCCGGCCGTCCCGAACCGACCCGCCGCCCGCCCCGCTGGCCCCACCCCTCGCCGGTGGCGGCCACCCGCCGTCCGGTGAGGGCCGAGGCGACCACCATGCCGGCCTGGAAGGGCGATCCCGCCGAGCTGGGTCCCGCCAGGTCGGCTTCGTGTCAGGGTCCCTGTTGAGGTCCACCCGGCGCGACGATCCAGTGATGGGAAGCGGTACGGCAGCAGGCTCCGCCGGCATCGACGACGAGCGTCTGACGGCGGCGGCCGAAGAGCTCGCCCGCCGGCTGCTGACCGACGCCAACCATCGGGACAGCGGCCGTCAGCGGCGCCTGGGCCGCCGCGTCGCCCGGCTGCTCGACGACCCCGCCGGCCTGGCCCTGCTGCTGGCCCTGACCGACGAGGTGCTGCGCATCCGCCATCCCGCCCGAGCCGCCCGCCGCCTGCGGGACGTGGTCGCCGGCGCCGGCGGGTTGTCGTTCCTCGGGTCGCTCGACCGCGCTGCGCTGCGGGCGGCGGCGGCCACCGCCGCCACGAGCCCCCGGGCGGTGCTGGCGCTGGTGCGGGCCCGGCTGCACGCCGACGTGGGCAGCTTCGTCGGTTCGGCCGAGCCCCGGCAGCTCACCCGACATCTGACCGCCCGCCACCGGCAGGGCTTCGCCGTCAACCTGAACCTCCTGGGCGAGGCGGTGCTGGGCGACGACGAGGCCCGGCGCCGGCTCCACGCCGTCGCCGCCCTGCTGCGCCGCGGCGACGTCGACGCCGTGTCGGTGAAGATCAGCTCGGTGGCCGCTCAGATCAACCCGGCGGCCTTCGACGTCGAGGTACAGCGCATCGCCGCCGCTCTGGGACACCTGTACGAGACCGCGGCGGCCTGCACCCCACCCCGGGTGGTCACCTTGGACATGGAGGAGTTCCGCGACCTGCACCTGACGGTGGCGGTGTTCCGCCGGCTGCTCGGCGAGCCCCGCTTCCACGCCCTCGACGCCGGGATCGTGCTGCAGGCCTACCTGCCCGACTCGCTGCCGGTGCTGCACGAGCTGCTGGCCTGGGCCGCCAGCCGTCAGCGCCACGGCGGCGGCCGGGTGAAGGTCCGGCTGGTGAAGGGGGCCAACCTGGCCATGGAGCAGGTCGTGGCCGAGCTGGCCGGCTGGGAGCAGCCGCCGTTCACCACCAAGGCCGAGGTCGACGCCAACTACAAGCGGCTGCTGGACGTGGCCCTGCACCCGGCCAACGCCGAGGTGCTGCGCGTCGGCGTCGCCACCCACAACCTGTTCGACGTGAGCTGGGCGCTGACCCTGGCCGATGCCCGCGGCGTACGTCCCATGGTGGAGCTCGAGATGCTCCAGGGCATGGCGCCCTCCAGCGCGGCGGCGGCCCGCCAGGTGGCGGGCGGGCTGCTGCTCTACACCCCCGTGGCCCGCCGGGCCGACCACGACTCCACCGTCGCCTACCTGGTACGCCGCTTCGACGAGAACACCGGCCCCGAGAACTTCCTGCGTCACCAGTTCCAGCTGACGGTGGGCTCGCCCGCCTGGGACGACCAGCGCCGACGGTTCGAGGCGGCGGTGGCGGCACGGCGCCAGGCGGTGCCCACCACCCGATGGGCCCAGGACCGCAGCGCCGAGGAACGGGCCGGACCGGCCCGCGCCGCCCACAGCTTCGCCAACGCCCCCGACACCGACTTCGCCCTGGCCGCCAACCGCCGCTGGATCACCGGCCATCTGCAGCCGCTGCACCAGCTGGGCCTGGCCGTCGTCCATGCCGTCGTCGCCGGGCAGCCGGTGGGGCCGGCGGCACCCGGGGGGACCGGGCCGCCGGCGGGTCCGGCCGACGCAGAACCGGCGCGGCCGGCGGGGACCGGGGCCGAGTTGCGGGAGCGTGCCGTGGAGCCGGGGGAGCCCGCCGTCGAGCCGGGGGAAGCGGCGGCGCCCGGGGTGCGTCTCGCCGACGGCCGCGATCCGGGCCGCCCCGACACCGTCGCCTACCGCTGGGTGCAGCTCGACATCGCCCACGTCGACCGGGCGGTGGCCGCCGCCCGCCGGGCCCAGCCGGGCTGGGCGGCGCTCGATGCCGTCCTCCGGCGCCAGCTGCTGCGGGCGGTGGCGGCCGAGCTGGCCCGCCGGCGGGGTCGGCTGTTGGCGGTGATGGCCGCCGAAGCGGGCAAGACGGTGGCCGAAGGAGATCCGGAGGTCTCCGAGGCGATCGACTTCGCCAACTACTACGCCGAGCACATCCCCGGCGACCGGTCCGCCGGCAACGATCCCGGCACCGCCGCCGACGGCGGCCCAACCGGCACCGCCCGCTTCGCCCCCTACGGCACGGTGCTGGTGGCACCGCCGTGGAACTTCCCGCTGTCGATCCCCGCTGGGGGGGTGACGGCCGCCTTGGCCGCCGGCAACGCGGTGCTGCTGAAGCCGGCGCCGGAGGCGGTGGCCACCGCCTCGGTGCTGTGCCAGGCGTGCTGGGCGGCGGGGATCCCCACCGACGTGCTGCAGTTCGTGCCCTGCGCCGATGACGACGCCGGGCGGCGCCTGGTCACCCATCCCGAGGTCGACGCCGTGGTCCTCACCGGCTCGTGGGACACCGCCCAGCGGTTCCTGCAGTGGCGTCCCCAGCTCCATCTGCACGCCGAGACCAGCGGCAAGAACGCCATGGTGATCACCGCCGCCGCCGACCTGGAGCAGGCGGTGGCCGATCTGGTGCGCTCGGCCTTCGGGCACGCCGGGCAGAAGTGCTCGGCGGCCAGCCTGGCCGTCGTGGAGGCGTCGGTGTACGACGATCGCCGGTTCCGGCGCCAGCTGGCCGATGCCACCCGCACCCTGCGCCCCGGGCCGGGCTGGGAGCTGTCGACCACCATCGGCCCGCTGATCCGGCCCCCGTCGGGGCCGCTGGCCGATGCCGTGGACCGCCTCGGCCCCGGCGAGTGGTGGCTGGTGGAGCCTCGGACGGTGGGGGCCGGCGGCCAGCTGCTCAGCCCCGGGGTGAAGCTCGGGGTGCAACCCGGTTCGCCGTTCCACCTGACCGAGTGCTTCGGTCCGGTGCTCGGCCTGATGCGGGCCGACGATCTGCCCCACGCCGTCGCCCTGCAGAACATGCCCCCCTACGGCCTGACCGCCGGGCTGCAGTCGCTCGACCCGGCCGAGATCGCCTGGTGGTGCGACCACGTGGAGGCCGGCAACCTCTACGTCAACCGCCACATCACCGGCGCGGTGGTACGCCGGCAACCCTTCGGCGGGTGGAAGCGCTCGGTGGTCGGCCCCGGGGCCAAGACCGGCGGGCCGAACACGGTGGCGTCGCTGGGGCGCTGGCGGACCTTCGGGCCGGCCCCGGATCCGGCGACCTTCGAGGCGGCGGTGCGGCGGGTGCTGCGCCATCAGCTGGCGCCCGCCGATCCGACTGGCTTGCGGGCGGAGGCCAACACCTTGCGCTACCTGCCGCTGCGGCAGGTGCTGCTGCGGGTCGGCGTCGGCGTCGACACCCAGTGGGTGGAGCTGGCCCTGGCCGCAGCCCGAGCCGCCGGGGTGGCGGTGACGCTGTCGGTCGCCGAGCCGCGGTCGGGGGCCGTCACCTTCTCGGACGCCGCGACCGGCTCCAGGTCTGCGAGCGGTTCCGGACCTGCGAGCGGCTCCGGGTCTGCGAGCGGTTCCGGACCTGCCGGCGGCTCCGGGTCTGCGAGCGGTTCCGGACCTGCCGGCGGCTCCGGTCTCGTGTCCGTCGCCGGCGACGACGAGCTCGCCGACCGGTTGGCGGACCTGCCGGGGATCGACAAGCTGCGGCTGCTGGGCCCTGCTTCCGACCGGCTCCTCGGCGCCGCCTACCAGGCCGGGCTGTGGGTGGACCGCGTCCCGGTGGTGGGCGAGGCGCGGCGCGAGGCGCTGCGCTGGGTCCGGGAGCAGGCCATCAGCGAGACCCTGCACCGCCACGGGCACCTGACGGCCCGACCCCGTCGCGGCTGATCGGCGCACCCGCGCCTCGCCAAGCCAACCAACAGGCTCGTGGCGCTCACCGTGCTCGACGGGTGGCTGGCGTGGGCCCAGATCACCGTGGCGCCGCTCGACCGCGGTGGCTTGTGCCTGCCGCTTCCTGGCCGTTCAGCGCCGACGCTTGCGCCGCTTGGGCGAAGACGGCCGGGGCGGGGTCCCCTTCGGGGTGAACCGGCCCTGTGGCTGGCGAGGGGACGGGCGCACTCCGAACACGGCGTCGCGCTGCGCCCTCGGCCGGGCGTTGAACCGGGCGATGAAGGCGTCGACGGCTGCCTGGTCGTCGAGGGCGACGCCCTCCGCCAGCGCCTGGCTCCACAGCCGCTTGCCGACGCTCTGGCGCTGGGGATCGGCCATGTTGGCCCGGAATTCGCCCTCGATCGCCGACAGATGCCCGATCAGGACGTCGGCCGGCTCGCTGCCCTCGTCGAGGAGGCCCGTCTCAGCCAAGAAGGTGAAGAACGTCTTCGCTTCGGCCAGCACCTCGTCGAGCTCGTCGTCTTCGACGATGACCTTGGCCGGGTAGAGCTCGAGGTAGAGCTCCTCCACGTCGGCGCGCCTCCAGCGGGTGAGGTGGCCGTCGAGATATCCCCACTTGTAGTGGAGAGGGGACTCGAGCGTCTCGGGGTCCACCTCGAGGCCCTTGGCCGCGGCCCAGGTGGCGAACCGCTCCTTCAGCGCCGCGTTGGCCTCGGCGTAGGCGTCCTCGTCTTCGGGCTCGGGGTCGAGATCTCCGTCGGCGTCGTGTCGTGCCATCGCCCCATGATGGCCGACGCTCCGCGCTGCTCCTCCTACAGTCAGATCCATGGACGCTGACGACACGGCAACAACTGGCGACTCGACCCGTAGCGACGTCGCCTTCCACTTCGATCCGGTCTGCCCCTTCGCCTGGATGACCAGCAAGTGGATCCGGATGGTGGCCGAGCAACGCCAGCTGCGGGTCGACTGGCGCTTCATCGCGCTGCGCCTGGTCAACGCCGATGTCGACTATGCCACCCACTTCCCCGCCGGCTACGAAGCCGGGCACACGCTGGGCCTGCGGCTGCTGCGGGTGGCGGCCCGGGTCCGGGCCGACCACGGCAACGACGCTGTCGGCCGCCTGTACGCCGCCTACGGCGCCGACATCTTCGACCGCTACCGCGGCCGCCAGCAGGAGATCCAGGCCGACACCGCCGTCTTCGTCACCTCGGTGCTCGACCAGCTGGGCCTGCCGGCCGACCTGGTCGACGCCCTCGACGACACCGCCTTGGACCCCGTGGTGCAGGCCGACACCGATCGGGCTCTGGCCGCCACCGGCAAGGACGTCGGCACCCCCATCATCCACTTCGACCCACCCGACGGCACCGCCTTCTTCGGGCCGGTGATCAGCCGGCTGCCCGACCCGGACCAGGCCGTGGCCCTGTGGGACCACATCACCGGCCTGGCTCGCTACCCCGGCTTCGCCGAGCTGAAGCGCAGCCTCCGCGAGGTGCCCCAGCTGCGCGCCTTCGGCATGGACGACGGGCAGGTCGGCGCCCAGCGGGAGTGGAATCAGGGTCGGCAGGCCTCGGCGCGCTGACCGCCTGCAGGTGTCGCGGGCAGGTGCACCGGCGTCGGCGACCCGGTCGGCCGTGAGCACCCACAGGGGTCGAAGCGCCACCCGACCTCCCACAGCGCGAACCTCGGGCCGCTGGTCGAGGGGCCGGCGATCAGCCTGGCGGATCCGCCTTCCCCCTCCCCGGATGGCCTCCTCATGGCCGGGCCCAGGAGCCCGTGTCCGGGCCGGCGGCCGGGTTCATGGCCGGGCTGCGATCGGGATCCGCAGCTGCAGGCCGCTGATCTGCAGCGCCGACGGCTCGTTGTCGGGCCGCCAGGTGGGTGCGTCGCTCTGGGTCAGCTGCAGCTGCAGCTGGTGGCCCGGCAACAGGGTCCAGGCGGTGGGCCACAGCTCAAAGGCCAGGTGCAGGGTCTGGCCGCTGCGGCCGGTGAGGCGCTCCACGCAGCGGGTGATGAGGGTCTGCTGGCCGGTGGCCGGGTTGACGTCCCACAGGCTGGCGGCGAGCTCGGCGTTGGTGCCGGTGAGCACGGCGTTGGCGTGGACGACCGGAGCGCCGAGCAGGGTGAGCGCCCCGGAGCCCGCCGGCGTGGTGCTCCCGCCGGCCAGGGCGCCGGCGCCGGTGGAGGCGGCGCCGAGGGTGGCCGCGCCGGTGGAGGCGGCACCCTTGCCGGCGCCGGTGGAGGGGGCGGTGCCGGACGAGCCGGGGCCGGTCACGACGACGCCGTCGGCCGGGGCGAAGGTGAAGGAGGCGGCACCGGGACCGCCGGCCTGGCTGCTCGCCAGGGTGCGGCACCCGGAGGTGGCGATCGGGTCGGTCTGCAGGTCCACCACCGGGTTGGTTCCGGCGCTGGTGGTCGAGGCGGTGGTGGTGGCGGAGAGGACCAGCACCTGGCTGGCCATGGTGCGCAGCCGGTTGCCGGTCAGCCACGTGGTGTGCTGGCCGGCCTGGCAGGCGACGGTGGCCGCCTCGATCTTGGGCTGGCTGGGGGTGCGGTGGTGCAGCACGTCGAGCACCCAGCGGTTGGCCTGGGTCAGGATGTGGTGCCACACCGCCGGCGGGTTGTCGGCGTAGGAGTGGCCGACGTCGCCCAGCACGGTCCACACCGGGTAGCCGGGATGGGCGGCCCGCAGCCGCTGCTCCATCTGCAAGCTCTGGATGGCTGGGAACAGCGGGTCGGTGACACCTTGCACGGTGAGGATGGGCACCGCCTTGGCCATGGGAGGCACCGGCAGGTACAGCGCCGAGCGGTAGCGGGTCAGCTGGGTGACGGCCTGGGCGACGATCGGGTCGGCCGAGTACGGCTCGCCGGCCCCGATGGCGGCGTACCAGGCGGGCAGGTCGGCGGTGGGGTCGGCACCGGGCGGGGCGTACTGGGCGGTGGCCTCGCCCAGGGCGAACAGGCCGCTCACGTAGCTGAGCTTCTCCACCCCGTAGGGGCTGGTGTGGCTGGTGGCCGGCGGCGAGTCGGCGGCCGGGGTCTGGGCGATCGATCCCCCGCCGTTGTCGTCGAGGGCCTGCAGCAGGTCGGTCCAGCCGAACAGCGGCACGGCGGCGGCCAGGTGGATGGGGGTGCCGTCGGGGGAGGTCCAGGCCGTGGTGGTGCCGTTGCGGTGCAGCACCTGGTCCTGGGAGAGCGCCAGCAGCCAGCTCTGCCCGCCACCGTAGGAGTCGCCGGTGACGACGACCTGGTCGGGGGTGGCCACGTGGGCGTCGACCAGCTTGCCGACCAGCGTCTGCACGTCCCGGATCTCCCACCGGCGGTCGGCCAGGTGCGTCCAGCTGGCCCGTCCCTGGCATCCGGGCTCGGTCAGGTAGACGGGGTCCGAGGCGGTGATGCCGCCGGCCGAGGGAGCGCCCGGCACCGGCACCTTGCCGCAGGAGTGCCAGAAGCCCCGGGCGGTGAAGTTGAGGACGGCGAAGCCGTGGGAGGCGAACCAGGCGTTGTTCCAGTGCCAGGTGTAGGGGTTGGCGTTGCCGGCCAGCTGGCTCGCCTCGAAGTTGGTCTTGTGGTCACCCCAGCCGTTGAGGAACACCATGAGCGGCCGTGGCCGGGCCGGGCCGTCCGGGATGGTGACGTCGGTGGACAGTGGCGTGCCGTCGAAGCTGGGGACCAGCCCGGAGCAGACCGTCGAGGGCGCACCTCCAGCCGGATCGAGATGGGCTGACACCTGCAGCCCCAGCGGACAGCTGGCCGTCGCCGCCGCGGCGCGAGATCCGCTCGATGCTGCGAAGCCGCCAGCCCCGGCTCCCGACCCGGCCGCCGTCGGCAGGGACACCCCTGCCGCGGTGGCTGACGCCGCTGTCGCCGTCCCCGCCGCGGTGGCGGTGGGGGCAGCCCTGACGGTGGAAGCGGCGGTGACCGCCGTGATCAGCACCGCGGCAGCCGCCGTGATCAGCACCGCGGCAGCCGCCTTCGGCAGCTGGCGGGACCGGCGAGGCCGGCGGGATCCACGAGGTGCGGTGGGCACGGGTCCTCCCGTCTGGGTCGGATGGGGCCGTCTGGGTCGGATGGGGCCGTCTGGGTCGGATGGGGCCGTCTGGGTCGGATGGGGCCGCCTGGGTCGGATGGGGCCGTCTGGGTCGGATGGGGCCGCCTGGGTCAGACGGGGCCGCCTGGGTCAGGTGGGGCCGTCTGCATCGGAGGGAGCTCCAGGGCAACGGACGCTCTACACGGCACTTCTGCCACCATCGCCAGGTTGTTGGTCCGTTGAGCGCGGTGGTGCCCGAGGAAGCGGCGGTACCCGAGGAAGCGGCGGTACCCGAGGAAGCGGCGGTACCCGAGGAAGCGGCGGTACCCGAGGAAGCGGCGGTACCCGAGGAAGCGGCGGTACCCGAGGAAGCGCTGCGCCGCTGGTTGCGGCGGCTGGGAGGCTCTCCCCGGCGGCGGCTGGGCATGATGGCCCTGTGCCCGCCTGTGGCTCCACCCCCGCCATGACCGCCGTCCTGCACGCCGGTGGCGCCCACCGACGGCTGCCGACCGTCGTCGACCAGAGGGCTGACCGCTGGGACACGGTCTTCGTGAGCCCCGGGCGGCGTGGTCTGGAGCTGGAGCTGGTCGCCGCCGATCTGCTGGCCCTCACCGGCGGCCGGCTGGCCCCCATCGCCCGGGTCCAGTGAGGCCGGCGGGGCCTCTCGCCCAGGGTCTTCGAACCTGGCCTTCGTCACCGCCGGCCGCGTCGTCGGCGCCGAGGTGGAGCGGGTCCAGGAAGGGCAGCGGCAGGGTCCCTGCGTGGAGGCGGGGCGGACCGGGGACCGCGTCACCGCCGACGACTTCGGAGCAGCGACGCCTCACCGAGCAGCTGCAGCGTGCCCTCGACAGCCGGGTGGTGATCGAGCAGGCCAACGGGACCATCGCCGCCGACCGCCACGTCACGGTCGACGCCGCCTTCTAGCTCCTGCGCAAGCACGCCAACGACCAGAGGGTCGGCCTCCACGCCGTGCGGGGGGCTCGTCGCCGGGACGGCTCAGCGATGGGAAGCCGGCTCGTGGGCAGCGTGGCTGGCCGGCTCCAGCTGGAACGTCGAGTGGACGACGTCGAAGTGCGCTCCGAGGCACGCCTGCAGCGCGTCGAGCACTTGCGGGGCATGGCCGGAGGAGAAGCAGTGGTCCTCCACCACCACGTGGGCCGACAGGGTCGGCAGGTCAGAGCTCAGGGTCCAGGCGTGCAGGTCGTGGACCCCGAGGACGTGCTCCACCCCGACCACGTGGCTGCGCACCTCGTCGAGTGACACCTCGGCCGGCGCCGCCTGCAGCAGGATCCGTCCCGAGTCGCGCAACAGTCCCCAGGCGGCCCGCACCATCAGCGCTGCCACCACCAGCGAGGCCACCGCGTCCGCCCGCATCCAGCCCGCCACCATGATGGCGAGCCCGGCGGCAGCCGTGCCCAAGAAGGCGTACAGGTCGGTCACCACGTGGGCGAACGCCCCCCGCACGTTGAGGCTCGACCGGTTGGCCCTGGCCAGCACCGCGGTGGCCGCCACGTTCACCACCGCCCCGGCCAGGGCCACCCCGAGCACGACCGAGCCGTCGACGCCGGGTGGTGCCGCCAGCCGGACGGCCGCCTCGATGGTGATGACGACGGCGACGACCAGCAGGATGATGCCGTTGGCGGCAGCGGAGAGGATCTCGGCTCGCTTCAGGCCGAAGGTCCAGATGCCGCCGGCGGGTCTGGCCGCCAGCCGGGCCGCCACCACGCTCGCCCCCAGCGCCGCCACGTCGGTCAGCATGTGGCCGGCGTCGGCGAACAGGGCCAGCGACCCGGAGAGGGCCGCCGCCACCACCTCGCCGACCATGAAGGTGGCGATGAGGGCCAGCGCCCCGGTCAGGTAGCGCACGTCAGCGCCGGCGTCGATGCCGTGAGGATGGCCGGCGGTGCCGGCATGGGGATCGCCGGCCGCACCAGCATGCGGATCACCGGCCGCACCAGCATGCGGACCACCGGCGGTGCCGGCATGAGGACCGCCGGCCGCACCAGCATGCGGATCACCGGCGGTGCCGGCATGGGGATCGCCGGCCGCACCAGCATGGCGATCGCCGGCCGCACCAGCATGCGGATCACCGGCCGCACCAGCATGCGGATCGCCGGCCGCACCAGCGCGGTGGCCGGGCTGGGCGTGGGCGGGGCAGGTCGGCGTCGCGCTCCCGCCGGACGGGCCCCTGCCGGCCGGAAGACGACCTGGATCAGGCACCGGCAATCCCGTCGTGATCGTCGGGCCTGCGGCCACGGTCGGTCCTGCCCCGGCGGTCGGTCCTGTCGCCATCGTGGACCAGCTCGGTGTGGGCGATGTGGGCGAGGGCCAGGTCGAGCAGCATGCGCACGTGTTCGTCGGCGAGGGCGTAGTACGCCATTCGGCCCGACCGCCGGACCGACACCACCCGGTGGGCCCGCAGGATCCGCAGCGCATGGCTGGCCGCCGACTCGCTGAGACCGGCGGCGGCGGCCAGATCCCCGACGCACAGCTCGCCGGCGAGCAGCGCCGTCATGAGGCGCAGCCGGCCCGGGTCCGACAGCAGACCGAACACATCGGCGACGTCGGCCACGTCGTCGTCGCTGGGCATGGCCTGCTGGACGGCCGCCACCCGCTCCACGTCCACGACCCGGGCTGCCGACCCGTTCATAGCATGAACATATGACTGCGTGTTCATACGGTACACCATATCTTGCGGCCGGCCTGGAACGAGCCGCCCTCGAGGCCCGGCCTCCCAGCCGGCCTGGTCGACGAGCCGGCGGTGAGCGCTCGGCGGTTTCGCCCCGCCGCGCTCGGGAAACACCATCATCATGGGCCAGAGGGGGCATGCATGCCTCGGCGGCGAGGTCCGCCAGCCCGAGCATGCTGCCCCCAGCCTCCCCGGCGAGGTCCGGCCGCGAGGCGGACCTTCATGACGACACCGGCCGCCGCTCTCCGACAGCGCCTCCGCCCGATCGTCTCGGGCCACCACGTCAATCGGCGGCCCATGCGCCTGGCGTTGCTCGTCGGCATCATGGGCGCGTTGCAGCTGATGGCCGGTGTCGGCCTCGCCGATGTGGTCGGCTTCTCCAAGATCCGCCATGTCCTCGACCGGTTCGACTGGCCCTACGTGATCGTCATGGCCGGCGCCCTGCTCGTCTCCTTCGTCGGCTACCTCTTCACCTACCGCAGCATCTACGACGTCGACGACGGCCCGGGTCTCGCGACGCGCCAGCTGCTCGCCGTCGTCACCGCCGGGTTCGGCGGCTTCCTCGCCCACGGCGGCTCTGCGCTCGACACCTACGCCATCCAGGGCGCCGGCGCCGGCGAGCGTGAAGCCAAGGTACGCGTCTCGAGCCTGGCAGGGCTGGAACACGGCATCCTCGGCTTCGTCGGTGAAGGCGCAGCCATCGCCGTGCTGGCCCTCGCCCTGTCGAAGCCTCCGCTCGACTTCACGCTGCCCTGGGCGATCATGCCGGTGCCTGGCCTGCTGCTCGCCTTCTGGCTGGCCGACAGGTACCGCTACCGCTTCCGGGGACGCCAGGGGTGGCGAGGCTCGCTGTCGGTGTTCATCGACTCGATCCTGCTGATCAAGCAGATGTTCTGCCAGCCTCAGACCTCCGGTAGTAGGGCCTGGCGCCGAGATCAAGATCGAGCTGTGATCCGGTAGGTGATCGGGCGCCGATCACCGCAGAGGCGGGGCGGGGTGGCGTTGAGCTGTTCGCACAGCAGACCGA
>JAJZNB010000076.1 GCA_021848085.1 Actinomycetes bacterium
ACCTGGGCCTGGGCGAGCTGGTCGAGGACCAGGCGGTGGCCCTGGTCGAGTGGGGCGACGTGGCCGCCGTGGTGCTCGGACGGGGAGCCCTGCACGTGCGGCTGCAGCAGGTGGTCGACGGCGGCGACGAGGAGCGGGCCATCGAGGTCGCCGGCCCCGGCCTGGCCGGCCGCCGCCCGGCGGTCGTGGCCGCCTTGGCCCGGTGGGGGGTGCGCTGATGCTGCTGCTGGCCGTGGAGTCGGCCACCGACGCGGCCGCCGTCGCCTTGGCCGACGACGACGGCGTGCTGGTGTCGGTGACGGCCGAGCGTGGCCGGCGTCACGCCGAGACGCTGGCCCCGGCCATCGACTTCGCCTGCCGCCAGGCGGGGGTGGCGCCGGCCGACGTGGAGGCCGTCGCCGTCGACATCGGACCGGGGCTGTTCACCGGCCTGCGGGTCGGGGTAGGCACCGCCAAGGCCTTCGCCGGCGCCCTGGGTCTGCCGGTGGTGGCGGTCGGCAGCCTGCAGCTGCTGGCCCAGGCGGCGGCCGACACCGGCCTGCTGGGCGCGCCCGGGCAGCCCGACCGGCTGGTGGCCGTGGTCGACGCCCGCCGCGGCGAGGTGTTCTGGGCGCCGTTCGCCGCCGGCGCCGCCGGCGCCGACGAGGCTGGGGCCGGTTCCGCCGCGGCCGGGTCCGTCGAGGCGCACCGGCGCGGGCCTGACGCCGTGTGCCCTCCCGACGTGCTGGCCGCCGACGTGCCGGCCGGTTCGCTGCTGGTCGGCGACGGCGCCGCCCGCTACCGGACGCTGCTCGGCGCCGCCGGGCACCAGGTGGCCGGTCCGCTGCTGGCGCACCCGCCGGTGGGTGTGCTGGCCCGGGTGGGGCTGCGCCGCCTGGCCGCCGGCGCCGCCGTGGCGGCCACCGCGGTGGCGCCTCGCTACCTGCGCCAGGCCGATGCCCGCATCAACTGGGAGCGGCGCCTCCCGCCCCGGCCGGCGCCGGCGCCGTGACCGTCGGCCCCGGAGGACCGCTGGGTCCCGACCCCGCCCGGGGGCTGCCGCCGGCCGTCGCCGGCGACCTGGCGGCCGCCGTGCGCCTCACCCCCATGGCCCGCCGCCACCTGCGCCCGGTGCTGCGCATCGAGGAGGCCTGCTACCCCAGCCCGTGGTCGGCGACGCTGTTCCTGTCGGAGCTGGCCCAGCGCACCAGCCGCCGCTACACGGTGGCCGTGGTGGGACCGCTGGTCGTCGGCTACTCGGGGCTGATGGTGGTGGAGGACGAGGGCCACGTCACCACCTTGACCGTCGACCCGGCCTGGCACGGCCGGCGCCTGGGCACGCTGCTGCTGCTCGACGTGGTGCGGGCCGCCCCGCCGCGGGGGGTGCGGCGCCTCACCTTGGAGGTCCGGGTCGGCAACGCCCCCGCCCGGGCCCTGTACCACCGCTTCGGGTTCGCGCCCGTCGGGGTGCGCAAGAACTACTACGCCGAGACCGGCGAGGACGCCATCATCATGTGGACCGACGACATCACCGACGCCGCCTACGCCGCCCGGATCGGGCAGATCGAGGCGACGCTACGCTCGGCCCGGTGACCGTCCTCGGCATCGAGACCTCCTGCGACGAGACGGCGGCGGCGGTCGTCGACGACGAGGGGACCGTCCGCTCGTCGGTCGTGTCGAGCCAGGTGGACCTGCACGCCGCCTACGGCGGGGTCGTCCCCGAGCTGGCCAGCCGGGCCCACCTCGACCTGCTGTCGGTGGTGGTGCCGACCGCCTTGGAGCAGGCCGGCCTGCCGCCGGGCCCGCCGGCACCGGTCGACGCCGTGGCCGCCACCGTCGGACCGGGCCTGATCGGCGCCCTGCTGGTCGGGGTCAGCGAGGCCAAAGCCATGGCCCTGGCCTGGGACCGGCCCTTCGTCGCCGTCAACCACCTCGAAGGGCACCTCTTCGCCGCTCTGCTCGACCACCCCGAGCTGCGCTGGCCCCTCACCGTGCTGCTGGTGTCGGGCGGCCACACCCTGCTGGTGTCCATGCAGGCTCCGGGGCGCTACCAGCTGCTGGGTCAGACCATCGACGACGCGGCCGGAGAGGCGTTCGACAAGGTGGCCCGGTTCCTCGGCCTCGGCTATCCCGGCGGCCCGGCCGTGGAGCGGGCCGCCGCCGCCGGCGACCCGACCGCCTTCGCCTTTCCCCGGGCCATGCTCGGCGAAGGGCTCGACCTGTCGTTCAGCGGCCTCAAGACGGCGGTGGTCAACGCCGTGCGCCGCCACCCCGACGCCTCCAACCAGGACGTGGCCGCCTCGTTCCAGCAGGCGGTGGTGGACGTGCTGGTGGCCAAGACCATGCGGGCCGCCACCTCCTCGCAGGCGGCAGGGGTGTGCCTGGCCGGCGGGGTGGCCGCCAACGGTCCGCTGCGCCGCGCCCTCACCGACGCGGCCGAGGCGGCGGGGCTGCCCGCCTACCTGCCGAGTCGGGCCATGTGCACCGACAACGCCGCCATGGTGGCCGCCGCCGGCCGCTGGCAGCTGCAGCACCTGGGCCCCAGCCCGCTCGACGTGCCCGCCGACCCGAACCTGCGGCTGCCGCTGATGGCCTGAGCGCCGACGCTCTGGCGCAACAGCTGCCGAGCGCCGACGGCCGGCGCCGGGGCCCTGGGTGCAACAGCTGCCCCGAGGCGGTTGCCAGCGCCCCGGCGGACCGCTATCGTTAGCACTCGTCAGGTTAGAGTGCCAACCACAACGGCCTACAGGAGAATCGTCTGCCATGAACCTCCAGCCCCTCGAGGATCGCATCGTCGTCCGCCCGGGCGAGTCGGAGGAGACCACCGCCTCTGGCCTGGTCATCCCCGACACCGCCAAGGAGAAGCCCCAGCAGGGTGAGGTGCTGGCCGTCGGGCCCGGCCGTCGCGCCGAGCAGTCCGGCGAGCTCATCGCCCTCGACGTCGCCGTCGGTGACACCGTCGTCTACTCCAAGTACGGCGGCACCGAGATCACCATCGACGGCGAGGATCTGCTGATCCTCTCCGCCCGCGACGTCCTCGCCAAGATCGCCAAGTAACCCGAGCAACGGAGTCCCCATGCCCAAGATCCTGAAGTTCGACGAGTCCGCCCGCCGCGGTCTCGAGGCGGGCGTCGACAAGCTGGCCAACACGGTCAAGGTGACGCTCGGCCCCCGCGGCCGCAACGTCGTCATCGACAAGAAGTTCGGCGCCCCGACCATCACCAACGACGGCGTCACCATCGCCCGCGAGGTAGAGCTCGACGACCCGTTCGAGAACATGGGCGCCCAGCTGGTGAAGGAGGTGGCCACCAAGACCAACGACGTCGCCGGTGACGGCACCACCACCGCCACCGTCCTGGCCCAGGCCCTCATCCACGAGGGGCTGCGCAACGTGGCCGCCGGGGCCGGCCCCATGGCCCTGAAGCGCGGCATGGAGAAGGGCGTCGCCGCCGCCGTCGAGGCCATCGGCCAGCAGGCCAAGGAGGTCGACTCGCGCACCGAGATCGCCCAGGTGGCGTCCATCTCCGCGGCCGACACCGCCATCGGCGACGTGCTGGCCGAGGCCATCGACAAGGTCGGCAAGGACGGCACCGTCACGGTCGAGGAGTCCAACACCTTCGGCATCGAGCTCGAGTTCACCGAGGGGATGCAGTTCGACAAGGGCTACCTGTCGCCGTACTTCGTCACCGACCCCGAGCGTCAAGAGGCGGTGCTCGAGGACCCCTACATCCTCATCGCCAACCAGAAGATCAGCGCCGTCCACGACCTGGTGCCCGTCCTCGAGAAGGTGATGCAGACCGGCAAGCCGCTGCTGATCATCGCCGAGGACATCGAAGGCGAGGCGCTGGCCACCCTGGTGGTGAACAAGATCCGCGGCACCTTCGTGTCGGTGGCGGCCAAGGCGCCCGGCTTCGGCGAGCGGCGCAAGGCCATGCTCCAGGACATCGCCATCCTGACCGGCGGCCAGGTCATCTCCGAGGAGATCGGCCTCAAGCTCGAGAACACCACGCTCGACCTGCTGGGCCGGGCCCGGCGGGTGGTGGTCACCAAGGACGACACCACCGTCGTCGAGGGGGCCGGCTCCGAGGATGACGTGAAGGGCCGCATCGCCCAGATCAAGCGCGAGATCGAGGAGACCGACTCCGACTGGGACCGGGAGAAGCTCCAGGAGCGCCTGGCCAAGCTGGCCGGCGGGGTGGCCGTGGTCCGGGTCGGGGCTGCCACCGAGGTCGAGCTCAAGGAGAAGAAGCACCGCATCGAGGACGCCCTGTCGGCCACCCGGGCCGCCATCGAGGAGGGCATCGTCGCCGGCGGCGGCACCGCTTTGGTCCGCAGCCGGGCTGCGGTGGAGGACGCCGCCGCCAAGCTCGAGGGTGACGAGGCCACCGGTGCCCGCATCGTGGCCAAGGCGCTCGAGGAGCCCCTCAAGTGGATCGCCATCAACGCCGGGCTCGAGGGTGCGGTGGCGGTGCGCCAGGTGGAGAGCGAGACCGGGTCCACCGGCCTCAACGCCGCCACCGGCCAGTTCGAGGACCTGGTGAAGGCCGGCGTCATCGACCCGGCCAAGGTGACCCGCTCGGCGCTGCAGAACGCGGCGTCGGTGGCCGGCCTGATGCTCACCACCGAGGCCCTGGTGGCCGACAAGCCCGAGAAGCCCGACGCCAACGCCGCGGCGGCCGCCGCCGCCGGCATGGGCGGCATGGGTGGCATGGGGGGCATGGGCGGCATGATGTGACGCCTGGGCTCACCTGAGCCATGTCGTTGCGGCAGCCGGGTCTTCGGGCCCGGCTGCCGTCGCGCCCGGCGTCGCGCCCGGCGTCGGGCGTCAGCGTTCGGGGACGTAGTGGCGGGCGCCGGAGCGGTCGGTCCACACCCGCACGATCCGTCCGGTGCCCGGGTCGCGGAACACCTCCTCGGTGCGCTGCCAGCCCGCCTCGGGCCGGTCCGACTCGCCGTGGCGCCGCCGCAGGAAGGTGAGCAGCACCGGCAGGGCGGCCACCAGCACCACCAGCAGGCTCACCCCCCAGGCGGCGACGATCACGGCACGACCACGAGCCGGCACGGCACGATCACGAGCCGGGCGGCACCGTGCCCGGCGCCGCGGCCGGCATGACCGGGCGGCGGGGACCGAGGACGACGGCGGTGCCGTAGGCCACCACCTCGGTCAGCGACTGGGCGATCTCAGAAGCGTCGAAGCGCATCATCACCACGCCGTTGGCCCCCACCAGCCGGGCGTTCTCGATCATGCGGTCCATGGCGTGCCGGCGGGTGTCCTCGAGCAGCTTGGTGTACTGCTTCACCTCGCCGCCAGCGAAGATCCGGAACACCGACAGCAGTCCCCGCCCGGCGCCCATCGACCGCACCACCACCCCGAACACCGTCCCGAGGGTCCGTTCGACCTGCCACTCGGCGAAGTCCGACGACGTCGACACCGGAAACCCCGGCAGCGGCCCCGACCATGGCGGGGCCGCCGCCGCCGGGGCGCCCGGACCGGTGGGAGCCGGCCAGTCGCCCTCGGCTCGGCTGTCTGGATGGTGTCGTCCGCTCATGGTTGCCCCCTGGGTCGTCCGCCACGGTACCGCCACCGCCCGTGTCGGACCTCGACCCTGGCCGGATCGCTGGTCGGCCGGTGCCGGTAGGGTCTCGACGGTGCCGACGTCGGACAGGGAACCGCCGCTCGCCGAGGGGACACGGGTCGACAGCCTCCACCTCACCGTCGGCGGCCGGCAGGTCATCCCCCGGCCGCCGGGCGCCTACCTGGGGGCCTCCTCCCCCTGGGAGCTGGTGGACCCGGCCCGGCGACGGGGGCTCGGCCTGGCCAAGGTGCGCGGCGCGCTGGCCGCGGCCGGGTCCCCGGCCGGTCCCGCCGCCACCGTCGACGGGCTGCCCGACCTGGGGGCCCCCTCGGCGGTGCTGGTGGCGCTGTTCGAAGAGGACGGGGAGACCCGGGTGGTGCTGACCCGCCGAGCCTCGCACCTGCGCTCGCACCAGGGCGAGGTGAGCTTCCCGGGGGGGCGACTCGACGACGGCGAGGAGCCCGAGGCGGGGGCGCTGCGCGAGGCGTCGGAGGAGGTGGGCCTCGATCCCGACGTCGTCACCGTGGTCGGCCGGCTCACCCCGCTGGCCACCTCCACCTCGCGGTCGGCCATCACCCCGGTGGTCGGTGTCCTCGGCGGCCGGCCCCGGCTCGACCCCAACCCCGCCGAGGTCGACCACTGCTTCGACGTGGCGCTGGCCGAGCTGGTCGCCCCCGGGGTCTTCCGCGAGGAGCGCTGGACACGCCCGGACCGGCCCTTGGCCACCCACCTGCGGGACCACCTGGGACCCGACGGCTCGTACCCGGTGTGGTTCTTCGAGCTGCCCGACGACACCGTGTGGGGCGCCACCGCCCGGGTGCTGGTGGAGCTGCTGCGGCTGGTGCTCGGTGTCTGATCCGCCCCGGGTGCCGGGGTCGCCACCGCCGAGCCCTGCCGCCGTGGCCGCCGCCGGCTTCGACATCCGGCGCCACCTGTCCGGCCCCGCCGCCGTGCTGGCCGGGACGGCCAACGTGGTGCTGCAGCTGAGCCGTCCGCCCGTCGGCTACGGCGCGATCGAGAGCCAGGTGGACAACGGCAGCGCCATGCGCCACCCGCTGAAGCGCACCCGCACCACCTTCACCTACCTGGCGGTGGCCCTGCTGGGTGACGGCGACGACCGGGCCGCCTTCCGCCGCGCCGTCGACCGCCAGCACGCCCAGGTGGTGTCCACCCCCGACAGCCCGGTGCCGTACCGGGCGGCTTCTTGCCGCCTGAGCTGCGTGTCGCCATGGGGCTGGGCTGGGACCAGCGCCGCCAGCGCCGCTTCGACCAGCTGCTGCGCCTGCTGGGCCGGGTCGACCGCCGGCCGGCCCGCCGCGGCGGGCGGCGGCGCTCAGGGCGCGGCGCGCTGCTGCACGAACCACGCCGCCTGACGCACGGCGCTGTCGGCGGCGGCCACCAGGCCGGCCTGCAGCGGGAAGTCGTGCCACAGCCCGGGGCTGGTGGTGTAGGTGACCTCGACCCCCGCCGCGCCGGCGGCAGCCGCCAGCCGCTCGGCGTCGGGGGCGAGCAGCTCGTCGGTGCCGGCCTGGATCAGCATCGGCGCCAGCCCGGCCAGCGAGCCGTGCAGCGGCGACACGGCCGGGTCGCTCCACCGGCTGGGCGCGGCGTAGGCGTTGGCGCAGGCCAGGAGCCAGCCCGGGGTCAGCACCACGTCGCGCTCGGCCAGCTCCGACGGCTCGCCGCGGTCGGCGTGCAGATCCGCCCACGGCGACACCAGCACCAGCCCGGCCGGCAGGGGCTGGCCGGCGTCGCGCAGGCGCAGGGCCAGCGCCAGGGCCAGACCGCCCCCGGCCGAGTCGCCCGACAGCACCAGCGACGACGCCGGCGCCTCGTCCCGCAGCGCCTCCCAGGCGGCGGCGGCGTCGTCGAGCGCCGCCGGGTGGGGATGCTCGGGAGCCAGCCGGTAGTCGACCAGCACCACCCGGCAGCCGGCCCGGGCGCTGAGGTGAGCCGCCCAGCTGCGCGCCACCGACGGCGACCCGACGCAGTAGCCGCCGCCGTGGAGGTGGAGCACCGTCGGGCCGGGACCGACGCCGGATCCAGCCACCACCTCGGCCGGCTTCCCCCCCAGCACGGTGTCGACCACGGTGGTGCCCTTGGGCAGCGGCGCCCCCTTCGACAGCTGCTCCAGGCGCCGGCGCTGCACCTCCCACGGCAGGCGCGGGTCCAACGCCCAGCGGCCCGCCAGCCGCACCCCCAGCCGGACCAGACCGGCCGGCAGCCGCAGGTTCACATCCAAGGTGCTCACCGGGCCGCCGCCGGCGTGGGGGCCGCCGCCGGGCCGACCTCGGCGCCGGTGGGCGGCGCTTGGGAACCGACGGGTCCGCCGGCGCCCACCGGGGGGCGGGCGGGACCGGGCCCGGGCCTCTGGGGCGCCACCTGGTAGCTCCCCAGGTCGAAGCGCCGCAGCCGCTGGCGGTACAGGACGGTGTAGGTCGGCCAGTTGTTGGTGTTGCGGCCCGAGGCGGTCGTGTACCAGCTGCGGCAGCCCGACTCCCACACCGAGGCGCGGCTGGCCCGGTCGACCCAGGCCTCGAAGTCCTGGTGCACCTCGGGACGCACGTCGAGCCAACCGAGCCGCCGCCGGTCGAGGGCGGCGACGGCGGCGGTCACGTAGGCGATCTGGCTCTCGAGCATGAAGATGATCGAATTGCCGCCCAGGTTGGTGTTGGGGCCGTAGAGCAGGAAGAGGTTCGGGAAGCCCGGCACCGCCACCCCGAGGTAGGCCGAGGCGCCGTCGCGCCACACGTCGTGCAGCGCCCGCCCGCCGCGTCCCCGCACCACCATCGGCGCCAGGAAGTCCAGGGTCTGGAAGCCGGTGCCGTAGATGAGCACGTCGGCGGGGCGGGTGGTGCCGCCGGCGGTGACCACCCCGGAGGGCACCACCCGCTCGATCCGCTCGGTGATCAGGTCGACGTGGGGACGGGCCAGGGTCCGGTACCAGTCGTTGGAGAACAGCACCCGCTTGCAGCCCATGACGTGGTCCGGGATGCAGCGGTGGCGCAGGTCGGGATCGGGGATCTGCTCGTGCAGCAGCCGCCACCACCGGGCGCGGGCCGCGCCCAGCAGCTTCGGCGACGTCACGAAGCCGCTGGTGAGCAGCTCCCCGTAGAGGAAGATCCGCAGCCGGTCGGCTTTGCGGGCGATCGGCACGGCGTCGAACAGCGCCTGCTCCCACCGTCGGTAGGGGCGGTCGGGCTTGGGCAGGACGTAGGGGGCGCTGCGCTGGTACACGTCGACGTGGGCCGCCACCTCGGCCACCTCGGGCACGAACTGGATGGCGCTCGCCCCGGTGCCGATCACCGCCACCCGCTTCCCCTCGAGCGGCTGGCCATGGTCCCAGCGGGCCGAGTGCCAGGCCGGGCCGGCGAAGTCGTCGAGGCCGGCCAGCTCCGGGCGCGCCGGCCGGTTCAGCTGGCCCACGGCGGACACCACCACCCGGGCCCACAGGACGCGGCCGTCGTCGAGGCGGACCCGCCAACGGCCGCCGGGCTCGTCGAAGACGGCTTCGGCCACCCCCGTCCCGCAGCGGATGTGGGGCTCGAGGCCGTGCTCGTCGGCCACGGCGTGCAGGTAGTCGAGGATCTCCGACTGCCGGGGGTAGCGGCGGGTCCAGCGCCCGGGCCGGAAGGAGAACGAGTACAGGTTCGACGGCACGTCGCAGGCCGCCCCCGGATAGGTGTTGTCCCGCCAGGTGCCGCCCAGGTCGCCGCTCTTCTCCACCACCACGAACGGGCCGATGCCGGCGCGCTGCAAGGCGATGGCCATGCCGATGCCGCCGAAGCCCGCCCCCACGATCAGCACCTCGAAGGTCTCGGGGTCGGTCCCCTGCACCTTGGCCACCTGTACCTTGGCCATCTGTCCCTCCCTCACCGTCGAGGCGCCGTCGAAGCCCGACAGCGCCGACGATACCGGCGCCGGGCGCCGCCGGGCGAAGGCGTCGCCCACCGCCGCCGGCCGCCGTCGGTGCCCGGCGCCGGGCGTCCGACCCCGGGGGAAGAAGGGTCCGACGGCCCTGTCGCGGCGGCCCGGAGCGGCGGGCCGGGGCGGTATCGTGGACGGATCGTCGGCGGGTGGCGACGGCACCCGGCGCCGGCCGGAGCCTCCGGGGACCGGAGCGAGGGTCGACGCCGCACCACCAGTGGCGACGGCGCCTGCCCCCGGCGTCGTCGAAGGGCACAGGGGCAGGAGGCAGCCACATGGCTGAGATCGAGATCGGCATCTACAAGTCGGGCCGCCAGGCCTACGGCTTCGACGACATCGCCATCGTCCCCAGCCGCCGCACCCGCGATCCCGAGGATGTCGACATCTCCTGGGAGATCGACGCCTTCACCTTCGACCTGCCCCTGATGGCCGCCGCCATGGACGGCGTCGTCAGCCCCCGCACCGCCATCGAGATCGGCCGGCTCGGCGGGCTCGGCGTCCTCAACCTCGAAGGGCTGTGGACCCGTTACGAGGACCCCGAGCCGCTGTTCGAGGAGATCGCCCGCCTCGACGACGACAAGGCCACGGTCCGGATGCAGCAGATGTACCTGGAGCCGATCAAGCCCGAGCTGGTCACCGAGCGCATCCGCGAGATCAAGGCGTCGGGGGTGGTGTCCGCCGCCTCGGTCACCCCCCAGCGCACCACCGAGCTGGCCCCGGCCATCCTGGCCGGCGAGCTCGACCTGCTGGTCATCCAGGGCACCGTGGTCTCCGCCGAGCACGTGTCCAAGACGGCCGAGCCGCTCAACCTGAAGCGCTTCATCCGCGAGTTCGACCTGCCGGTCATCGTCGGGGGCTGCGCCTCCTACCAGGCGGCGCTGCACCTGATGCGCACCGGCGCCGTCGGCGTGCTGGTCGGGGTCGGCCCCGGCAACGCCTGCACCACCCGCGGCGTGCTCGGCCTCGGCGTCCCCCAGGCCACCGCCATCGCCGACGTGGCCGGCGCCCGGATGCGCCACCTCGACGAGACCGGCGTCTACGTCCACGTCATCGCCGACGGCGGCATGAGCCGCGGTGGGGACATCGCCAAGGCCATCGCCTGCGGGGCCGATGCCGTCATGCTCGGCTCGCCGCTGTCGTCGGCCACCGAGGCGCCGTGCCGTGGCTTCCACTGGGGGATGGCGACCTTCCACCCCACGCTGCCGCGCGGCACCAGGGTGCGCACCACGGTGCGCGGCTCGCTCCAGGAGATCCTGCTCGGCCCGGCCCACGAGAACGACGGCCGCATGAACCTGTTCGGCGCCCTGCGGACCTCCATGGCCACCTGCGGCTACGAGACCGTCAAGGAGTTCCAGAAGGCCGAGGTGATGATCGCCCCCGCCCTGCAGACCGAGGGCAAGGCCCTGCAGCGCACGCAGGGCGTCGGCATGGGCCACTGAGCCGGCTGCCTGCGACCGGCCCCCGGCTCCGTGAGCGACATCCCCGCCACCGTCCTCGTCGTCGACTTCGGCGCCCAGTACGCCCAGCTGATCGCCCGCCGGGTCCGCCAGGCCCGGGTCTACTCCGAGATCGTCCGCCACGACACCCCGCTGGCGGAGCTGCTGGCCCGCCAGCCGGCCGGCATCATCCTGTCAGGCGGTCCCGAGTCGGTGTACGGCAGCTGGGCGCCGGAGGTCGACCCGGCGCTCTACGACGCCGGGGTGCCGATCCTGGGCATCTGCTACGGCGCCCAGCTGCTCACCCGCCAGCTCGGCGGCACCGTGGCCCACACCGGCCGCGGCGAGTACGGCCGTACCCCGCTCACCCGCCACCGGCCCTCCGCACTGTTCGAGGACTTCCCCCCGACGGTCACCGACGTGTGGATGAGCCACGCCGACTCCATCACCGAGCCCCCGCCGGGCTTCGAGGCGACGGCATCGACGCCGGGGGCGCCGATCGCCGCCTTGCACCACGCCGAGCGGCGCATCCACGGGGTGCAGTTCCACCCCGAGGTCGTCCACACCGACCGGGGCCAGCAGCTGCTGGAGCGCTTCCTGTTCGACGTGTGCGACGCCTCACCCACCTGGACCCACACCAACATCATCGAGTCGTCGGTGCAGGCCGTGCAGAGCCAGGTCGAAGCCGGCCGGGTGCTGTGCGCCCTGTCGGGCGGGGTGGACTCGGCGGTGGCCGCCGCCCTGGTCCACAAGGCGGTTGGCGACCAGCTCACCTGCGTCTTCGTCGACACCGGGCTGATGCGTGCCGGTGAGGGCGAGCAGGTCGAGGAGACGTTCCGCAAGCAGTTCCACGTCGACCTGATCCACGTGAAGGCGGCCGACCGCTTCTTCGGGGTGCTGGCCGGGGTGACCGACCCCGAGCGCAAGCGCAAGGCCATCGGGGAGACCTTCATCCGCATCTTCGAGGAGGTGGCCCGCGACGTGGAGGACGCCCGCTTCCTGGTGCAAGGGACGCTGTACCCCGACGTCATCGAGTCCGGCACCCGCGACGCGGCCAACATCAAGTCGCACCACAACGTGGGCGGTCTCCCCGAGGACATGGCCTTCGACCTGGTGGAGCCGCTGCGGGCCCTGTTCAAGGACGAGGTCCGTGCCGTCGGCGAGGAGCTGGGCCTGCCCGAGGAGATCGTCTGGCGCCAGCCGTTCCCCGGGCCGGGTCTGGCCGTCCGCATCGTCGGGGAGGTCACCGCCGAGCGGGTCGCCATCCTGCGGGCCGCCGACGCCATCGTCGTGGAGGAGGTCCGCCGGGCCGGGCTGTATCGCGACCTGTGGCAGAGCTTCGCCGTGCTGCCCGCCGTGCGGACCGTCGGGGTGATGGGCGACGGCCGCACCTACGCCTACCCGATCGTCATCCGCGCCGTGCGCTCCGACGACGCCATGACCGCCGACTGGGCCCGCCTCCCCTACGAGCTGCTCGAACGCCTGTCCAACCGCATCATCAACGAGGTGGACGGCGTCAACCGGGTCGCCCTCGACATCACGTCGAAGCCGCCCGGCACCATCGAGTGGGAGTAGCCGTGCCCAAGGGTCCGCTGCCGCGCCTGGGCGGCCTCGGAGCGTTCGGCGAGCTCGACGAGCTGGCCGAGACGGCACCGGCCGCCTCGGGCCCGGCGCCGGCGGCATCCGAGCAGACGTCCGCTTGCCGCCCCCGGCCCGCCTGGGCCCTCGACCTGCCCGACCCCGCCGAGCTGCTCCAGGGGCTCAACGATCCGCAGCGTCACGCCGTGGAGCGCCACGAGGGACCGCTGCTGGTCGTCGCCGGCGCCGGCTCGGGCAAGACCCGGGTCCTCACCCGGCGGGTCGCCCACCTCATCGCCACCGGCGACGCCGTGCCGTCGCAGATCCTGGCCATCACCTTCACCAACAAGGCCGCCGGCGAGATGCGCGACCGCCTCGTCGACCTCATCGGCCCGGTGGCCCAGCGGATGTGGGTCTCCACCTTCCACGCCGCGTGCGTCCGGATCCTGCGCTCTCACGCCGAGCGCCTCGGCTACCGGCGGTCGTTCACCATCTACGACGCCACCGACAGCCGCCGCCTCGTGGAGCAGGTCATGCGCGACCTGAACCTCGACACCAAGAAGCTGCCGCCGCGCTCGGTGCAGGCCGCCATCTCGGCGGCCAAGAACGAGCTGGTCGACGTGGGGTCCTTCGCCGACCGGGCCCTCACCAGCTACGACCGGCGCATCGCCGAGGTCTACCGCGAGGTGCAGCGGCGCCTGCTGGCCGCCTCGGCCATGGACTTCGACGACCTGCTGGTGGTGACGGTCGACCTGCTGCGGACCTGCCCCGACGTGCTGGAGCGCTACCAGCAGCGCTTCCGCTATCTCCTCGTCGACGAGTACCAGGACACCAACCGGGCGCAGAACGAGCTGGTGCTGCTGCTGGGCGCCCAGCACCACAACGTCTGCGTGGTGGGGGACGCCGACCAGTCCATCTACGGCTGGCGCGGCGCCGACATCCGCAACATCCTCGAGTTCGAGGAGGCGTTCCCCGACGCCGCCGTGATCCCCCTGGAGCAGAACTACCGCTCCACCCGCACCATCCTCGACGCCGCCAACGCCGTGATCG
>JAJZNB010000257.1:0-4658 GCA_021848085.1 Actinomycetes bacterium
TCCGGCATGCCCAGCGACGCCGCCGTCCCAAACCCCGTCATGTACAACACGTCGAACCCTGCCGCCGCCGCCACCCGCGCCGTCAACCCGTCGTAGACGAACGGGGCGACCACCATCTCGGTGCCGGCCTCGACCCGCTGTCTCAGGGTCGGAGCCTGCACCTGGTCGCGCCCGGTGTCGACGACGCTCATCGCTGCACCGCCTCGCCTCGTCCGTAGCGGCGCTCCGTGGCGTACACGTCCTCCAACCCCAACACGTCGGTGAGCGAGCCGTTGTCGGCCAGCGCCTCGGTCGCCTCGTCGAGGACGTCTTGGATCGTCCCGGCGTCGTGCAGTCGCCGGTATCCGTGGGTGACAGCCTGGTAGACGGCCATCAACGTGAGACCAGCGCAGATCTGGATGCGAAAGCCGCGCGCCGCGATGTCGGGCGCGGGTCGAAGCGAGCCGTTGTACAGCGCCGGAAGCCCCAACCCGACAACCCGCTCGGTGTACTGCTCGAGGTCTTCGACGGTCTTGATGCCGTCTACGAACACGACGTCGGCCCCCGCCTCCCGATAGCACACCACGCGCTCGACGACGTCGTCCCAGCCGGTGACGGCAAGCGCATCGGTCCTGGCGATGATCACGAGGTCGTCACCCAAACGGGCGTCGCAGGCGGCGCGGATCTTCTGGGCGTGCTCGTCGGCCGCCACCACCTGCTTCCCCTCGAAGAACCCGCACTTCTTGGGAAACACCTGATCCTCGATGTGGATGGCAGCCGCACCCGCCTTCTCGTAGCTGCGGACCGTCCGGTACACGTTGACCGCGTTCCCATACCCGGTGTCAGCATCGGCGATCACCGCCAGACCGGTCGCATCGACGATGCGGCGAAGGTTGTCCACCATCTCGGTCTGCGTGACCAAGCCGACGTCCGGCATGCCCAGCGACGCCGCCGTCCCAAACCCCGTCATGTACAACACGTCGAACCCTGCCGCCGCCGCCACCCGCGCCGTCAACCCGTCGTAGACGCCAGGAGCCAGCACGAACCTGTCCTTCGGGAGCGGAGCTGCCCCAAAGGGCAGGAAGGCACGTCCGGCCCCCGCCGTCGGCACCTCCTGGTCGAGGCCATGCACCTCGTTGCCATCGGTCACAGCAACCCTGCCTCCTCGAGGCGGCGGCGGAAGTACGGCATGAACCCGCCTGCCATGAGGATGGCGTAGGGGGGGCTGTCCTCGGGCCAGCGGTCGGCGGAGAGCTCTGCCCCGGTGGCCAGGTTGGTCACCGTGCCCGTCACCAGGTCGACCCGCAGCTCCTGCCCCTCCTCGACAGCATCGCTGATCCCCTGGCAGACCAGCGTCGGCAGCCCGGTGTTGATGGCGTTGCGCATGTGGATCCGTGCCACCGACTCGGCCAGCACGACCGAGATCCCCAGCTCCAGCAGCGGAGCCGAGCCGTTCCTGCTCGACCCGCACCCGAAGTTGCGGCCGGCGACCAAGATGTCGCCCGCTTCGACCTGGGCCGCCCAGTCCGGCCGGTTCGAGCGCATGCAGTGCTGGGCGGCTTGCGCCGGGTCGATGCCACTCTTTGCCAGCACGTACGCCCCGGGCACCAGCAGGTCGGTGCTGATGGAGTCACCGAACTTCCACACTCGACCGGTATGGGTGGTGTTCATCGCCGCCGCTCCCGTCGTCCCGTGCCTGCCCGTGCGCTCATGTTGCCAGGAACCGGCGAGGATCGACGATGTGACCGGCGAGCGCCGACGCCGCCACCGTCGCCGGGCTGGCCAGATAGACCGAAGCCCTCGGACTTCCCATCCGCCCCTGGAAGTTCCGATTGCTCGACGAGATGCACACCTCGTCGTCGCCGAGGACACCGAGATGCCCTCCGAAGCACGGCCCGCAGGTGGAGTGCTCCACCACGCAACCGGCATCGGCCAGGACCTCGAGCCACCCGGCCTTCATCGCCTCGCGGTACACCGACTGCGAGGCCGGGCTCACCAGCATCCGCACCCGCGGATGGACTTGCCTGCCCTGCAAGATCGTGGCCGCCACCTGGAGGTCTTCGAGGCGGGCGTTGGTGCACGATCCGAGAAATGCCTGGTCGACAGGGATCTGGGCCCGCTCCGCGTCGGTGACCGGATGCACGTTGCCGGGATCGTTGGGAAAGGCGACCATCGGCTCCAGGTCCGACAGGTCGAAGCGGTAGGTCGCCTCGTAGGCTGCATCGGGGTCGGGCGACACCGGGGTGTAGGGCCTGTTCACTCGACCCTCGAGGAACTCGTCGACCTTTTCGTCGTGCTCGAACAGGGCGAACTTCGCCCCGACCTCGACGCCCATGTTGGCGATCGTCCACCGTTGGGCCAGGGTCATCTGCTTGGCCACCGGACCCGTGTACTCGATGGACTTGTAGAGACCGAACTCGGTGCCGAGCTGGCCGGCGACGAACAGGATGACGTCTTTCCCGACACACCACTCTGGCAGCCGCCCGTCCAAGACCACCCGCACGCTTTGCGGCACACGAAACCACAGCTCTCCGAAGGCCAAGATGTACAGGGCGTCGATCGCCGCGTTGGTCACGCAGGCGTTGAACACGCCGCCACTGGTCGAGTGCGAGTCGCCCATGGCGATCAGCTCACCCGGCGCGATCATCCCGTTCTCCGGGAACACCTGGTGGAGGATGCCGTGGCGTCCGAGCTCGAAGAAGTTGACGATCCCGAACTTCTCCACCAGCCGTCTCATCTCGCGTGCCGCGTTCGCCGCCTCCACCGTCGGCGCGGGCGTCAGATGATCCTCCACCACGAACACCCGAGCCGGATCCCACACCTTCTTGACGCCCAGGCGGTCGAGCGCCCCCAACATGTGACCGGAGGTGGCGTCCACCTTGCACCAGACGTAGTCGCCCGGCGACACCTGGGCCTTCCCGGAATGTGCCGCCAGGATCTTCTCGGCGATGGTCATGCCCACGGGCCGACCACCTCGCCAGCGTGCCTCTCGCCGACACGCTCCCCGGCGTCGGCGGCGGAGCCACCGCCGGCCTGTCGCAGCCCGGCCAGATGGCCCATCACGTCCTCGGAGAACACGACGTCGCAGTACTTCATCCACAGGTCGAGGAGAGCGGCAGCATGTGACAGCTCCAGCCGGTCGAAGACGCAGTCTTCGACGACCACGACATTGTAATTGTGGGTGGTCAGGTCCACCGCGCTGGCCCGGACGCAACCGCCGGTGCTGTTCCCGACGAGGATGGTGGTGTCGATGCCCATGGCGATCAGCCAGCTCAACAGGGGCGTGCCGAAGAGCACGCTTGCATAGCTCTTGTCCAAGACGATGTCCTCGTCTTTGGGTGCGATCTCCGACACGATCTGCCACTTCTGGTCCGTCAGCACCGGCTGGGACGCCTTGTCCCCGCGCTTCTTCGTGAAGCCGTCGAACCGGATGAGCTGGGGCACATACCGGGTGTAGATGATCGGGACGGCGGCTTGGCGGCAGGTGTCGAGCAACGGGATCTGCCGTCGGATCGCGGCCCACGCCTCGTGCCCGCACCCGCTCGGCCAGCGCTTCACCATGGTGAGAAGGTCCTCGTCCTTGTCGCCGCACGCCGTGTACTGCATGTCGACGACGATCAGGGCCGGCTTGGTGCCCATCCCCCGCTCCTGGACGGGCCGGGTCTCGAGGAACTTGACGTCGCGAGGGGTGAGGAGAGGCTCCCACGCGTGCACGGCATCGCTCATCTCACTGTCCCTTCCTGCCCGACACGAGATCCGCCTCTCCTGCTCGACACGAGATCCGAGTCGGCCCGGACCGTCAGGTACCTGGCCGACCCCGGCTTGGCCACCACGTCCAGGTCCCGGGCGATCACCTCGCCGCGGCGCATCGTCAAGATGGGCCAGCCACGGAGCTGCATGCCCTCGTAGATGTTGTAGTCCGAGTAGTGCTGAAGCAGGCTTGGGGTGACCGTCTCCTCCCGATCCAGGTCGACGATGACCAGGTCGGCATCCGCACCAACGTCGAGGCTGCCTTTTCGGGGATAGAGCCCGAAGATCTTGGCCGCGTTGGTGGAGGTGACCGCCACGGCACGCTCCAGGGTCATCCGCCCCTTGTTCACACCTTCACTCAGGACGATGGGGAGAAGCGTGCCGATGCCCGGCATGCCGCGCGCCGCTTCCCAGATCGTCCCTTGCTTCTTCTGGAGCTTCGTGCCCGTGTTGTCGGTGCCGACCGTGGCGAAGGTCCCGTCGCGAAGCGCCTCCCACGAGGCTGCTACATCTTCGGCCGTGCGGATGGGTGGGCTGATCTTCCCCAGGTTGCCGATCGGGTCGTCGCAGGTTCTGCTCAGGTAGTGCGGGCAGGTCTCGGCGAACGCGTGGGGATGCGTCCGGCGGGCGCGCCGGATCGCTTCGGCGGACTCCTTGGCCCCGAGATGGACGATGTAGACGGGGCAGCCGACCAGCTCGGCGAAGTAGCAGGCTCGCATGGCGTTCTCAGCCTCGGCGAACCCGGGGCTCGCCTCGTGCCAGGCGCGAAGACCGTCCGCCCCGCGATCGATGGCCTTCTGGACGAACCAGTCCGTCACCTCGAAGTTCTCGGCGTGGACACAGGCGACAAGGGGACGTCCGTCACGGTTGTAGCGCGCCATGCGGTCGAAGATCTCGTACATCAGGCCGTCGTTCAAGGTGTTCGGCGA
>JAJZNB010000257.1:4668-13451 GCA_021848085.1 Actinomycetes bacterium
GGTCCTTCTTTGGCCCGATACGCCATGAAGAACTTGAAGCTCGGCACCCCCCACGCGGTGACCGCTTCATCGAGGACCGTTGCGTCGTCGGCCGATCGGATCGTGGGGGAGAAAGCGAAATCGATGAGCGAGAGCGACTCGCCTGCGGAGCGCAGCGACTCGAACTTGGCCGTGTCACGAATCTGGGTGAAGATCTGCATGCTCGTGACCCCGCCGATCGCCCCGGCCCGCGTGTCTTGCTCGCATTGCTCTTCGAAGGTGGACATGTAGCCCAGATGGACGTGGGGGTCGATGGCTCCGGGGAGGACGTAACGCCCGCCGGCGCTGATCACCTCGGCGGCGGAGACGGAGGTGTTCGGCGCGAGCCTGGCCGCGATGACCCCGTCTTTGATGGCGAGATCACAGCCGACCACCCCGTCGACGCTGACCACCCGGGCGTCTCGCACGATCGTGTCGAAGTGGTCGCTCATCCTGGCTACCTCTGATCTTGGGGTCTTGGGCCCGAGGGTCTGCGGTTCGAGGGTCTGCGGTTCGAAAGTCTGGGGTTCGAGGGTCTGGGGTTCGAGGGTCTGCGGTTCGAGGGTTGGCAGGCCTGCACCCGAGTCGACCGGCTGGCGCCGGCCGGCATCGACAGGCCAGGACAGGGCCGGGTCGTCACGCCTTCGGGAAGATCCCGGCCCGGCCGAGCTGGGCGGGGACCGGGCGGCCGAGCTTCTCCTCGACGTAGCTCGAGGCGGCCAGCAGCCGGTCGAGGTCGACGCCGGTGTCGACCCCGCAGCGCTGCAGCATCCAGGCCAGGTCCTCGGTGGCGATGTTGCCGGTGGCGGCCGGGGCGAAGGGGCAGCCGCCGATGCCGCCGCTGCTGGCGTCGAGGGCGACCACGCCGAGCTCGGCGGCGGTCCAGGCGTTGGCGTAGCCGGTGTTGCGGGTGTTGTGGAGGTGGAAGCGCAGCGGCACGTCGTGGTGCTGGCGCACGGCGGACACCAGGCGGTGCACGTCGGTGGGGACGCCGACGCCGATGGTGTCGGCCAGGGCCACCTCGTCGGCGCCGCTGTCGACGCAGCGCCGCACCAGGTCGGCCACGCGCTCGGTGGGCACCTCGCCTTCGAAGGGGCAGCCGAAGGAGGCGCCGATGGTGACGGTGACGCCGAGCCCGGCCTGGTGGGCCAGGGCGGAGATGTCGGCGAAGGTGGCGACCCCTTCGTCGATGGTCATCCCCTGGTTCTTCTGGGAGAAGGTCTCGCTGGCCACCACCACCACGTTGACCTCGTCGACCCCGGCGGCCAGGGCCCGGTCGAAGCCGCGGCGGTTGACGACCAGGCCGATGTAGCGCACCCCGTCGAGGCGCGGCACCTGCTTCATCAGCTGGTCGGCGTCGGCCATCTGCGGGACCAGCTTGGGGTGGACGAAGCTGGTGGCCTCGATGCGCCGCAGCCCCGCCGCGATCAACGCCTCGATGTAGGCCACCTTGCCGGCCGTGTCGACCACGGTGCGCTCGTTCTGCAGCCCGTCGCGGGGGCCGACCTCCACCAACTCGATCCGCTGGGTCGCCATCAGCGCATCATGACCGCGATCGTGCATGCAATCAAGCGCCCCGGGCGCGGCAAACCTCCTTGCGGGCTCGGCAGGTGGTCGCTATGTTGTATGCAATTCACCGCTTCACCGCTTCACCGCTTCACCGCTTCACCGCTTCACCGCTTCACCGCTTCACCGCTTCACCGTTCCTCTCCTCCGTTCTCATCTCGGTTCCTCCGGCCGTCCCCGGCGGCCTGCCCCGCCCGCCGGGGGGACGCCGCCGGGCGGCGGGGCGGGTGCCGTGGCGGCCCGGCGGTGCAGAGGTGGGCTGTCCACGATCGGCTCTTCGCTCGCAGGGGGGTTGCCAATGTCAGATGACCGAGAGGCGCTGCCGCTCGCCGATGTGCGGGTGGTGGAGCTGGGTCAGCTGCTGGCCGGGCCGTTCTGCGGGCAGCTGCTCGGCGACTTCGGCGCCGAGGTGATCAAGCTCGAGGACCCCGACAAGGGCGATCCGATGCGCCAGTGGGGCCGGGAGAAGCCATATGGCATCTCGCTGTGGTGGCCGGTGGTGGCCCGCAACAAGAAGTCGGCGACCTGCAACCTGCGCACCAGGGAGGGACAGGAGCTGGTGCGGCGCCTGGTGGCCCGCTCCGACGTGCTGGTGGAGAACTTCCGGCCCGGCACCTTGGAGCGCTGGGGGCTCGGCCCCGAGCAGCTGTGGGAGGTCAACCCGCGCCTGGTGGTGACCCGGGTGACCGGCTACGGCCAGAGCGGGCCCTATGCGCCACGGGCGGGGTTCGGATCCATCGGCGAGGCCATGGGCGGCATCCGCTACGTGACCGGCGAGCCCGACCGGGCCCCGTCGCGGGCCGGCATCTCGCTGGGCGATGCGCTGGCCGCCACCTTCGCCGCGCTGGGGACGTTGGTGGCGTTGCACGCCCGCCAGCGAAGCGGGCGGGGCCAGGTGGTCGACTCGGCCATCTACGAGGCGGTGCTGGCCCTGATGGAGTCGCTGCTGCCGGAGTGGGAGCTGGCCGGCTACCAGCGTGAGCGCACCGGCAGCGTGCTGCCCAACGTGGCGCCGTCGAACGTCTACCCCACCGGCGACGGCGACATGATCCTGATCGCAGCCAACCAGGACACGGTGTTCCGCCGGCTGACGGTGGTGATGGGCCGGCCCGAGCTGGCCGACGACGAGCGCTACGCCACCCACGGCGCCCGCGGCGCCCACATGGCCGAGCTCGACGAGCTGGTCGCCCGGTGGACAGCCACCCACCAGGCCGACGAGCTGCTGCCGCTGCTGCACGAGGGGGGGGTGCCGGCCGGGCGGATCTTCCGGGCCCGCGACATGTTCGCCGACCCGCACTTCGCCGCCCGGGAGGCCATCGTGCGGGTGGCGCATCCCGAGCTGGGCCAGGTGCCGATGCAGAACGTGTTCCCCCGCCTGTCGGCCACGCCGGGGAGGGTGCGCCACCCGGGGCCCGAGCTCGGGGAGCACAACGACGACGTGTACCGGGAGCTGCTCGGGCTGTCGGATGCGGATCTGGCCAAGTTGGCCGACCTCGGGGTGATCTGAGGCAACCCGGAACCAGGGGAGGGAGGCTGCGATGACGTATCGCCTCGGTGTGGACGTCGGCGGCACGTTCACCGACGTTCTGCTCATCGACGAGGAGTCGGGGGCGACCTATCGGGCCAAGACGGCGTCGACACCTGACGACCAGTCGCTGGGGGTGCTGCGCGGCATCGAGAAGGTGTGCCAGAGCGCGGGGATCTCCCTGGCCGACATCGAGGAGGTGCTGCACGGCACCACGGTGGCCACCAACGCCATCTTGGAGGGCAAAGGCGCCCGGGTGGGGCTGGTGACCACCGAGGGGTTCCGCCAGGTGCTGCAGATCGCCCGGTCGTTCGTGCCGGGGGGGCTGGCCGGCTGGATCATCTGGCCCAAGCCCGAGCCGATCGCCGCCTTGGAGGACACCGTCGAGGCCAGAGAGCGCATCGACGCCTCGGGGGCGGTGGTGACCCCGCTCGACGAGGAGGACATGGCGGCCAAGCTCGAACGGCTGCGCCAGGCGGGCATCGAGGCGTTGACCGTGTCGCTCATCAACTCCTACGCCAACGCCGAGCACGAGCAGCGCATCGCCGCGCTGGCTCGGCGGATCATGCCCGACGTGCCGGTGTCGGTGTCGTCGCGGGTGCTGCCCGAGCTGCGCGAGTACGAGCGGACCATCACCTCGGTGGCCAACAGCTACGTGCAGCCTCGGGTGGCGCGCTACGTGGCCAACCTGGCCGGCAAGCTGACCGACGGCGGGGTGCGGGCCGGGCTGTACCTGCTGCGCAGCGACGGCGGCCTGGCCCGGGCCACGGCGGCGGCCGAGCATCCGGTGTCGCTGCTGCTGTCGGGGCCGGCCGGCGGGGTGGCCGGGGCGGTGTGGGCGGCCGAGCAGGCCGGCTTCACCGACTTCTTGACCTTCGACATGGGCGGCACCTCCACCGACGTGGCGCTGGTGCAGAACCTGCAGCCGCGCATCGGCCGCGAGACGACCGTGGGTGACCTGACGGTGCGAGCCACCTCGGTCGACGTTCGCACGGTGGGCGCCGGCGGCGGGTCGATCGCCCACGTGCCGGAGCTGACCAAGGCGCTGCGGGTCGGCCCCCAGTCGGCGGGGGCGGTGCCCGGCCCGGCCGCCTACGGCGCCGGCGGCAGCGAGCCGACGGTGACCGACGCCAACGTGGTGCTGGGCTACCTGCCCATCGAGCTGGCCGGCGGCGAGATCGCGCTCGACGTGGAGGCGGCCCGCAAGGCGGTGGCCGCCATCGCCGAGGGGATCGGGGTCGACAGCGTGGAGGCGGCCGCCGCCGGCATCGTCGACATCGTCAACGAGAACATGTTGGGGGCGCTGCGGGTGGTGTCGGTGCAGCAGGGCTTCGACCCCCGCGACTTCGCCCTGGTGGCCTTCGGCGGGGCCGGTCCGCTGCACGCCAACGCCCTGGGCCGCCTGACCGGCGCCTGGCCGGTGATCATCCCGCCGTCGCCGGGGGTGCTGTGCGCCTACGGCGATGCCACCACCGTGGTGCGCGACAACGCGGCCCGCACCTACATCCGGCGCTTCTCGCAGCTCAGCGACGAGGAGCTGGCCGGGCTGCTCGGCGAGCTGGCCGAGTCGGCGGCGCAGACCCTGGCCGAGCAGGGCGTGGCGCGCCACCAGCAGCAGGTCAGCTACCAGGTGGACCTGCGCTACCACGGGCAGGGCTTCGAGATCCCCGTCGACGTCGACATGGCCAGCCTCACCGGGGCCGGCGCCGGGCTGACGCAGCTGGCCGGCGCCTTCGACGCCGAGCACGAGCGGCTGTTCTCGTTCTTGCTGCGCGACAACGAGCACGAGCTGGTCACCGCCCGGGCCACGGTCACCGGGCCAAGGCCCAGCGTGCAGGCCGCCACCGTGCCCGACGGCGGGCCCGACGCCGCCGGCGCCAAGCTCGGCACCACCGCCATCTGGATCGACGGGTCCCACGTCGACGCCGGCCTCTACACCCGGGCCGAGCTGAGAGCCGGCAACCAGGTGCCGGGCCCGGCCATCATCACCGAGATGGACTCCACCACCCTTGTCCTGCCGGGGCACACCGCGACGGTCCATCCGAGCGGCAGCCTCCTGATCCGTCCCACGGAGGGTTGATCCATGGCCACCGTCGTCGAGCCCAACACCACCCCGGTCGAGAAGGGGCCGGTGGATCCGGTCACCCTCGACCTCATCGAGAACGCGCTGCGCAACGCCCGCTACGAGATGGACGAGGTGCTGTTCCGCACCGCGCTGTCGCCGGGCATCCGCGAGCAGCACGACGAGTTCCCCCTGATCGGCGACCCCGAGGGGAAGATGGTGGTCGGCCAGTTCGGCCTGTCGGTCCCCGACTTCCTCGAGAACTACAGCGGCACCATCGAAGAGGGCGACGTGCTGCTGACCTCGGACCCCTACGCCTGCGGGGCGGCCATCAGCCACGCCAACGACTGGTTGGTGGTGATGCCCATCTACCACGACGGGCGGGTGGTGGGCTGGGCTTCGATGTTCGGCCACATGTCGGACGTGGGGGGCAAGGCGGCCAGCTCCATGCCGACCGACGCCCGCACCATCTTCGAGGAGGGGGTGGTGATCCCGCCGTTCAAGCTCTACAGCCAGGGGCAGCTCAACGAGGAGCCGCTGCGGATCATCTTGAACCAGGTGCGGATGCCGGAGTGGAACCGGGCCGACCTCAACGGCATCGTGGCTGCCTGCCGCACCGCGGCCCGCCGCATCCAGGAGCTGTGCGAGCGCTTCGGGGTGGCCACCTACCTGTCGGCCCTCGACGCCTTGTTGGACCGCAACTACCAGGCGATGAAGACGCTGCTCACGACCATCTTCGCCGACGGGGAGCGGCTGTCGTTCACCGACTACATCTGCGACGACGGTGTGGGGTACGGCCCCTACGAGCTGAAGCTGGCGCTCACCCGCACCGGCGACAAGGTGCTGCTCGACTTCACCGGCAGCTCCCCCCAGGCCCAAGGGCCGATCAACTACTACATCAACGAGAACCTGGTCCGGATGTTCTTCGGCATCTACATGATCACGGTGGCCGACCCCCAGATCCTGTGGAACGACGGCTTCTACCCGCTGGTCGACGTCATCATCCCCGACAACAGCTTCTGGAAGCCGAAGTACCCGGCCGCCTTGAACGCCCGCAACCACGGCATCGGCCGGGTGTTCGACCTGTTCGGCGGGCTGTTGGGGCAGAAGAACCCCGACCTGCTCAACGCGGCCGGGTTCTCCTCGTCGCCGCACTTCATGTACTCGGGGAACTACACCCGCGCCGACCGCAAAGGCGAGTGGTTCCAGCTGTACTCGATCGGCTTCGGCGGCATCCCGGGCCGGCCGATCGGCGACGGGCCCGACGGCCATTCGCTGTGGCCGTCGTTCGTCAACATCCCCTGCGAGTACCTCGAGTCGTACTACCCGCTGCGCATCGAGCGCTGGGAGACGGTGGCCGACACCGGCGGGGCCGGCCTGCACCGCGGCGGCAACGGCGTCGACGTGGCCTACCGGTTCCTCGAGCCGGGCACCATCACCATCCACGACGACCGCTGGCTCACCTACCCGTGGGGGGTGAACGGCGGGGAGCCCGGCGCCCGGGGCCGCAAGTGGGTCGACCGGGCCGACGGCACCCGCCAGGTCCTGCCCAGCAAGGTCCACGGCGTGGCCGTCCACCCCGGTGACGTGCTGCACTTCGTCACCTGGGGCGGCGGCGGCTGGGGCGACCCGCTGGCCCGCGACGCCGAGCTGGTGGCCAAAGAGGTCCGCCGGGGGCTGGTCACCGCCGCCGGCGCACGCCGCTACGGGGTGGTGTGCGACGAGGCCGGCGCCGTCGAGGCGGCGGCCACCGAGGAGCTGCGGGCCGCCTTGCGGGCCGAGCGCGGCGACGAGCTGCCCATCTTCAACATGGGGCCGCCGCTGGCCGAGATCTTGGCCCGAGCCGAGGAGGAGACCGGCCTGCCCGCCCCCAAGCCGCCCATCCCCGTCATCTGAGCGGCGCCGGGCTGCCATGACCGACACCGCGCCTTTCGACCAGCAGCCGCCGGAGCGGTCCGAGGATCTGCAGCAGAGCTACCGCCGCGGCGGGTTCGACACCAGCCTGGCCTGGGGCAGCTCCCCGGCGCTGGTGCTCATCGACTTGATCCGCGCCTACTTCGAGCCCGGCGCCGAGCTCTACATGGGCAGCCGCCACTGCCTCGACGCCGCCGCCCGGATCCTCCAACAAGCCCGGGCCTCTGGCATCCCGGTGGTCCACACCCGGGTCGTCTACGACGACGACGGCCTCGACGGCGGCCTGTTCGTGAAGAAGCTGCCGCTGCTGCGCCAGCTGACGGCCGGCGCCCACCTGGGCCAGACCATGCCCGAGGTCGCTCCCCTGCCCCATGAGGTGGTGGTCACCAAGCAGTACGCCAGCGCCTTCTTCGGCACCTCGCTGGCCGCCACCTTGACCGCCTTGCGGGTCGACACCGTCGTCATCGGCGGGGTCAGCACCAGCGGCTGCGTCCGGGCCAGCGCCCTCGACGCCTTGCAGCACGGCTTCGTGCCGCTGGTGGTGCGCGACGCGGTGGGCGACCGCCACCCCGCCCCCCACGAAGCCAACCTGTTCGACCTGCAAGCCAAGTACGCCGAGGTGGTCTCCGAGCACGACGTGGTCGACTGGCTGGCCCAGCTGCCCACCCGGGCGCCGGCCCGGGCCTGAGCCGGCGCGGCGGGTGAGGCCGGGGCGACCTGCGGGCCGGCGGCGGTCGGTGACGGCACCAGCCCGGCGTCAGTCGATGGCGGCCGCGCCCTGCATGAAGATCCCGTTGTGGATGAGGAAGCCCCGCAGCGTGTTGGCCAGGACGATGGCGTCGCGCCCGGTGGACCCCTCGGAGGCGACGAAGTCGGTGATGGCCTGGTCGGTCCTGCGCCGCCCGGCGGCGCTGATGGCGGTGCTGCCGGATGTGGTCGACCGCAGGCACCGGGCGACGAGCTGGTCGGGATCGGCACCGATCGACGCACAGAACCGCTGGAGCATCTCGAGGTCGGCCACCGAGACGGACGACCCGGCGCCGTCGCCCGACCGCTCCAACCAGCGCCGGACCGAGGCCAGCGCGGCCATGGCGACCAGGTGCTCGGGCAGGCCTGCGGTGACCCCGGCTCCGCCGGCCCCGCACCGGCCTCCCACCGGCTCGACGCGCCCGGGCGCGCCGGCAACCTCTGGGCGGGGACCGGAGCGGGCGGCGTCGCTCATTCGGGCAACCCGTACATGCGCGAGAGCATCTTGACCTCCTGGGCCCGGTAGGGGAAGGGGCCGGGCGTCTGGAGCAGGCCCTCGCGCTTGAGGTGCTCGGTGACCTCGGGGTCCTCCTCGAACGGCCGGTCGGTGTGGCCCTCGAAGAACAGCGTGGAGATGGGGTTGCGGGGGCGCTGGCCGCCCGCTTCGGGCTCCTCGGCCGGATAGCCCACCAGCTGGAGCCACACCGGGAACCACGTGTCGGGCACGCCGAGCAGCGACTTCATCGTCTCGTTGGCGGTGAAGGCGTGCATGCAGGTGCCGAGCCCCTGGTCGACGGCGGCGTTGATGGCGTTGCAGATGGCGATGCCGGTCTCGACGGCGCCCATGAAGAGCACGGCGCTCATGTCCTTGGAGATGGGCTCCAGGACCTGGGGCCACAGGAAGTCGTCCACGTAGGCCCGGGACCACCCGTGGGCTGCCGACAGGGCGTG
>JAJZNB010000155.1 GCA_021848085.1 Actinomycetes bacterium
GGTGCGCCCCCAGCTGCCGTCGGCGCGCACCGGCCGGTCGGTGGCGGTGGTGGGTTCGGGCCCGTCGGGGCTGGCCGCCGCCCAGCAACTGGCCCGGGCCGGGCACCGGGTGGTGGTCTACGAGCGGGCCGAGAAGCCCGGCGGGCTGCTGCGCTACGGCATCCCCGAGTTCAAGATGGAGAAGGCGGTCCTCGACCGGCGCCTGGCCCAGCTGCGGGCCGAAGGGGTCGAATTCCGCTGCGCCACGGCCGTCGGGGCCGCCCCCGGCGGTGAGACGGCCTGGGAGCCGGGACTGGACCGCCACGTCGGGGCGGCGTCGGCGCCCGACGTGACGGTGGTGTCGGCGGCCAGGCTGGTGGAGCGCCACGATGCCGTGGTGCTGGCCGGCGGCGCCACCATGCCCCGGGATCTGGGGGTGCCCGGCCGCCAGCTCGACGGGGTCCACCTGGCCATGGAGTACCTGAAGCCGTCCAACCTGGTGCAGGAGGGCAGCCTGGCGGCCAGCCCCATCAGCGCCGCCGGCAAGCGGGTGGTCATCCTCGGCGGCGGAGACACCGGCGCCGACTGCCTGGGGACCGCCCACCGCCAGGGGGCGGCGTCGGTGCACCAGCTCGAGATCATGCCCCAGCCTCCCGAGCACCGCCTGGCCGACAACCCGTGGCCGACCTGGCCGGTCGTCTTGCGGACCTCCTCGGCCCACGAGGAGGGCGGCGAGCGGCTCTACTCGGTCACCACCACCGAGCTCGTCGACGACGGCACCGGCGCGGTGGCCGGGCTGCGGGGCCAGCAGGTCACCATGGGCACCGTCGACGGCCGGCCGGTGTTCGAGCCGGTGCCGGGCACCGAGTTCGAGCTGCCCTGTGAGCTGGTGCTGCTGGCGCTGGGCTTCGTCGGCGCCGAGCGCCACGGTGTGGTGGCCGAGCTCGGCCTGCGCCTCGACACCCGCGGCAACGTCGCCTGCGACGGCTCGTGGGCCACCAGCCACGAGAAGGTGTTCGTCTGCGGCGACATGACCCGGGGGCAGAGCCTCATCGTGTGGGCCATCTCCGAGGGGCGCTCGTGCGCGGCGGCTGTCGACCGCTTCCTGATGGGCGACACCGCCCTGCCCGCCGCCGTGGTGCCCGGCCAGCTCGCCATCCGCTGACGGTGACGATGGGGTGGGGTCCTCCGGACCCTGCAAGGACGCAGCGGGCCCGGCGCCACGCCGCCGCCGGCGCCCGGTCCACCGGCTGGCCCCGGCGGGTCACGGCAGCCACGACACCTTCCCCTTCAACAGCACGTAGCCGACGAAGGCGCCGGTGTCGATGAGGCTGTGGGCCACCACCAGCCGGCCCAGGCGCCGCTGGCGCTGGTAGAGCCGACCGAAGAGCAGCCCCATGACCAGGTTGCCGGCGAAGCCCCCGAAGCCCTGGTACAGGTGGTACGACCCGCGCAGGACGGCGCTGGCCGCCAGCGAACGGTTCTCCTGCCAGCCGAACTGGTCGAGGCGGTGCAGCAGGTAGCCGGTCACCACCGTCTCCTCGAGCACCCCGTTCTGGACGGCGGCCAGCACCAGCACCGGGATCCGCCACCACACGTCGGGCAGGGTCGTCGGCACCACCTTGACGTTGAAGCCGGCGTGGTAGGCGCCGATGTACAGCGCCAAGCCGGCACCGCCGACCACCGCGGCCAGGCCCGCTCCCCAGGCCACCTCCAGGCCCGGGCGGCGCCGGTCGAGACCGATGCTGGCCAGCGACTCCGCCGAGCGGCTCAGCAGGTAGACGACCAGCGCTACCGGCATCAAGGTCAGGCCGATGCCGACCAGCTGGGCGACCAGGTTGAGCGTGGCCGACGACGAGAAGCTCCCGTTGATGACCGCGCTCTGGGCGTGCAGCGACCGGTTCGACAGCAGAGACCGGGACAGGTCGAGCACGGCGTAGAGGGCGGACCCGCCCAGCGACAGACCCAGGACGATCCACACCTCGGCGACCAGCGTGCGCCGAGCCGGACGGTCGGGCAGCCGCCGGAGGAGGCCTTCGGCTGCTGGGCGGGGCGTCTCGTCGACGGGCGGTTCCATGGCGGCCACAGCCAAGACGATAGAGAGGCGGCGCCGGCCCCACCCCGGCAGGGCGTCGGGCCGGCGGCCCCGGCTCGGCGCCCGCGGCCCCGGCTCGACAGCACCACGTCGCCGCTAGCCTGCCGCGCCGTGGCATCGTCCCCCCAGCCTGCCGGCCCGGCCCAGCCTGCCGGCCCGGCCCAGCCTGCCGGCCCGGCCCAGCCCGCCGGCCCGGCTGCGGGTCCTGGGACCGGCGCTGGCCGCCGTGCCGGCGCCTGCCGCCTGCCGCTGCGGTTCCTGGCCGAGGACGAGGTGGAGCCCACCCGCTACGGCCCGGTGCGGCGCCGGCGCTTCGACGTGGTGCACGCCGCCCGCACCGTCCCCGGCCTGCTGTGGACGCCGCCGGATGCCGCCGGGGCCCGGCCGCTGGTGCTGGTCGGCCACGGCGGATCCCATAGCAAGCGTCAGGACTACGTGGTGTCGCTGGCCCGCACCCTGGCCGGGGGTCACGCCATGGCCGTGGCCGCCATCGACGGCCCGGTGCACGGAGACCGGCGACACGACGGAGCCGAGGGGACCCTGGTCTTCCTGGAATTCGCCCAGGCGTGGGCCGGTGACCCCACCTTGACCGACGCCATGGTGGGCGACTGGCGGGCGACGCTGCAGGCGCTGCGCAGCCTGCCCGAGGTGGGTGACGGGCCGGTCGGCTGGTGGGGGCTGTCGATGGGCACCATCCTGGGCCTGCCGCTGGTGGCGGCCGAGGAGCGGATCGAGGCGGCGGTGCTCGGCCTGATGGGCCTCACCGGGCCGACCCGGGCCAGGATCGAGGCCGACGCCCCCAAGGTGCGCTGCCCGGTGCTGTTCTTGGTGCAGTGGGACGACGAGCTGTTCCCCCGCGCCGACGGGTTCGCCCTGTTCGACGCCTTGGGCAGCGCCGACAAGCGCCTGCACGCCTACGGCGGCGGGCACGGTGCCGTCCCCGACGAAGGGTTGGCGGCCACCGTGGCCTTCCTGGTGCGGCAGCTGGGCCGGCCCGACCAACGGCCACGGTAGCCTGGCCGGGCCGTGCGTGCCGACCAGTTCCCCCCGCTCCCCGCCGACGTGGCCGACGCCTGGGTGGCCGCCTTCGCCCGCCGCGACCGCACCTACTTCCCCGACGTGGTCGGCCTGCAGCTCGAGGAGCTGCGCACCGACTACTGCCGGATGCGGCTGCCGTACCGACCCGAGCTCGACCAGCCGGCCGGCGTCGTCCACGGCGGGGCGCTGGCCACCCTGATCGACACGGTGGTGGTGCCGGCCGTCGGCAGCGGCTGTCCGCCCGGATCGGTGTACCTGACGTTGAACCTCGACGTGCAGTTCCTCGGGGCGGTGCGCCAAGAGGACGCCGTCGCCGAGGGGTGGGTGGCGCAGCGGGGCCGCTCCATCGTGTTCTGCCGGGCCGAGGTGAGCAGCGCCTCGGGCCGGGTGGCGGCGGCGGGCACCCTCACCTACAAGGTCAGCCCGCCGCCCGGGCTCGGACCGAAGCGGGCCGAGCAGCCCGGCGACGAGACGCCCCCCGCTCCGCGCCCCGCCAAGTCCGCGCCGGCCTGACCCGTCCCGATCCCGGGCGCGGCCCCTCGGGGGGGCTCGTCAGGGGGCATGGCACAGCCGGTACGGGACGCCGAAGGCGGAGGCCGGCGCCAGGGGCAGCTCCACGAACGAGGCGGCCCGGGCGTGGCGCGGCACCTGGTAGGCCCCGCCGGCCAGGGCGGCCAGCTGGGCGGGGTCGGCAGCAGGTGAGGGGGGTCGGCGCTGGTGATGGTCGCCCGCAGCCGGTGGCCGGGGGCCCGCTCGGCGAAGGTCGGGAACACCTCCACGTCGAAGCGGGTCACCGTCCCTACCGGCACCGGCACCGGCACCGGCACCGGCACCGGCACCGGCACCGGCACCGGCACCGGCCGCGGCGAGGCCCGGGTGTGGGGATGGCAGGGCAGCAGCGGGGCGCCGTCGGGCGCCCACCAGGTCCGGGAGCGGTCCACGGCCCGCCCGGCAGGCCGGCCCGGGTGGCGGCGAAGCTGGCCAGCGCCCATCAGCCACTGCTCGGTCTGGCGGTCGCCCGGCGACGACACGGCGGGGAAGACCAGCGGGTCGGCGCCGGTGGCGCCGGCCGGCCGGCTGGGGGAGAGGGTGCCGTCGTTCACCGACACGGCGCCGCTGCCGGAGGGTCCGGCCCCGAGGTACCAGGTGGTGCCGGTGGCGCCGGTCGTCGGATGGGTGGTGGTGCCGACCCAGCACCCGCTGCCGAGCTGGTAGAGGTGCAGCGGGGTCGGGGTGGAGGCCATGCCGGTCGGCTCGTGCTTCAGTCAGGTGTCGAACCACTGGAGCTGCAGCCGGTCGAGGTCGACGCCGGTGCCGGCGGCGAGGTGGTACCACGGTCCCGTGAGGAGCTGGTAGCGCCCGGTGACCTTCTGGCCGGGTTGCATGGGCGCCCACACCGGCCGGCCGTCGACGGCGTTCTGCAGCCCCGAGCAGTTGAGCGGCTCACCCCGCTGGAACAGGTCGTACCAGTCGCCGACCAGGAAGGCGGCGATGTGGTTGGCCACGATGCGGGCCAGCGAGCTCACCGGGTTGCGGGCGTGCCAGGAAGCCCCGCCGTAGGCCTGGCTGCCGCCGAGGAGCACGTTGGTGGCGGCGGCCCCGCCGAAGGTGAGCAGGTCGCCGAGGTGCTGGCCTTCGACGGTGGGCAGGGCCGAGGCTGCCGCTGGGGCCTGAGCCGTCTCGACCGGGTGGTTGACGGCGTTGAGCATGCCGGTCAGCGCCAGGTAGCTGGTGGAGAGCTCGTTGTAGCGGTCCGAGCCGGCGCAGGCTGCAGCGCTGCCGGCGGCGCTCGGGCCCGTCATCCGGCGGCCGCCACGGCAAGCACCCGGTCCACATACCGCCAGCTGTGGTTGTAGGCGTAGAGGGCACCGGGGAGGTCTGCCCCGCCGGCGGCCCCGTTGGCGCACAGCATGCGGGCGGCGGCGAAGACGGCGTCGGCCGGATCGTACGGGCTGGGCGGATCAGCCCCGCCCGGTGGCACCGGGCGGGCGTAGCGGGCGAAGGTCCGCGGCTCGAACTGCATCGGGCCTTCGGCTCCCGCCCAGTTGGCACCGGCGTGGACACCGGGCGCGTCGGAGGTGCCGTTGTCGGACTCCACCGTCCCCACCGCGGCCAGCACCTTCCACGGCAGGCCTGGGCAGGTGGCGGCCGCCGACCGGTACAGGACCAGCATGGTCGGCGGAAGTGGCGGACGGGGCGGGGCCGGCCCTCCCGGTGCACCGGGGCCGGCGGCGCCCGGTGACGCCTCCGGTGGTGCAGCGCCCGCTGCAGCCGGGCTCCCTCGAACCCCGCCGGGGGCGACGGCGAGGGCGGCGCCGGCCAGCACCAGGCCCACGGTGGCCGTCAGCACCACGGCCGCGCCCAGCGCGCCGAGCATCCGCACCGCGCTCAGCCGGCCGTGGCTCAGCCGGCCTTCGGCGACGGGCCGCCAGTCCCACGGCGCGGCAGCCCGAGCGGGTCATCGCGGCGTTTCGGAAGCAGGGGGTCGGGCCAGGCGTGGCACACGGCGGCGGCTCCGGGAAGGCAGGACGCTGCGTGAGCTGCCGCTCAGATCGTGGCCCAGCCACCGGCCGGGACGGTTCCCAGTGGACCACCGGCGTCCCGGCGCGGTCAAGACCCGGCACCAGGCGCCAGCCACGCGAGCTGCCAGTCGGGTTGCGCGGCCAGTCGGGTTGCGCGGCCAGTCGGGTTGCGCGGCCGGTCGGGTTGCGCGGCCGGTCGGGTTGCGCGGCCGGTCGGGTTGCGCGGCCGGTCGGGTTGCGCGGCCGGTCCGCCCGGCCAGCCGCCAGGTTCCGCCTGGGCCGGCCCGGCGCGGCTCAGCCCGAGAGGTTCGGTCCGGCACGCTCCACCGACAGACGCACCAGCACGCGCTGCTCGGCGACCATGGCCCGGCGGTAGTCGTCCCAGTCGGGGTGCTGGCCGGCGACCCGTCGGTAGTAGTCGACCAGCCCGTCCATGGCCTCCGGCAGCGACACGATCTCCACCGGCCCTTCCACCTGTACCCACGGGCCGTAGAAGCCGTCGGTGAAGGCCAGCAGAGCGGCACGGGGATGGGCGCGCAGGTGGGCCACCTTGTAGGCCGTCTGGCGGCTGCTCACCACCACCCGCCCGTCGTCGTCGACGGCGGCCACCACCGGCGACATCTGAGGACGCCCGTCGCGGCGGATGGTGGCCAGCACGGCCCGCGGGTTGGTGCGGACGAACCGGAGCGCTTCGTCGGGGTCCACCGGGCCAGGCTATCGCCAGGGGGACGTGGCTGCCCTTGCCCCCTCTGCGCCCGCGGCGGGTAGCGTGCGCCTATGCGCAGCACCATGCAACACGGCCCGCTGCTGGTGAGCGGCATCCTCCGCCACGGCCAGCACGTCTTCGGCGACAGCCTCTGCATCACCGCCACCCCCGGAGGCGGATACCGGCAGGCGACGTTCACCGAGGTCGGCGGTCGGGCCGAGCAGCTGGCCAAGGCGCTGCGCCGCCTCGGGGTCGGCGACAGCGACCGGGTGGCCAGCTTCATGTGGAACGACCAGGAGCACCTGGAGGCCTATCTGGCCGTGCCGTCGATGGGAGCGGTGCTGCACACCTTGAACATCCGCCTGTTTCCCGAGCAGCTCGTCTACGTCGTCAACCACGCCGAGGACGCCGTCGTCATCGTCGACGCCTCGGTGGCGCCGTTGTTCGCCCGGGTACGGGCCCAGTGCCCCACCGTCCGCCACGTCGTCGTGGTCGGCGAGGGTGACACCAGCGGTCTCGGCCACACTCTGGCCTACGAGGAGCTGGTCGGCGCCGAGGAGCCCGGCTACGACTGGCCCGAGCTCGACGAGACCTCGGCCGCGGCCATGTGCTACACGAGCGGCACCACCGGCGACCCCAAGGGAGTCGTCTACAGCCACCGCTCCACCTACCTGCACTCGTTCGCTGGGATGGCGGCCAACACCGTCGGGGCCTCCCAGCACGACCGGGTGCTGGTGGTGGTCCCGATGTTCCACGCCAACGCCTGGGGCATGCCCTACACGGCGTTCCTGGCCGGCACCGACCTGGTGATGCCCGAGCGCTTCTTGCAGGCCGAGCCGCTGGCCCGCATGTTCGCCGAGCAGCGGCCCACCTTGTCGCTTGGTGTTCCCACCATCTGGAACGACCTGCTGCGCTACAGCGACAGCCACGACGTCGATCTGTCGTCGGTGCGGATGCTCACCGGCGGCGGCTCGGCTGTCCCCCGGGCGCTGATCGAGGCCTACCAGCAGCGCTTCGGCGTGGCGCTGGTTCAAGGCTGGGGGATGACCGAGACCAGCCCGGTGTGCGCCGTGGGGTGGCCGCCCCGGGGGGCGTCGGCTGAGGAGGAGATGGACTGGCGGGCCAAGGCCGGGCGGGTGGTGGCCGGGGTGGAGCTGCGGGTGGTGGCCGAGAACGGCACCGTGCTGCCCAACGACGGGCAGTCCGTCGGCGAGCTCGAGGTGCGTGGCCCGTGGATCACCGGTTCCTACTACCGCGATCCGAGCACCGACCGGTTCCACGACGGGTGGTTGCGCACCGGCGACGTCGGCACCCTCGACGCCAAGGGCTACATGACGATCTCCGACCGGACCAAGGACGTCATCAAGTCCGGCGGGGAGTGGATCTCCTCGGTGGAGCTCGAGAACGAGGTGATGGCTCACCCCCAGGTGTTCGAGGCGGCGGTGGTGGGCGTTCCCGACCCCCGCTGGCAGGAGCGGCCCCTGGTGGTGGTGGTGCCGGGCGAGCCGCGCCCCGAGCCCAAGGAGCTCGTCGAGTTCCTGAACGGGCGGGTAGCCCGCTGGTGGCTGCCCGAGCGTTGGGCCTTCGTCGACGAGCTGCCCAAGACCAGCGTCGGCAAGTTCGACAAGAAGGCCCTGCGGGCCAAGCTGTCCGAAGGGGACCTCGACGTGGTCGAGGTCGAGCCGCCGGCCCGCGACGGCTGAGCCCGACGGTCCGATGAGCCTGCGGGGCGAGGAGCTGGCCGGGGAGCTGGCCGCCATCGCTGAGGAACTGGCTGACCTGGCCCTGGACCGCCTGGCCGAAGCGTCGTCGGCGGCGGGCCGGGGCGCCACGCCGGACCCGGCCCTGGTGGCCGAGGAGCGGCGCCTCACTCGGGCCCGCCGGGCGGTGGAGAAGGCGGTGGCGCTGCTGGCGCAGCCCGACACCGACGGCGACTGACCGGGACAGGTTCGGACCCGGCGATGGCGGCCTTCTCCCCGGGGCGCCCCCGACCGCTCGGGGAACGGCATGCGCCGACTGGCGGTGCCCTGGTGGTCCGGGATCAGCCGTAGCTGGATCCGCAGGCTTGCTCGGCCAGCTGCGCCGGCGCGACCCCGCGCTGGCGGGCCCCCCGGACCAGCAACCCCCCGAGGTAGAGGACCAGCGAGGGCAGCGCCACCCGGGGGTCGAAGGCCACCAGCGGCACCGGCTCGGCGGCGGGGTCGAGGCCGGCCACGGCCAGCAACCGGGCCCGCAGCTCCACCAAGCAGGCGCAGGCAGCGCGCAGGTCATCACGATCAGTGACTTCGAAGCCGGCCTGGCGCAGCCACCGGCTGAGCTGCAGCAGCACCACCAGGTCGTCGAGGTCGTCGCCGGCGGCGTCGGCGACGACCTCGACCAGGCCCCGGCCGATCAGCCGGGTCAGCTCGTCGGCCCGGCGGGGGAGCTCGCGTCGGGGGAGCCCGGTCCGGGGGGACTGGGTCTGGCCGGGCTGGGTCTGGCCGGGCTGGGTCTGGCGGGGCTGGGTCTGGCGGGGCTGGGTCTGGCGGGGCTGGGTCTGGCGGGGCTGGGGCACGACGGTGCGGGGCACCCGGCCAGTGTGGCAACAGGCTGTGACGCCGTGGGGGATGGTGCCCCAGCGGCCCAGCAACGTCCGGTGTCGAACGGCGTGCGGTGGGTAGGCTTGGTGTGAGCAGGAGGTTTCCATGGCCCGTGCCATCTGGACCGGATCGCTGAGCTTCGGGCTGGTGAACGTGCCGGTCGGCCTCTACACGGCGACCGAGGACCGGTCGATCCACTTCAACCAGTTCCAGGCCGGCACGTCCGACCGCGTCCGCTACAAGCGGGTCAACGAGCGCACCGGGGACGAGGTCGACTACGCCGACATCGTCAAGGGCTACGACCTCGGCGGCGGCGAACACGTCCTGCTCAGCCCCGAGGAGCTCCAGGCGGTCGAGCCGGAGCGGTCCCGCTCGATCGACATCGTCGACTTCGTCGACCTGCGCGACATCGACCCGATCTACTTCCAGAAGACCTACTACCTGGCGCCCCAGGGCGAGCAGGCTCAGCGGGCCTACGCCCTGCTGCGCCAGGCCATGGCCGAGGCCGGCAAGGTGGGGGTGGCGAGCCTGGTGCTGCGCAACAAGGAGTACCTCGTCGCCGTCCGTCCCGACCGCCGCGTGCTGGCCCTCGAGACGCTGTTCTTCGCCGACGAGGTGCGCGACCCGGTCGAGGAGCTCGACACGCTGCCCGGCGACATGACGTTCTCCCAGCGCGAGCTCGACACGGCCAAGCTCCTCATCGAGTCGATGAGCACGCCATGGGAGCCCGAGCGCTACCACGCCACCTACCGCCAGGCGGTGGAGGAGCTCGTCGAACGCAAGCGCCAGGGCGAAGCGGTGGTCACCGAGGCCGCCCCGCCGACGTCGGCGCCGGTCATCGATCTGATGGCAGCCCTGCAGGCCAGCGTGGAGGCGGCCCGCGGCGGCCGGACGACCCGAGCCGGGAAGGCCTCCGGCGTCCCCCCCGGGTCCGGTGCCCCCGCCGGGTCTGGCGCCGCCCCAGCCCGGCCCCGGTCCGGGCGCTCGGTTCGCCGCCGGCGGGCCACGCCGGACCTGTCTGCGCTGAGCCGGGCCGAGCTGGCCGAGCGCGCCGCCCAGCTCGACATCCCCGGACGGTCAAAGATGCGCCGGGCCGAGCTCGAGCAGGCGGTGGCCGCCGCCTCCTCCGGATCGCACCGCCGGCGGGCCTCCTGAGCCGCGCCCGGCGCCGTCTACGATGAACCGGTGACCGAGCCAGGGGTCGCGACGCCAGGCGAGCCGCCGCGGACGATCGCCTTCTACCTGCCCCAGTTCCACCCGGTTCCCGAGAACGACGCCTGGTGGGAGCCGGGGTTCACCGAGTGGTTCAACGTGGTGCGGGCCCGGCCGCTCTACGACGGGCACTACCAGCCCCATCTCCCCGGCGAGCTCGGCTTCTACGACCTGCGCCTGCCCGAGACCCGCGTGGCGCAGGCCCGGCTGGCTGCCGAACACGGCATCTCGGGGTTCTGCTACTACCACTACTGGTTCGGCGGGAGGCAACTGCTGGGCCGGCCCTTCGAGGAGGTGCTGCGCTCGGGCGAGCCGGACTTCCCGTTCTGCCTGTGCTGGGCCAACGAGAACTGGACCCGTACCTGGGACGCCGGCACCAGCGAGGTGCTGGCCGAGCAGCGATTCGACCCCGACGACGACCTGGCCCACATCCGCTGGCTGGTGGAGGCGTTCCGCGACCCGCGCTACATCCGGGTGCAGGGCCGGCCGCTGCTGCTGGTGTACCGACCCCAGCTCCTGCCCGACGCCGTCGCCACCTTCGACCTGTGGCGCAAGGTGTGCGCCGACGAGGGTCTGCCCGAGCCGTACCTGTGCAAGTTCGACACCCACGAGGACTTCTCCGACCCCGCCCAGCACGGCTGCGACGCCGCCGCCGAGTTCCTGCCGCACGGCATCGCCGGGCTGGTTCCCCGCCGGCCGGTGGGGGAGGACCCCGAGCGCGGCCCCGACGTGTTCGACTACACCGAGGTGGCCGCCGCCTTCGCCGAGCGGTCCACCCCGCCGTGGCGCCGCTACTCGTGCGTGGTTCCCGGCTGGGACAACACCCCCCGGCGCAGCGCCCAGCGAGCCTCCCTGCTGCACGGTGCCGACCCCGCTGTCTACGAGGAGTGGCTGCGCCGGACCCTGCAGCGCTCGGCGGCCGACGGCCGGGGGCTGGTGTTCGTCAACGCCTGGAACGAATGGGCCGAAGGCGCTCACCTCGAGCCCGACCAGCGCTTCGGCCGAGCCTTCCTCGAAGCCACCCGCCGCGCCGTGGCCGGCTGCGGCCGGGAGCCGGCAGCCGACCCCGCCGGCCGCATCGGAGGCGCCGACCCCGCCGGCCGCATCGGAGGCGCCCCAGCGCTGCGCCTGGCGCCCTACGAGGACCTCTACCACGACCTGTACCAGCGCTACGTCGCGCTGCAGCGGCTGCAGAGCGAACAGCTCGGCCTGATCCAGCGCGAGGCGCAACGGGCCCTGCAGCAGGCCGCGGCCGAAACCGAGGAGGCCCGCCGCCAGGCCCGGGTGCTGGCGGCGCGGGTGGAGCAGCTCGAGGCGGCGCTGCGGCGCGACGTGGCGCCATGACGGCGGCATCGGCGCCCGGCGGCTACCGTGCCAGGTGCGATGCGCGGCGGTGACAGGCGTCCGCCCCGAGCCGAGGCGTCGGCGGCAGCAGCACGGCCGGGATGGGCCGAGCGGCGTCCGCTCCCGGTGAGCGGGTGGCGCCAGGCGCCAGTCGGGGCAGGGGGAGCGCGACGATGAGCGAAACGGCGGGCGAGGACCACGGCGCACCCGCCGGCCCCTCTGGCGTCGACGACAACGGCTACCCGTGGGTGTGGGAGCTGCGCCGCCCGGCCCACGAGCTGCCCGACGTCACCTCCTTCTACGACACCGTGGTCGACCCCGACGTCGACAACAACGCCCACGCCTCGGAGCTGGCCCTCGTCGGCTGGAACAAGCGGGTGCTCGAGGTCGGCTGTGCCGCGGGGCACGTCACCAAGGTGCTGGTGGAGCGGGGTTGCACGGTGGTCGGTGTCGAAGGGGATCCCGACGCCGCCGAACGGGCCCGGCGCCACGCCGAGCAGGTGCTGGTGGCCGACCTCGACGTCGACGAGGAGGCCCAGCAGCAGATCTGGTCCAAGCTCGACGGGGACCGCTTCGACGTGGCCCTGTTCGGCGACGTCCTCGAGCACCTGCGCAACCCGCTGGGGGTGCTGCGCCGGGCGGTGGAGCTGCTCGACGACGACGGCTTCGTGGTGGTGTCGGTGCCCAACATCGCCCACGGGGATGTCCGCATGGCGCTGCTCGGCGGCACCTTCCGCTACCGACCCACCGGCCTGCTCGACTCCACCCATCTGCGCTTCTTCACCCGCCAGTCGGTGCAGGAGCTGCTGCAGCAGGCCGGGCTGGCGGTCGTCGAGGTGCAGCGGGCGCTCACCCCGCTGTTCGCCACCGAGATTGGCGTGCGCCGCGAGGACGTGCCGGCTGCGGTGGTCGACGCCGTCCGCGCCGATCCCGACGCCGAGGTCTACCAGTACGTCCTCAAGGCGGTGCGCGACGACGGCGATGTCGCCGTGCGCCGGGCGCTGCGTCGGTTGGCCCAGCTCGAGGAGCACCAGCGCCTGTTCGACCTGCGCCTGGCCGTGGCCCGAGCCGAGGCCGCCGGTGCGGTGGAGGCCCGCCTCGGCCAGGAGATCGCCGCCTTGGAGGCCGAGCTCGAGCGGCTGCGCCAGACGCGCACCTTCCGCTGGACCGAGCCGCTGCGCCGCCGCTACGGGACCCTCCGGCAGCTGCTGGGCCGCTGAGGGGCGCAGGCGGCCTGGTCGGCGACCGGGAGCAGCCGGCCCCGGGCCGGGCGTCGGCGGCCCGGCGCTACACGGTGTTGAGCTGGTCGATCAGCTGCCGCAGCCGCCCGTAGTGCATCCGGTCGAAGCGCAGCGCCAGCCGGGGCAGGTCCAGGTGGTCGTGGCCGGAGCGCTCCGGCGGCAGGGGCCGAGTGGGGTGGATGGTGCCGGTCGTCACGAGATCGGCGAACCTCCGGTTGAGGTCGGCGAGCTCGGACCGGTCCGGCGCCACCAGCATCCGGATGACAAGGAGGTCCCCGACCCAGCGGCAGGCCTGGTAGTTGCGGTAGAAGCCGACGAGCTCCGCCGTCGCCTCGTCGACGCTGTCGGTGATGCGGGCGAGCGCGAGGTCGTCGGGGGAGATCAGGGCGTTGGCCACCAGCTCGTTGTCGGCGAACGCACGCCACGAGCGCCAGTATCCCTGGCCAGGAGCATCGAGGAGGACGACCGGGGCCGGTGTGGCCTTCCCGGTCTGGAGGAGGGTCAGGAGCTCGAAACCCTCGTCGAGGGTCCCGAACCCGCCCGGAAGGAGGACGTAGGCGTCCGTCTCCTTGATCAACATGAGCTTCCGGGTGAAGAAGTACCGCATCGAGACGAGCTTCGGGTCCTGGGCGATGAACTGGTTGGGCTCCTGTTCGAAGGGGAGCCGGATGTTCACGCCCAGGGACCGGTCGGTACCGGCACCCTCCATCCCGGCGGCAAGGACCCC
>JAJZNB010000094.1 GCA_021848085.1 Actinomycetes bacterium
GATCGGCGACGTCCGCGGCGCGCTCGACGAGCTGACGGTGCAGCTCGACCTGGCCAGCAAGGAAGGCCGCGACCGGGTCCGTCAGCAGGCCGCTGCCGTGGAGGAACGCTGGAGCGCGGCGAAGAACGAGCTGGGCCTGGCTCGCGACGAGTTGGGCGTTGCCCTGCGGACGCTTCGGGGCGGGGCCTGCGACGCCGCACGCGCCGCCCTGCACGTCGTCGACGCGACGCGCCGCGGGCTGAAGCGACGCTGAGCCGGCGAGGACAGCCGCCCACGCAGCGAGGAGCGACCATGGCACCAACACCAGCCCCCACCCTCACCCTGACCGGTGCGACCGACACCTCCGGAGCGAGCCCGAACCTGTCAGGCCCTCTGGCAGCGGCCCTCGACCGCTTCGAGGCGAAGCCACGCGACTCGATCATGGGATCGCGCCGGGTCATCGACCCGCTGCTGGACCTGTGGGCCGACACCCAGGCCGAAGGGCCCGAGGTGGCCGGACCTGTGGAGCGGCTCCTGACCCGGCTGGTGGCCCGCCAGTACACCACCCCAGCCGAGCTCGATGCCATGACCGACGAGATCCGCCTGGCCGCCGCCCATCGCTGACGGCGCCGAGGGCTCAGCGCCCCGGCCGCGGCCGCCGACGAGCGGAGCCCGTCAGCTGCCGCGGGCCACCATGGCGTAGTGGGCGATGCCTTCGCCCCAACGTGCGATGGTCGCCGGCGCCAGGTAACCGGTACCGTCACTGCTCAGGTCGGCGTAGGGCGTCGCCTGGAAGCGCAGGCCGCCCCCCGGTGCCACAAAGTCCATCACGTCGCTGTGCACGACAGCGCCAGACTGCTCCTCTTGGACGGTCACATGGTAGGCGGCCCACACCTGGTCCAAGGTGGAGACCGGACCGGTCAGCATGGAGAAATTCGGCATGCCGGCCAGCCCCTGCTCCACGGTCAGCTGGTGGATGGCGGCAACACTGGGGTCCACAGGATTGGCATCGACGGCGACGAACTGGACCGACGAGGCATTGGCGCCCAGGTCGGCGTCGGCCGCCGCCATCTCGCGCGCGACCACCGGACAGACGTCGCGGCAGGTGTCGTCGAGGAACGTCACCACCACCGCCGAGCGGGCGTCGAGCTGGCCAAGCGTGACCGGGCGCCCGTTCTGGTTGGTGAGAGCAAAGCTGGGGGCGGGCCCCTTCAGCGGGACGAGCCCCATCAGCTGGGCGCTGCTGGCCGGCAACGGCGTGGCGGACGCTCCCGGCACCGGAACGGTGACGGGTGCTGGTCTGAGCACCTTGGGCGGCGGCTGCCTGAGCGCGGTGCCCGCCACTGCCCCTCCGACGACCAGCACGAGCAGTCCAGCCACGATCATCCGAACCGTCCGACGAGTGGTCGTGGTGACGTCCGTCGGCACCACGGTCGATGCCGCACCGGCAGCACCTCGCCGGGCGCGGGACCGAGGGCGCCCGAAAGCGCCGCCGCCGATCGGAGCCCGCGGCACGCCGCCTGCCCGGGGCACGCCACCTGCCCGGGGGAGCGGCCCACCGCCCTCTTGAGCACCGGACCGGTCGGGGGTCCCGGGCACGTCGGGGGTCCCCGGCCCGTCGGCGGACGGGAGCACACGTCGGTCAGCCACCACAGCTCAACGGGCGAGGAGGAGCCGGGCTTCGCGGGCGATGCCGGTCGCCCACTGCTGCAGCTGGCCGGGAGGGAGCCTGCCCCGGCCGTTGGGCAGGGTCTGGCCGCCGGGAGCGGCGATCGCCCGCTCGCGGCCGCGGCGCCCTATGAAGTACATCGGGGTGGTGTGGAAGACGCTGCCTGTCGCGGGATCGACTTGCACGCTGACGTTGTAGGCATCCCAGACGGCTCGCAGGGCTGCCGGCGGGCCGGTCAGGTAGTACCAGTCGTGCAGTGCTTGGAGCCCGTGCTCGTTCGTGAACTGGCGGACCGCTGACACCGAAGGATGGGCGGCGTTGACGTTCACGGCTACGAAGGCCACCTGGTCGGCCGTGGCGCCGAGCCGGTGCGCCGCGGCCACCAGTTCCTGGGCGATGAGTGGGCAGATGTCGATGCACCGGTCGTCGAAGAAGTTGAGGACCACCGCCCGACCCCGCAACGCCGACAGCGAGACCACCTGACCGTTCTGGTCGGTCAGGGTGAACCCAGGCGCCGCCACCGGGGGTAGCGTGGACAGGCCCATCACGTCGCTGAGCGTCGGGGTGCCGGCCCCGCGATGGTCGGCGAGCCACACTCCCCCACCCGCTCCGGCGCAGCCCGCCAGGGCCAGCACCAGCACGACGGTCAACCGCTGGCGCCAGCGCGCCGACGACAGCCGACGAGGTGGTGTCCCGCCGCCAGCGCCGCCCCGGGGCGGACCGCCCGATGGCCCCGAACCCACCGTCGAGGTGGTCTCCGCCGGCGGAGCGGTCGTGTCGCTCATGGCTCACCGGGTCCGTGCGACGCGACGGACCGGGCCCGAGGGGAGGAGCGCCGCCCGCCGGTGGGCGCGGCGAGCCGATCGACCCACCGGGTGAGGCTGCCGACGGTCTGCGGGCCGAACACCTGCCCGACGATGTGGCCGGACCCCGAGATGAACACCGTCGTGGGCAGGGCCTCCACCAGGTAGCGGCCGTTGGCCACGGTGGCGTTGGCGTCGACCCCGACGGGATAGGTGTCGCCGGCGGCGCGAAGCAGCGAGATCGCTTCCGAGGGGGTCGGGTCGTTGGTGTCGACGCCGACGAAGTCGACGTGGCTTCCTGCACGGCGAGACACGACTCCGAATGCTCTCAGCTCGGCCCGACAGTCCGGGCACCACGAGGCGAAGAAGTTGAGCACGACCGGATGCCCCCGGTCGGCCGCCAGGGCGACAGGGGCACCACCACCGAGGCGCGGCAGCCGGAACAGCGGTGCCAGCCTCCCGGCTTGCAGCACGGGGAGCCCTTGGCCGGGTCCGGAGGTCACCGTGGCCGTTGAGCCGGTGGCACCTCCCGCCCCGGCGGAGGCGGCGTAGGCGGCGATCCCGGCCACGCCGACGCAGCCGACGGCAGCCGCCGACACCAGGCCGAGGTGCCGCCGCAACAACGACGGCGCCCGGACACCAGCGGCACCGCCTGCTGGATCGGGCATCCCGGCCAGGCCGCCACCCGGTTCGGGAACCTGGCGCCGCCGATCGTTGGTAGCGGTCCCGTCCACCTTCACAGTGTGGCGGCTGGCTCGCCTGCCGCCAAGAGCGCGGTCATGTTCGGCCGCCACCGGCCGGGACCGGCAGTGGCGACACGTCGGTGAGCGGGAGCAGGCTGGGCTTGGCGCCCATGCGGTGCTCGGCCCGGACGATCTGGTCCTCGACCCGGCTCCGTTGGGCGTCAAGGGCCGCCACCCGGGTGTCGAAGATGGCGATGGCGGCCGGAGCCCCATGCTCGGCGATCACCACCTTCAGGTCCTGCAGGGTGGTGAAGGCCTGGTAGTCGGCCCACAGGCCGAGCTGGGCGGGGATGCTGCCGACACCGAAGGGCAACAGGGTCCGAGGAGCCTGCTGGCTTCCGAGGGCGACGATGCCCGAGTTGGTGAAGCTGCAGGCGGCGATGCCGTCTGCGGTGTAGCCGGCGGCGGTCGACATCGGCAGCTTCGGGCGGGGCAAGACGGCGTCACGGTAGGCGCTCAGCGCGTCGTGGAGCCCGGCGTTGCACTGGCCGACCTGCGTGTCGAGGCCCGAGATGAAGTTGGCGAGATCCGTGCGGCGCAGCGCCGGCGTATTGCGGCCGGGAAGGTCGAGCACCACCGCCACCGCCACGATCAGCACCACCGCCACCGCCCACAGCCAGCTCCGCCTCCGGTACCACGGCAAGCGGCCCGGGCCGGCGGCGGCCGCGCCAGTGCCGCCCAACCCCGCTCCGGCCGGTGTCGGGCGCTCCGAGGTGTCCGCCACGTCGAGCGGTCCCGCCGGCCAGCCACCCCCGGCGGCACCCGCCGCGGCGAGCACGCCGAGGTGGCCAGCCGCCGCGGGACCCGCCCCCGGGTCTTCAGCGGTCACCGGCGCCGCCCAGCACTGACCCGCCGCTCAGCCGCACCGCCCCTGCGGGTCGCGGCCGTCGGACACGAGACCAACGCTGCCGTTCGAGGTCGCCGGCCCGTTCCTCGCCATCGAGCCAGGCGACAAGGCTGGTGAACACCACCGGGACGAAGGCGGCTCCGCTGGACAGCCATATGATCAGCACCCCCAGCTCCTGGGAGTCCACGACACCGAGCTGGCCGCGCTGTTGCCGGGCGAAGGCGGGATACCAGGCGTGGCTGGCGAAACCGACGGCGAACGCCAAGATCCACACCCACCAGGCACCGACCGCGGCCAGAGCCATCCGCCGCGGCGGCGGGGTCTGCTGCCCCACCGGCCCGATCAGCGCCGACCAGAACGGTCCGCTGAGGACGACCAAGGTGGCGGCTTCCACGACAGCCAGCCCCGACACGTGGGCCGTGGCGTCCACCAGCCCGGGCATCCGCCAGGCGACCGTCACCAGCAGGTAGGCCACGACGACCACCGGTCCCCGGGCGGACAGCCACCTGGCAGCCAGGCCGGCGCCGGCGTTGGGCGCACCGGCAGCGAGGACGACCAAGGGGGGGACGGCGAAGGCCAGCAGCGAGAACTGGAGGCTCTGCGCCCACAGCGCGGCCGGAACCTGCGTCGCCAACGGGGGCACGAAGGCCACCGCGGCCGCCAAGGCGGCAAGCCACGCGCCGCGACGGCGCCAAGCCGGCATCGGAGCCTGCTGGCGCCAGCGGAGCTCGAAGCGGAGGAGGCACAGAGCGACCACGGCCACACCCACCAGCGCCCCGGTCATGGCACGGTCCCCCCGAGCCCCCTGCCGCCCTCGTCGGGCTCAGCGGCTGTGCTCGGAGGCGGAGGTGTCTTCCGGAACCGGGCGCGCCGCCCCCGGAACACGCCGGGGCGGACCGAATTTGTGCCGCCCGGGTCGCTGGAAGACCCCCCAGAAGGTGACGACCCCCAGCACCCCGATGGGGATGGCGAAGGTGAGCACCTGGGCAGTGCCGATCTGGGCCCCTCCGCCGACGTAGGCAACGATGTCCATTGGGATGTCCATTGGGCCGTGCTCCTCATGGTTGGCTCTTCGTCCGTAGCATCGCCGCCCGTGTCTGGGCGATCATCACCTGCAGCCGCGCGTCGTCGTCGCCGTCTCGGGCGAGCCACACGTTGAGGCAGCGGAAGGTCGCGATGCCCAGCGGGATCATGGGCAGCACCCACATGCACGCCGCAGCCAAGCTCTGGTCGGCCAGCAGCCCCATGTGCGGCACCCGTACCTGCCCGTAGGCGGGGTACCACGGGTTGCGGGCGAAGGCCATGGCGATGGCGAGCATCCAGTTGACGAACAGCACGCCGGCGATCAGCCATACCCGGGTGACCGGCTCCCAGCGGGGCTGGTACGGGTAGGAGCCCACCAGCTGGGACCAGAGCCACATGCCGCCCCCGAAGAAGCAGAGATGCTCGAAGTCGTGGATCACCTGGTTGTGCAAGGTGGCGTCGAACAGCACCGGCAGATGCCAGGTGAGGAACAGGACGAGGAAACCGACGGTGGCCACCACCGGCTGCGCCAGGACCCGCAGCGACGTCCGTATGCCTGAACCGACCGGCTGCCGGTAGAAGAACCGTAGGAAGGCCCGGCGGGGGCGGGCCGGCAGACCCCGGATCAGGGCCAGCCACGGTGCCCCCAGCACGACGAGCGGGGCGGCCACGTAGACCAGCACCAGGTGCTGCAGCATGTGGGGCCAGAAGTCGATGGCGGACCAGTAGTCGAGCGGTGACGCCAGCGCGACCACCAGGGCCGCCAGGCCCCCCCAGAACAGGACGGCCTGCTGGCGGCGGCGACGGTCCCGGGGCCGCAGGCCGCGACGGCGGTCCCCCAGCCCCATCGCCGCCAGGCCGCGCCCGTGGAGCACCGCCACCACCGCCATGGGCACCAGCACCGTCCACGGCGCCGACCAGTGCGACACGATGATCACCGCTGACCCTCCGACCGGTTGGACCCCTTGGCCACCGACAGCCCCGTTCCGCGCACGACCACCGACAGGCCCGGCCCGTGCCCAGAGCCGGCCGCCGCCGGCCCGTGCCCAGAGCCGGCCGCCGCCGGCCCGTGCCCAGCGCCAGCCGGGCCGGACCCACTCACAGCAGGTAGAAGAGCGCCCAGAAGAGCACCTCGATGAGCGCCATGTACCACCAGAAATAGGTGACGCCTTCGATGTTGGCCCGCAACACCCGAGCGTCGCTCAGCGGGGAGAGCCCGAGCCCGCCGGTGTCGGCCAGCACGGCCCGCAGGCGCAGCGCCCTGGCCGCCGACGTCTCGATCCAGTAGGTGCCCCCGGCGATGAAGGCGATGTTGAGCGGGGCGAAGCCGATGAAGACCGACGTGTAGCCGGACAGGCCGGGCAGGAAGCCGAGCCGGGTCAGCTCCCAGATCTGCAGCCCGGCAGCCAGCACGCCGAACCCGACCGTCGCCCATGCCGACACCGCCCAGTCGAGGTACCGCCCTTGACGGAGGTTGGACCGGCCGTAGCCGGCGAGCGCCGCCCCGACCACCACCGACAGGGCGATCAGCGTGCCGAGCAGGGTCGACGGCGTGACGTGATGCGGCCTCCACAAGGTCTGGCTGTCGGACTCTCGCAGGTAGAAGTAGGCAAAGCCGAGACCCGCCCACAAGAAGGTGACCACCCCGATGAGCAGCCGGGTGCCGGTCCAGATCGATCCTTCGACGCCCTGCAGCTCGAATTCGGCTTCGGCGGCGGCGTCGAGCTCGTCGGTGATGACCGGAGGGGTGCTGGGACCGGTCACCGGACCATCTGCCATGTCAGACCTCCTCGTCGGGAGCGTCGAGCACGGCGGTGACGTGGTGGCCGCCGCTGGCCGCGGGTCCCGCTTCGGCTCCTGTGACCGGCCCCGGCTCGGACCTCACCTCGCCTGGGGCAGGCCCCTCGACGGGCAGGTAGGCGTCGAAGGGGGCGACGCCTTCGGCGGCCAGCGCGGCCAGGGCTCCTCCGCCGCGCAGGTCCGCCACCGGCAGCGGGTCCGCTTCGCCGTAGTGGTAGGGGTCCGCCATGATCACCGGCAGCCGGTCGAAGTTGTTGAAGGGGACCGGCGTCGGCACCTGCCATTCGAGCCCCCTCGACTGCCACGGGTTCTGCGGCGCCGGCTTCGGATTGATCCACATCGAGTAGACGAAGTTGGCGACGAACACGACGAACGACAGGCCGAGCAGGTAGTCGGACACGGTGGCGATGTCGTTGAGGGTCTGGAGCCGCGGCGCGTACTCGAACACCCGCCGGGGCATGCCCAAGAACCCGACGATGAGCAGCGGGAAGAACGTCAGGTTGAAGAAGACGAACATCATCCAGAAGTGGATCTTGCCGAGCGTGTCGTTGAGCATGCGGCCGGCGATCTTCGGCAGGTAGTAGTAGATGGCACCGAAGAAGGCGAACACGAGCCCGCCCATGATGGTGTAGTGGAAGTGCGCCAGCACGAAAAAGCTGCCGTGGACCGTCACGTTGACCGGCACGTCGGACAGGTAGACCCCGGTGATGCCGCCGATCAGGAAGTTGAAGTACAGCGCCAGGCAGAACAGCATCGGGATGGTGAACCGTATTCGCGCCCGCCACAAGGTACCCATGCCGACGAGGTAGATGAACCCGGTGGGGATCGAGATCAGCTCGGTGGAGAGCATGAACAGCGGCCGCATGTCGGGGTTGATGCCGCTCTGGAACAGGTGGTGCTGCCAGACGAAGAAGCTGAGCAGCGCCACGCCGAACATGCCGGCGGCCCCCACCTTGTAGGCGAACAGCGGTTTCCGAGTGAACACCGGCAGCATCTCGGCAACCAGGCCGAACCCGGGGAGCGCCATGATGTACACCTCGGGATGACCGAAGAACCAGAAGAGGTTCTCCCACAGGTAGCTGCTCCCGCCGTGGGTGTTCACGTAGAACGCCGTCTGCGCGGTGCGGTCGAGCGCCCCCAGGTAGACGCCGCAGAACAGCACCGGGGTGGCTAACGTCAACAGGAACGAGGTGGCCAGCATCGACCAGGCGAAGATGGGCAGGCGGCTCCAGCGCATGCCTGGCGCCCGCATGTTGGTGATGGTGACGATCTGGTTGAACCCGTTGAGGATCATGCCGGTGCCGATGACGGCGAACCCCACCAGGTAGGCGTCCATGCCGCCTTTGTCCTGGGTCTGCAGCGGTGCGTAACCGGTCCACCCGGTGTTGAAGCCCCCGTAGATCGGCGCGGTGAGGATGACGCCGTAGCCGGCGGTGAAGATCCACAGCGACGCCGCCTCGATCCGAGGGAACGCCATCCCCCGGGAACCGATCATGAGGGGCACCAGATAGTTGCCGAACGGTCCCACCACCAACGAGGTGGCCGTCATCATCATCATCGTGCCGTGCTCGCTGACCAGCTGCAGGTAGATGTCGGGACCGAAGACGTGGGTGTACGGGGTGAGCAGCTCGGTCCGGAACGCCTCCGCGAACAGCCCAGCGGTGAAGAAGAAGCCGAGGACGGCGATCAGGTACTGGAGCCCGACGACCTTGTGGTCGAGGGTCATCTTGAAGTACCGCTGCCAGCCGACGGACTCCTCTTCCTTGGCCGGCTCCAGTCCGACCACCTTCGCCGCCGCGTAGTTGAACGCGCCGATCCCGATCAGCCAGCCGACCACCGCCAGCACCAGGCCCAAGGTGATGGAGACGTTGTTCACGCCCATGGTGGTGACGACCGGGTAGTTGCCGGCGATGACGTTGCCGATGAGGTGCCCGAGGAAGTACCCGGCCACGGCGCCGATCAGCGCGGTGAAGATGTTCTGGCTCAGCCACGGCCGGCGCGGGGGTTCGATGGCGGTGATCCGGCCGACCTGGCCGGCGCCTACCCGCGCCTGTTCGGTCATCGCCATCGGCTGAACCTCCTGGTGGGGCTGTCGGTGAGCGGTGGGACCGGCCGAGGGGGCCGGCGGCGGCGGTCAGCCACGGGGCAGCCCCGCGCTCGACACCTTCACCCCCGGCAGGTTGCCTTCAGGTCCAGATGAACCGTTGCCATAGGACTGCTGGGGGCTGGTGGGAAGCTGGCTCGGGTAGTAGTGGCCTCCGGCCCCGTTGGCGGAGGGGTTGTAGGTCCACGAGAACTTCGGGAGGAGCTTGGTCAGCGGCGCCAGCTTCTTCTCCGTGGTCTTCGCCCAGCTGTTGAACGCTGTCTTGCTGACGACGTGGCCATAGTTGTACATGGCCCCGTGCCAGATCCCGCACAGCTCGTCACAGCGGACGGTCACCTTTCCGGTCTGCCGTGTCTTGGCGAAGGCGACGTTGTCGATGCCCGGGTTGGCGTCGGCCTTCACGCCCAGCTGGTAGGCCCAGAAGTCGTGGATCACGTCGAGCGACGTGACGTGGAAGGCGATCTGGGTGTGGTCGGGCAGGACGAGCTGCGTCGTCTCGAACCCCCCGTACGTCGGGTAGCGGTACGTCCACTCCCACTGCTGCCCGATCACCTGCACGGGCAGGATCGTGTTCGACGACGGCGTCCAGATCGGGCTGGGCCCCTCCCCTCCGCCGGCACCAGCCGGCACGATCAGCTCGTAGGTCCCGAACACGAATGCACCCATCACGATCCCGGAGGTGATGACGATCCAGGCCACCTGCACCTTGAGGTTCGACCGGATCGGCGGTCCGTCGAGCAGCGGGCCGTCTTTCGGCTGGCGCCAGACGATGATGGCGTAGATGAAGTAGCCGACGACGGCGATCACCACCGGGCTCGCCATCATGGTCAGCACGGTGGCGTCGAACTGGTCGCCTTTCGCCGCAGTCGACTCGCGTCCCGGAGGCATGTGAACCCGCAGCACGAACCACAAGATGGGCTCGATGATGGCGGTGCCGATCAGCACGACGACCAGCAACGTCGGCCAATGGCGCCTGCCGTCGTCTTCCGCCACGGTCGGAGTGGGGCTGGCGCTGGAGCCGGTGGCGGTCATGCGCTCACCTTCAAGAAGCCTCCCATATACCCGATGGTCTGCATCGGTCCTCCGTTGCCGTCGAGCCAGTCCGCCCCGCAGGGGATGAAGCACTGCCAGCGGTACTGCCCGGGAGCCCCCGAGTTGAAGTGGAAGGTGATGACCTCGTGTGCCGAGGTGGAGCGGTGGCACGGCGCGACCGAGCACGTGTTCTTGGCGCTGGACGGCACCGCGTAGAGGGGGATGTTGATCCCCATCCGGGGCACGGTGAAGGTGTGGGCGACACCGGTGCTGGTGGAGTCAGCCTTGATGACGCTCATGCGGCGACCATTGACGCGGTAGCTGGTGCCGACACCGGTGACCCGACCGTAGGTCTGGTTGCGCAGCGGCGTCGCCCCGTCGTACTCGTAGAGGGTGACGTCGATCCTGGTGTGGGCAGGAAGCTGCCACAGCGTCGAATGAACCCATCGCCCGTCGGGGGCCTTGGCCAGGTACGAGACCCAGGTGGGATGGGCGCCGTGGCCCATGGTCCCCACCGTCTGCAGGGTCAGATGCACGGGCGTGCCGGGGACGTGGCCGGCGATGTAGTCGACGTTCGGCGGGTTCCGGCGCAGGTAAGACATGCCGGCAAAGACCATCAGCCCCACCGCCCCGGCGAACAGCACCGACACCAGCGCGAGTCGCGCTCCTCGGCTCATGGCGCACCTCGCCCCCGTTCAAGCACGCCGAACGACAACCCGTTCCCTCCCCAACTCGCCTCCCCAACCTGACCACGCCGCCTGACACGGGCGTGGAGATTTGAACACGAAAGCTACGCGGGGTCTTCCTGCATCGTCAACCAATTCTCACGCAAGTGCCCGCCGCCCGGGCTGGTCGCGGTGCCGTCCACCCCCCTCCCTCACCGGCCCTTCCTCACCGGCAGGGTACGGCGTAAGGTAGGCCGCGTGTTGCGCCGGTGGTTGGGGCCGCGAGCCTTGCTGCTGCACCTTCTGCTCGTGGTGGTCGCCGGCGGGTGCCTGATCGCCGGATGGTGGCAGCTGCACCGCGCCTTGGGAGGCAACGGGCTCAGCTGGTTCTACACCTTCGAGTGGCCGGTGTTCGCCGGGTTCGCCGGCTTCGGCTGGTGGCAGCTGCTCCACGAGCCGCCCAAAGCACGCCTCGAGCGCCGCCGTGAACGCCACCAGGACCGCCACCAGTGGCAGGCGGTGATGCGGGGAGAGCTGACCGTCGCGCCGGCGGTGCTCGTCGGTGCGCAGCCAGCCGACGACGCGGAGCAAGACCCGCAGGCCAGGGGCTGACCGGCGCTTCGATCCCCGCCGGCAGGGGCTGCCCCGGGGACCTTCGACCCTGGGGCGTCGTCGTCTCCCGTCGGACACTGCCAGCAAGGGCTCCCGCCCGGGGCGCCCGTGACGGTGACAGCAACCGCCGATCCGTCCTGCCACCTGGAGGCAGCCGATGGCGGACAGCACCCCGGACCAACCGATGCCGGACAGGCCCCCGGACGAGCACCGGGCCGAGCCCGAAGACCACATGGAGCGGCCCCACGTCCCGTCGTTGCCGGACCTGCTGGCGGCCCGGTCGCTGGCGCTGGCCCTGGTCGACAGCACCGAGACCCGCCAGCACCGGGCGGCCATCCTGGTCCGGCTGGCCGGCGGGCGCCGCGGCGCCCTCGAGGACGCGCTGCGGCGCGTGGAGCACGGCCAGTTCGGGGTTCCTGCCGCCGTGGTGCGGGAAGCCGCCAGCACCCTGCGGGTAGCCATCGGGCGTCGCCGCAGCGCCCTGATCCACTGACACCTCGATCGGCGGGCACCCCGATCGGCGGGCACCTTGGTCGGCTGGCACCCCGATCGGCTGGCACCCCGATCGGCGGGCACCTTGTCGGCGGGCACCGGGTCCCGGGGGCCCGCCGGCCGAGGTCAGCGCCGGTCGTCGTCGAGGGGCTCGGCCACCGACTGCTCGAGCCAGTCTGCCTCAGGGGTCTCCGCCGACCGGGGGGCCGGTTCCAGCCGCTGGTCGACCTCGACCACCTGGGCCTGCTCCTGCACGTCCGCCTCGTCGGCGTCGGCCGGCACCTGGGGCGCCCCGGCGACGGGAGCGGAGGTCTCCACCTCCTCGCGCTGCTCGGCCGCGTCGGCTTCGGGAACCTGGTCGTCAATGGGCATGGCGGGGCTCTCCTGGTGCAGTGGGGGAACAGACCGCAAAGCGCCGCAGCGCCGTCGAGGCCGCAGTGACGTCTTCCACCCGAGCACCGTACCCTCTCGTCGCCGCATCAGGAGGGGGGCGGCGCTCCGGGCCAGACCACCAGGCCCGAGGCGGCCGGTCCGGCCGGCCGGGTCGTCGAGGCCGCCTGCCACCCGCCGAGGACCGACCCGGTCAGCGGGTGCGGGTGAAGCGGTGGACGGCTTCGAGCAGCTCCTTGGTCTTGGCCGCCGCGGTGGCATCGTCGCCGGAGGTGAGGGCGTGGCGCACGCAGTGGTTGACGTGGTCGTCGAGGATGAGGCCGGCCACGGCTTCGAGGGCGGTGGTCACCGCGGCGATCTGGGTGAGGATGTCGATGCAGTAGCGGTCGTCGGTGATCATCTTCTCGATGCCGCGTGCCTGGCCGGCGATGCGGCGCATCCGCTTCACCAGAGCGTCCTTGTCGGCGACGTACCCGTAGGGCGGGCCGTCGGTCGCTGCGGCCGGATGAGAGGGGTGGGGCGCGCCGGCGCCGGCCGGGGAGGTGCCGCTCATCGGGGCACCCCGCCCGGGCGGAAGCGCCGCAGGCGCAGCGAGTTGGTGACCACGAACACGCTCGAGAAGGCCATGGCCGCCGCCGCGATGATCGGGTTGATCACCCCGGCCACAGCCAGGGGGATGGCGGCCACGTTGTAGCCGAAGGCCCACACCAGGTTGCCCTTGATGGTGCGCAGGGTGCGCCGCGACAGGCGGATGGCGTCCACCGCGGCGCGCAGGTCGCCGGCGACCAGGGTGATGTCGGAGGCTTCGATGGCGACGTCGGTGCCGGTCCCGATGGCCAGGCCGAGGTCGGCTCTGGCCAGGGCGGGGGCGTCGTTGACGCCGTCGCCGACCATGGCCACCACCTCGCCGGCCTGCTGCAGGCGGGCGACCTCGGCCGCCTTGTCCTCGGGCAGCACCCCGGCCAGGACCCGGTCGATGCCCACCTCCGCCGCCACGGCCCGGGCCGCGCGCTCGTTGTCGCCGGTGAGCAGCACCGGGGTCAGCCCCAGGGCGCGCAGGTCGGCCACGGCCTGGCGGCTGGTCGCCTTCAGCCGGTCGGCGACGGCGATGAGGCCCAAGGCCCTCCCGTCGGCGGCGACGCCGACCACCGTGCAACCGGCGGCTTCGAGACGGGTCACCTCGGCGGCCAGCCCCTCGGCCAGCGGCACCCCCCAGTCGGCCAGC
>JAJZNB010000020.1 GCA_021848085.1 Actinomycetes bacterium
TGCCGGCGCCCTGGGCGCGCTGCCGGCCGTGCTCGGCCGCGAGTACGGGGCGGTGGGTCACCGGCTCCAAGGCGAGCAGCTGGTGGTAGCCTTCGCCGAACCGCCCGACACCGACGACCTGCGGTCGCTGTCGGCCATGCTGGGCTATGTGGTGGCCCCGGTGCTGGCCGACGCCACCGCCATCGACCAGGTGCTCGACGCCCTCGACGCGGCGGCGGCGGAGCCGACAGCACTCGCCGTCGACGCCCCGGCGCCGGTGGAGGCCGCCGCCGGCGCCCCCCCCGCCGCCACGGCCGACGGCACCCCGCTGCACATCGACGACCTGCTGCGCTACGCCGTCGGGGTCGGGGCCTCGGACCTGCACCTCACCGCCGGCATGCCGGCCTGCATCCGCCTCCACGGGGCGGTGCGACCCATCGAAGGCTGCCCGGTGCTCAACCACGAGCAGATCCGCGACATGGTGTTCGGGATCCTCCCCCAGTCGCTGCGCGAACGCTTCGAAGAGCACAAGGAGCTCGACACCTCCCACTCCATCCCCGGGGTGGGCCGCTTCCGCGTCAACGTCTTCCAGCAGCGCGGCACGCTGGCCGCCGTGCTGCGGGCCATCCCCCACGAGATCCCCGCCTTCGAGGCGCTGGGGATCCCCGAGTCGGTCCGCGGCTTCACCGAGCTGCGCCGCGGGCTGGTGCTGCTGACCGGCCCCACCGGGTCGGGCAAGTCGACCACCTTGGCCGCGCTGGTCGACATCATCAACCGGTCCAAGCCGCTGCACATCATCACCATCGAGGACCCCATCGAGTTCCTCCACAACCACAAGCGCTCCATCGTCAACCAGCGCGAGGTGGGCCAGGACACCGAGTCGTTCTCCGAGGCGCTGCGCCGGGTGCTGCGCGAGGACCCCGACGTCATCATGGTCGGCGAGATGCGCGACCTGGAGACCATCTCCATGGCCCTCACCGCGGCGGAGACCGGCCACCTGGTGTTCGGCACCCTCCACACCCAGGACGCCCCCCAGACCATCGACCGCATCGTCGACGTCTTCCCCACCAGCCAGCAGGAGCAGATCCGCACCATGCTGGCCGCCGCCCTCGAAGGGGTCGTCACCCAGCAGCTCGTCCCCACCGCCGACGGCTCGGGCCGGCTGGCCTGCTGCGAGGTGATGGTGTGCACCGCGGCGGTGCGCAACCTGGTGCGGACCAACAAGACCCACCAGATCTACTCGCTGATGCAGACCGGCGCCCAGCACGGCATGCAGACCATGGACCAGGGGCTGGCCAGGCTGGTCAAAGAGGGTCGCATCACCGAGGCGGTGGCCTTCGACCGCGGCCGCAACGAGGACGACCTCCGCAACCACCTCAACTCCTAGGAGCCCACGTGGCGTTGACGTTCGACTACAAGGTCCGCGACCGGTCGGGCAACCTGGTGGAGGGCCAGCTCGAAGGCGACAGCCTGCAGCTGGTCGTCTCCAAGCTGCGCGACATGGGCTACCTGCCCATCTCGGTGAAGCAGAAGTCCAAGGTCAGCGCCCGCATGGAGATCACCATCCCCGGGCTGACCAACCGGGTGAAGCTGATGGAGATCGCCGTCGCCACCCGGCAGCTGGCCACCATGGTGGAGTCGGGCCTGTCGGTGGTGCGGGCCCTGTCGATCCTGGTCACCCAGGTCGAGAACAAGGAGCTGGCCCGGGTGCTGGGCGAGGTGCGCCTCGACGTGGAGCGCGGCTCGTCGCTGTCGCAGGCCTGCGCCAGGCACCCCAAGGTGTTCAGCGAGCTGTTCGTCACCATGGTGCAGGCCGGAGAGGCCGGCGGCACCTTGGACCTGGTGCTGGCCGACCTGGCCTCCACCACCGAGAAGCAGGCCAACCTCAACCGCACCATCCGCTCGGCCATGACCTACCCGGCGGTGGTGCTGTCGGTGATGGTGGTCATCTTCTTGGCGCTGCTGATCTTCATCGTGCCGACCTTCAAGAACCTGTTCGCCCAGCTGAACGCCAAGCTGCCGCTGCCGACCCGCATCATCATCAAGATCTCGAGCATCGTCCTGAGCCCGTGGGCGGTGGTGGTGGCAGCCGTCGTCATCGTCGCCGTGGCGCTGGTGCGCCGGTGGATCCGCACCGAGGACGGCCGCATGAAGTGGGACCGGTTGAAGCTGCGTCCCCCCGTGTTCGGCGACCTGATCCACAAGGTGGCGCTGGCCCGCTTCACCTCGGTGCTGGCCTCGCTGGTCCAGTCGGGCGTCCCCATCCTCGAGTCGCTCGACATCGCCACCGAGACCTGCGGGAACCGGGTGCTCGGCGTGGCCCTGCAGCAGGCCAAGGCCGGGGTGCGGGAGGGGCGCAGCCTGGCCGACATGCTGCGTGAGCACGAGGACATCATCCCGCCGCTGGTGGTGCAGATGGTGGAGGTCGGTGAGCAGACCGGCGCCCTCGACCAGATGCTGCAGCGGGTGGGCAAGTTCTACGACGACGAGGTGGCCAACACCGTCGAGAACCTCACCTCGCTGCTGGAGCCGATGCTGACGGTGGTGATGGGCGCCGGCGTCGGGGTCATGGTGGTCAGCATGTACCTGCCCATGTTCGACTACATCAAGCACATCCCCACCAGCTGACATGACGGCCGCCGGGGCCTGGCTGCGCGACCGGCTGCGGCGCCGGGCCTGGCCGCTGGGGGTGGCGGTGCTGACCGCCGGGCTCGGCACCGCCTACCCCATCGTCTTCACCTACCGCTCGGGGCACCTGCGGCTGTGGTCGGTGCCCGGCGACCTGTGGGGAACCTACCGGGCCGCCCACTTCATCGGCTGGGGCGACTTCGGCGGCATCTACGCCGCCCACGGCGGGCTGGTCACCTTTCCTGGCATCCTGCTGGCCCTCGCCCCCATGGCCATGGTGACCGGCGCTCTGAGGCTCAGCGAGAACTTCCCCTATCCGCTGCCCCATCCGACCGCCTGGCTGGCGTTGGGCCCCTACGAGATGCTGCTCAGCGCCGTGGCCCTGTTCGCCTGCGACGCCCTGGCCGAACGGCTGGGGGTGGGCCGCGGTCGGCGGCTGGTGCTGGCCGTGGCCGGCGGGCTGGTGCTGGCCAACGTGGACGTGGTGTGGGGCCATCCCGAAGACGCCGTGGCCGTGGGCCTGGCCGTCTACAGCCTGGTCCTCGCCCTCGACCGCCGCTGGGTGGGGGCGGGCTGGCTGTTCGGCGCGGCCATGGCCGTGCAGCCGCTGGTGGTGCTGGCGCTGCCGGTGGTGCTGGCCCGGGTGCCGTGGCGGGCCATGGTGCCGCTGCTGGCGCGCAGCGCGCTGCCGGCTGCCGCCCTGCTGGCCGTGCCTCTGGCCGCCAACCTCCACGCCACGGTGCACGCCATCGTGGCGCAGCCGAACTTCCCCCGCGTCGACCACGTCACCCCCTGGACCTGGACGGCGCCGGTGCTGGGCGGCACCGGGCGCAACCTGGCCGTGGCCGCCGGGCCGGGCCGGCTGGCGGCGGTGGCGCTGGCCGCCGGGGTCGGCTGGTGGTGCCGGCGCCGCCGCGTCGACGACGTCACCCTGGTGTGGGCGGCGGCGGCGGCCCTGGCCCTGCGCAGCCTCACCGAGTCGGTGATGGTCCCCTACTACGTGTGGCCGGCGCTGGCGCTGGCCCTGGTGGCGGCGGTGGTGGGAGCCGGGCGGCTGCGCATCGGGGCCGCCGTCGCCCTGGCCGTCTTCGTCACCTACATCGGCAACGTCCGGTTGCCGGGCTGGGCGCCGTGGTGGACGGCGGTGGTCGGCGGCCTGGTGCTGGTGCAGGTGCTGGCCCTCCCCGCCACGCAGCGTGAGCGGCGCTCAAGGTCTGCCCTCGGGATGCCGGAGATACCGGAGACAACAGCGGAACATCCGCCTCCCCCGGTTCCTGTCAGGCTACAGTGACACAACTTTTGGCGCCTGGCGGGATCGGCCCGTGCCGAGGCCGACGCCGGAGGGGGACGACGGTTGAGGGGAACTGACCGATGCCACACGTTGTAGGCCTCGACGTCGGCGCCAGCGCGGTGCGCGCCGCCGAGCTCGACCTCGGGTCCGAACCCCCTGCCCTGCTGGCCTTCGGCCAGGTGGGCCTGCCGCCGGGCGCCATCGTCGACGGGGAGGTGCAAGACCAGTCGGCGGTGGCCGACGCCATCGGCCGGCTGTGGGTCAACGGCAAGTTCACCGCCCGCACCGTGGTGGTCGGCCTGGCCGGGCTGCGGGCCATCACCCGCGAGATCGACCTGCCCTTCGTCCCCGACGACGAGGTCGACTCGGCGGTGCGGTTCCAGTCCGAGGAGGTCATCCCCTTCCCCCCCGACAAGACCATCCTGTCGGCCCAGGTGCTGGCCGACTACCAGGCGCCCGACGGGGCCCGCATGCGCCGGGTGCTGGTGGCCGCCGCCCACCGCGACATCGTCGACGGGGTGGTGGGGGCGGCCGAGAAGGCCGACCTGCAGGTCGAAGGGGTCGACCTGGTCTCTTCGGCCCTGGTGCGGGCCCTGGTCGACCAGGGGGACAACGACCAGCCCGAGGCCATCGTGTCGGTCGGTGCCGGGCTGACGGTGGTGGTCGTCCACCAGCAGAGCCGGCCCCAGTTCGTCCGGACCATCGGCACCGGCGGCAACGCGGCGACGGCCGCCATCGCCTCGGCCCTCGATCTGCCGCTGCCCGACGCCGAGGCCATCAAGCGCCGCCTGGGTGACGACCTGCCGCAGGTGCAGGCGGCCGAGCGGGCGGTGCAGGGCCACATCACCGAGCTGATCACCGAGGTCCGCAACTCCATCCAGTACTTCGCCGCCCTCCCCGGCCGCCAGCCGATCTCCCGGGTGCTGATCACCGGCGGCGGGTCGCGCCTGCGGGGCCTCATCGAACAGCTGCAGGCCCAGGTGCGGATCCCCGTCGACGCCGTGTCGCCGCTGGCCCGCCTCGACCTGTCGCGCCTGGAGCTGCACCCCGACCAGGCCGCGGCCATCGACCCGGTGCTGGCCGCCCCCATCGGCCTGGCTCTGCCCCAGCCAGACGACTCCATCCGCAAGTTCAACCTGGTGCCCCCCGAGGTGCTGCAGCGGGCCTTCATCCGCACCGTGACCCGCTGGACCGCCATCGCCGCCGTGGTGGTGGTGGTGCTGGTGGCGGCGGCCAGCGCCCTGCGCTACCTGCAGGTCCGCAGCGACCAGCACGCCGTGGCCCAAGCCACCGCCACCATCACCCAGATCCAGGCCCAGATCCCCAAGTACGACCCGGTGGTGGCAGCCAACAAGGTGCTGCACACCACCCGGGCCGAGGTGAACGCCATCACGGCCAAGGCCCCCGACTGGTACGCGGTGCTGACCCAGCTGGCCAAGGACACCCCCTGCCTGCCGGCTCCCACCGCCGGCTGCATGGAGGTGACCGCCTTCTCCGGCTCCGCCGGCGCCCCGCCCGCCTCGTCGAGCACCACGGCGGCGACCAGCCCGGCCGGCGGCGGCATCGGCTCGCTCACCCTGTCGCTGTCGGGCACCTTCGCCAACGACCCGCACTACGACCCGCTGGTGGCCTGGTTGCAGGCGGTGGGCCCGCCCATGTTCGTGGCTCCCGCCCCGCCGGCGGCCACCAACGCGCCGGCTGCCGGCGGCACCACCGTGTCGTTCTCGTCGCCCGTCACCATCACCGCCCAGGGCAGCCTGGCCAAGAACGCGAGCTTCTGATGGCCGAGCAGCTGAAGCGCTACCAGCGCCCCGTCGTCATCGCAGCGGCCGCCGTCGTCTTCGCCCTGGTGGTGTTCGTGGCCTGGATCTCCCCCGAAGGCAACAAGGCCTCCCAGCTCGGCGCCCAGAAGGCCCAGCTGCAGCAGCAGGCGGTGCAGCTGCAGCAGCAGCTGGCCACCTTGCAGGCCGAGCAGCGCACCGTGAAGGCCAACTGCGCCACGTTGACCAAGGACCTGGCCGAGATCCCCACCGCGCCCAACGGGGCCGAGTTCCTGGTCGACATCACCAACCTGGCCCACGCCGCGGGTGACCCCAACACGCCCAGCTACACGCCGGGGGCGGTCACCAAGGGGCCCAGCGGGGTGTGGGAGATCCCCGGCAGCCTGTCGCTGACGGGCACCTTCGGCCAGCTGCGCCTGTTCCTGAAAGGGCTCGACACCTTCCCCCGGCTGTTCACCGTCAGCACCATCTCGCTGTCGGGCGGGCCGGTGACCGACGGCGGCCACCTGGTGCCCGACAGCAGCCCGGGCTACACGCTGAAGCTGGCCGGCGACATCTACTACGCCACGGCCGGCCAGGCCAACATCTGCACCAGCCCGGCCGGCCCGTAGCGGCCGCCGAGCCGACGAGAAGGCGCCTCGCCAAGAAGGCGCACCGCGCACAGCGATCGTGGCGGGGTGGGCCGCACCTGCCCGGCATCTGGAGGAGCGATCTTCCGAATGGTGCTCAAGTTGGCGGCCCCGGGTGACGAAACCTCACTCGACTACCGATTGCCCGGCGCTCGCGCACCGGCCATTGCTCATCAAGGAGAAGAAGCACATGCTCAAGTCCATGTTGGACCGGATGCGCGATGCGCATGCCGCCGACGCCGAAGGGGAGGAAGCGGCCGAGTCCGGCTTCACCCTCATCGAGCTGATGGTGGTGCTGCTCATCATGGGCATCCTGCTGGCCATCGCCATCCCCACGTTCCTCGGGGTGACCGGATCGGCCAACGACCGGGCTGCCCAGTCGAACCTGACCAACGCGCTGACAGAGGTGTCGGCCGTCTACCAGGCCAACGGGCAGAGCTACACCAACATCGTCAGCGAGGAGAACAGCAGCGCGCCGGAGTTCGGCTGGGTCGCTGGGAGCACCAACCTCGTCGGCGCTTCGTCGTCGAACTGCCCGAAGGGTGTGAAGAACTGCATCAGCGCCACAGCCCTCGACCTCAACAGCGCGGGCGACGCCGCCGGCGGCGTCGTGCTGGCTGCCTTCAGCCCCTCCACCGGGAACTGCTGGCTGGCTCTGCAGCTGCAGGCCGCACCGACATCTCTGGACACGTCGTCCACGACGTTCACGGCCAGCAACGTGACGAGCGCCGGCACGTACTACGCGGAGATTCCGAAGGCCAAGGCGTCGGGTACATGTGACGCCGCAAGCGGTACGGGGGGCATCAACTGGTACACGAGCTACGCCAAGGCTTCCCAGAACCCCAGCTGATCCAGGTTTGCGGCAGCTCTTGTGCAGCTTCTGGAGTGTGGCCCCCGCTTCGGCGGGGGCCACACCCATTGCGGCTCAGGTGTTCCACCGGGCGCAGCATCGCCGACGAGCATTCAGACGTCCCAGGACGCTCCAGGTGGACGGCCAGGAGGCTCCCGGTGGACAGCTACAGCGGGCCGGCGTCGTGCTTGCGGTGCGGCAGCCGCTCGCGCCGCGTCGACAGCTGGTCGAAGGCCCGCCACAGGGCGGCCCGGGTGTCGGCTGGGTCGATGACATCGTCGACGAAGCCCCGCTCGGCCGCCACCCACGGGGTGAGCAGCGTCGCCTCGTAGTGCTGCTCGGCTTGCAGCCGGGCGGCGGCGTCGGCGTTGCGGTGCAGGATCTGGGCTGCTCCTTTGGCGCCCATGACGGCGATCTCGGCGGTGGGCCAAGCCAGGCACACGTCGTTGCCCATCCCCTTGGAGTCCATGACGATGTAGGCGCCGCCGTAGGCCTTGCGCACCACCAGGCACACCCGGGGGACGGTCGCCTCGGCGTAGGCGAAGGCCAGCTCGGCCCCGTGGCGGATCATCCCCCGCCACTCAAGGTCCTTGCCGGGCAGGAACCCCGGCGTGTCGACCACGGTGAGGATGGGCAGGTTGAAGGCGTCGCACAGCCGGACGAAGGCCGCCCCCTTCTGGGAGGCGGCGATGTCGAGGGTGCCGGCCAGCGCCCGGGGCTGGTTGGCTACCACCCCGAAGGGCCGGCCGCCGAGGTGGGCCAAGGCGGTCACCAGCTGCGGCGCCCAGGCGGGGCGCAGCTCGAGCAGCTCGCCGTCGTCGGCCACCGCCGCCACCAGCTGGCGGACGTCATAGGAGGCGGTGGGGCTGGCCGGCACCAGGTCGCGCAGCTCGGGCACCGGCCGCCGCGGCGGGTCGTCGCTGTCGCCGACCGGGGGAAGCTCGTCGGCGTGGTCGGGCAGGTAGCGCAGCACCTCGCCCAGCAGCGCCACGGCATGGTCCTCGTCGTGGGCGGTCAGCCAGCTCAGCCCGCTGGCGCTGGCGTGGACCCGGGCGCCGCCCAGGTCGCGCATGCCGACGTGCACCCCGGTGAAGGCGGCCACCATGGCCGGGCCCGACACGAAGGCGAAGGCGTCGGTGGTCATGGCCACCACGTCCGCCATGCCCAGCAGCAGCGCCGGCCCGGAGATGGCCGGGCCGCTGAGCGCGGCCAGCACCGGCACCACCCCCGAGCAGCGGGCCACGGCGGCCGCCGCCCGACCCCAGCCGTGCAGCGAGGCGACACCGCCGTGGATGTCGGCCCCCGAGGTGGACAGCACCAGCACCAGGGGCAGCCCCTCGGCCAAGGCCAGGTCGGCGGCAGCGGCCAGGGTCAGCCCGTCGGCTTCAGCCAGGGCGCCACGGTGCGGCCCCGGCTCGGAACGGGCCACCACCACCGGACGACCGGCCAGGTCACCAACCTCGGCCCGCAAGGTGCCGGGCACCAACCGGCGTGTGGTGAGGTCGGCCCCGCTGCCCATGGCGCTCATGGTAGGGCGGGCGGGGCCAGCAGCCGAAGCCGGCCCCGGGTCAGGTGGCCGCCGGCGGCTCGGCGGGCGGCGGCGGCTCGGGATGGCGGCGCTGGCCGGGAGGCAGCACCGTCGGCGCGTGGGTCCACACCCCGGGCCTGGGGGCGACCAGCGGCCGCCGCCGGACCCGATGCTGACGCCGCTCGGCGCGCTGCAGCCGCCGCTCCACGTCGAGCCACTGCAGCAGGTCGGGATCCTGGCCGGTGCGGTCCGCCTTGTAGGCCCGGGCCAGCGCCGCCCAGGCCACGCTCCACAGCACCGGCAGGGTTCCCACCTTCGACAGCACCCCGGCCAGCCGCTGATCGGCGAGGGGGTTGAGCCCCAGCGCCTGGTGGGCGTAGACGGCGTAGTAGGGATGGGCGGCGAAGACGTACAGCACCGCCGGCCACGTCGGCAGCACCGACTGGACGAACAGGTAGACGGCCACCCCCACCGGCCCGGGCCGGCTGGCGCCGGGGATGTGGCGCAGCACCGGCCCCCACAGCACCAGCCCGGCCACCAGCAGCAGCACGTCGGCGCCGGCCCGCCAGCCGGCCGAGGTGGCCTGGGCGTTGACGGCGTGGGGCACCAGCGTCCCCACCGCCACCACGGAGAAGACCACGACCGCCACCAGCGGCTTTGTCACCCACTCGAAGACGGCGTCGACCCGGCGGCGGGCGGTCAGCCCGGCCAGCGCCTCCGGGGTCAGGGCCAGCAGCAGCAGCGGCGCGGCGGCCAAGGTCAGCAGCAGCCGCTGCACCAGCAGGGCGCTCAGCAGCCAGTGGGCAGCCAGGTCGGCCAGCGGCCACGAGGTGGCCGCCACCAGGGCCACCACGGCGCCGGCCAGCGCCCAGCGTCGCCGGCGGGGCAGGCGCCGGTCCGGGTCGGGGGCGAAGTGCCGGTCGGCTCCCACCACGGCGACGGCCAGCACCGCCACCGCCGCCCAGGCGGCCGGATGGGGATGGAAGGCCAACGGGTCGCCGGTCACGGTCGCCTCCCCAGTGAGCCCTGCGGGCCGTGTGAGCCCAGTGAGCCCAGTGAGCCGTGCAGGCGCCGCCGGGATTGGCGGCGCCGCCTACGCTGATGCCGATGGTGGACCGGCTGGAGCGTCTGACCGACCTGGTGCTGGTGCTGCTGGGTGACCATCGCGCCAAGTCGCTGCGGCAGATCGCCGCCGAGATCCCCGGCTACCCCCCCGAGGGCGAGGCCCGCCGCCAGGCCTTCGAGCGCGACAAGCGCACCTTGCGCGAGGAGGGGATCCCGCTGGTGGCCGAACCGATCGACGGCCCCGACCAGGTGGGCTACCGCATCCGGCCCGAGGACTACTACCTGCCCGACCTCGGCCTGACCCCCGAGGAGCAGGCCGCCTTGAACCTGGCTGTCGCCGGGGTCCATCTCGGTGATCCTACCGGCCGCGACGCGCTGTGGCGCCTGGGGCTCGACGCCCCCGCCGGCCGCCGGCCGGTGGCCGACCTGCCGGCGCTGCCGGCGCTGCCGGTGCTGTTCCAGGCGGTGCGCAACCACGCCGAGGCGTCCTTCAGCTACCGCGGCGACCGGCGCCGCGTGGCGCCGGCCCAGCTGCGCTTTCGCGCCGGACGCTGGTACCTCGTCGCCCACGACCTCGACCGCCAGGCGGCGCGCACCTTCCGGGTGGACCGCCTCGACGGGCCGGTGACGGTGGGCGAGGCCGGATCGGCCTCGCTGCCCGACGACTTCGACGCCGACGCCGCCCTGCCCGAGACGCCCTGGGCGGTCGGTGACGGCGCCCCGGTGGCGGTGGAGGTGCTGGTCGACCCGGTGGCCGCCCCCCGAGCCGTCCACGAGGTGGGGGAGCAGTCGGTGCGCCAGCGCCGCCCCGACGGGTCGGTGGTGCTGGGCCTAGCCGTGGCCAGCGAGGCGGCCTTCCGCAGCTGGGTGCTCGAGTACGGCGAGCGGGCCGAGGTGCTGGGCCCACCCGAGGTGCGCGCCAACCTGGTGCGGTGGCTGTCGGCGATGGCCGAGCCGGGCCCAGCCGCCCGGGCCGGCGCCCGCGGGGGACGCTGATGGCCCGCCTCGACGCCGGCCAGCGGCTGCGGCGGCTGCTGGCCGTGCTGGCCTGGCTGGCCCGCCGGGGCCGGGCGCCGGTGGCTGAGCTGGCCGAACGGTTCGGCCTCAGCCCCGACGAGCTGATCAGCGACCTGGAGCTGGCCGCCTGCTGCGGCCTGCCGCCCTACAGCCCCGACCAGCTGATGGAGATCCTCGTCGGCGAGGACGAGGTGGTGGCCCACCTCGGCCCCGAGCTGGCCCGCCCCCGGCGGCTCACCGCGGCTGAAGGCTTCGCCCTGGCCGCCTCGGCCCAGGCCATCGCCGCCGTGCCCGGCGCCGACCCCGACGGGGTGCTGGCCTCGGCGCTGGCCAAGCTCCAGGCGGTGCTGGGCGAACGCCACCGGCTGCAGGTCGACGTCCCTGAACCGCCGGCGCTGGCGGCGGTCCGCCAGGCGCTCCACCAGCACCGCCAGCTGCACCTGCGGTACCTGTCCGGCTCGAGCGACGAGCTGACCGAGCGCGACGTGGACCCCTGGTCGGTGACCTTCGCCGAGGGCCGCTGGTACCTCGACGGCCACTGCCACCGGGCCGGCGGCCGGCGCCGCTTCCGAGTCGACCGCATCGTCGACGTCACCGTCACCGACCGGCCGGTGTTAGCCGCCGAACCACCGGCGACCGACGACGACCGCGCCGCGGCGCAGCCGCCGTTCGTAGCCGGCCCCGACACGGTGGCGGTGCGCCTGGCCGTAGGGCCCGCGGCGGCCTGGGTGGCCGACGCCGTCCCTGTCCTCGACCGCCGCCCAGGCGACGACGGCCGGCTGCAGCTGACCCTGGCCGTGGCCAGCACCGTCTGGTTGGGTCGGCTGCTGCTGCGCCTGGGCCCCGACGCCGAAGTGCTCGATCCGCCCGAGCTGGCCGACGTCGGGGCCGAGGCGGCCCGGCGGGTGCTGGCCCGCTACCGCCCCGGCCGCTGACCGCCGTCGGGGCCCGGACCCGGCCGGCTCCCGGCGCTGCCCGGCGCGCCTCGGAGACTTCCGACCCGGCCGGCTCCCGGCGCTGCCCGGCGCGCCTCGGAGGCTTCCGACCCGGCCGGCTCGGCCGAGGCCGGGATGCCAGCCGTCGGCGCCGGAGGCGGTGACGGCCAGGTGCCGGGGCAGGTGGCCGGCCAGGTCCTTCACCCACGGTGGATCCGGCGCCGGCTGCGACCGGCGGGCGGCGCCGGAGGGACCGGTGCTGGTGCTGGGCAAGGTCGGCGTGGGCGGCCAGGGCTACTACCTGGCCCCGGTGGAGCGGTGGGGCACCGGCATCGAGCCGCCCGGCCGCTGGGACGGCCACGGCGCCGCCAGCTTGGGTCTCGACGGCGACGTCGCGCCCGAACCGCTGCAGCGGCTGCTGGCCGGCGCCGACCCGGCCACCGGCGCCGCCCTGGGACGCCAGAACAGCCAGCTGCAGGTGGCCGCCTACGACCTCACCTTCTGCGCCCCGAAGTCGGTCAGCCTGGTCCACGCCTTGGCCGACGAGCCGGTGGCGCAGATCGTCGGTGACGCCCACCGCCAGGCGGTGACGGCCACCGTCGGCTACCTCGAGCGGCGGGCCGCCGCCGTGCGTCGACCGGCCGGCGGCCGGCGGCTGCCGCAGCCGGCCACGGGGCTGGCCGTGGCCGTCTTCGACCATCGCACCAGCCGGGCGCTCGACCCCCACCTCCACAGCCACGCCGTGGTGGCCAACCTGGCCTGCGGCGCCGGACGCTGGTCGGCCCTCGACGGCCGGGGCCTGTACGCCCATCGGGCCGCCGCCGACGCCCTCTACCACGCCCACCTGCGCCAGCAGCTCACCACCCGGCTCGGCGTCGGCTGGGAGCCGCCACGGCGCGGCCGGGCCGACATCGCCGGCGTCGACCTCGCCGTGCGGGCCGCCTTCTCCCGCCGGGCGGCTGCCATCGCCGCCGAGCTGGCCACCTCCGGCCGCCACGGCGGCCGGGCCGGCGCCGTGGCCGCCCACCGCACCCGGCCGGCCAAGGAGCTGGCCGTGTCGGCCGACGAGCTGCGCCCCGCCTGGCGGCACCGGGCCGCCCAGCTGGGCTTCGGGCCCTGCCAGCTGCAGGCGGTGCTGCACCGGCCGCCGCGTCTGCTCCACAGCGACCAGCCCCGCCTGGCCGAGCTGGTGCACGGCTCGAGGGGCGACACCGGCTGGCTGCCCTGGCACGACCAGCGGCCCTGGACCCGGCGCGACGCGGTGCGGGCCCTGGCCAGCATGTCGGCGGCCGGCGCCTCGGTGCAGAGCATCGAGCAGCAAACCGACGACCTGCTGGAGCGCCTGGGGGTCGATCCCCACCGCCGCGGCGGCCCGGGGGTGGCCGAAGCCCGCCTGGCGCCCGCGCCGCAGCTGCTGCTGGAGCAGGCCCTGGCCGCCCGTGGGCTCAGCCGCCGCCTGGGACCGGCCCGGGGCCTCGACCTGGGGATGGGCCGCTGACCGGCCCGGCGACGTCGGCGAGGCCGATGGTGGCCCCGCCGCCCCGGCCGGCCCGGCTGCTCAGGAGGGCTGCGGCACCAGCGGCGCGGCGTCATCGTAGCCCTGGCGGATGC
>JAJZNB010000210.1 GCA_021848085.1 Actinomycetes bacterium
GGCCGCCGCGGCCGCGCCGGCGGCGCCAACCGCGGTGACGGCGCCAGCCCCCTCATGACCCCGCGTGGTGCGGCCGCCGGGGGCAGGACCACCGGGGCCGAGCAGACCGCCACCATGGCCGAGCAGGCGGTGGCGGGAGAGCGGTCTCCCGCCGTGGCCGGGGAGCCGGGCCAGCCGGCGCCGGAGGCGGGCCGGGCGCGGCGGCGCAGCGGCCGGGAGCGGCGGGGGCGGCCCGTCGGCCGCTATCTGATGTGCGTCCACGTCCGGCCCCACGCCACCCAGATCGCCGTGCTGGAGGGACGGACGCTGGTGGAGCACTGGGTGTCGCGGGTCTCCGACGACGCCACCCAGATCGACGGCAACATCTACCGGGGCCGGGTGCAGAACGTGCTGCCGGGCATGGAGGCGGCCTTCATCGACATCGGCACTCCGAAGAACGCGGTGCTCTACCGCGGCGACGTCCGCTACGACCGCGACGACGTCGAGAGCGGCACCGGCCCGGCGCCGCGCATCGAGGAGATGCTGCACCCAGGTCAGATGATCCTGTGCCAGGTCACCAAGAACCCGATCGGCGCCAAGGGGGCCCGCCTCACCCAGGAGGTGTCGCTGCCGGGCCGGTTCGTGGTGATGGTGCCGAACTCGACGGCCTTCGGCATCTCCAAGCGTCTCGACGACGCCGAGCGCCGCCGGCTGCGCCGCATCGTCGAAGAGGTGCGGCCCACCGGGCACGGGCTCATCGTCCGCACCGCGGCCGAGGGAGCCAGCCAGGAGGAGCTGGCCCACGACCTGCAGCGCCTGCTGGGCCAGTGGGCGGCCATCGAAGCCGAGGCCGGCCGCTCCCAGACCCCGGGGCTGCTCTACCGCGAGCCGGATCTGGCGGTACGCACCGTGCGTGAGGAGTTCAACCGCGAGTACCGCGGGGTGGTGATCGACGATCCGGGCCTCTACGCCCAGGTGCGCGAGTACGTGGAGCAGATCACCCCCGAGCTCGCCGACCGGGTCGAGCTCTACGACGCGGTCGCCGAGAACGAACCGGTGTTCGAGCGCTACCACGTGCACGAGCAGCTCCACAAGGCTCTCGACCGCAAGGTGTGGCTACCGTCGGGCGGGTCGCTCATCATCGAGCGCACCGAGGCCCTCACCGTCATCGACGTCAACACCGGCAAGAACGTGGGAACCTCCAACCTCGAGGAGACCGTGTTCCGCAACAACCTCGAGGCCGCCGACGAGATCGCCCGGCAGCTGCGGCTGCGCGACATCGGCGGCATCATCGTCATCGACTTCATCGACATGGAGATCCGCGACAACCGCGACAAGGTGGCCGCCGCCCTGCGGTCGGCTCTGGCCCGCGACAAGACCCGCACCCAGGTGTTCGACATCTCGGAGCTGGGCCTGGTCGAGATGACCCGCAAACGGGTGTCGGAAGGCCTGGTGGAGGCCCTGTCGAGCACCTGCACCGTCTGCGGTGGCCGGGGCATCGTCCTCGACGAGTCGCTGCTGTGACCGCGACGGCCGGAGCCAGGCCGCATCCTTGCTACCATGGCACCCCTATGTATGCCGTCATCGAGACCGGTGGGAAGCAGGAACGCGTCGTGGAAGGCCAGCGGCTGCGGGTGGAGCTGCTCTCCGGGGACGACGGTGACCAGGTGCAGCTGCGGCCAGTGCTGGTCGTCGACGACGACCGGGTGCTGGCCACCCCCGACGACCTGACCGGAGTGGTCGTCTCCGCTCGTCTCGTCGGCCGCGAGCTGGGCCCGAAGATCCGCGGCTTCACCTACAAGCCGAAGACGAACAATCGGCGCCGCTGGGGGCACCGCCAGCAGTACACCACCATCGAGGTGACCTCCATCTCGGTCCCGGCGGCCCGCTGAGCGCGCAGGAGGAGCTTCCGCCATGTCGAAGACCAAAGGGGGCGGTTCGACCCGCAACGGGCGCGACTCGAAGGCCCAGCGGCTCGGGGTGAAGGTGTTCGACGGCACCACCATCCCCGCCGGGTCCATCATCGTGCGCCAGCGCGGCACCCGCTTCCATCCCGGCGTCAACGTCGGGCGCGGCGGCGACGACACCCTGTTCGCCACCGCCTCGGGCGTGGTGAAGTTCGGACGTCGAAAGGGTCGCCGTCTGGTTGACGTCGTCGCCGACTAGGCGGCGCAAGCGGCCCTGGTCAGCGCGGCAGGTCCGCTCCGGCGATCAGTGGTCGCCGGAGCTGGCCAGGTCGGCAGGCGCCACGGCCAGACCGGCGTCGGTCACCCGTCCACTCTCCACCAGCCGCTTCAGGCGCTTGCGCTGGGCGCTGGGCCAATTGCCGGCCTTGTCCCGGCGGGTGAAGTGGATGGCGAAGGAATCGGCGTCGATGTTGGTCGCCACCCCGTCGACCCAGCCGAAGCACAACGCCTCGTCGCGGGCCTGGCGGAAGTCGAGCGACCGTTTGCCGGCATGGCGCCGATAGCTGAGCAGCCACACCTCGTGCGACTGGTCATGGTTCTCCTCGAGCCAGTGCCTCCACTGGTCGACGGTCTCGAGCTCCAGGGTCTCACCCACGGTGGCGGAAGGAGACGGGTCTGACAGGTGGTGGGAAGTGGACGGCACGGAAATCTCCTGACCTCGGCAGGCGCTCCGACTCCGGGCGCACCCCGCGACCTACCCTTCGGGGCTCGGAGTGACACAGCCCGGCTCGGAGTGACAGCCCCTTCGGGGCTCGGAGTGACAGCCCCCGCTGCCGGGGTCGTCAGCGGCCACGCTCGGCGGCCGCCACGGCCAGCAGCTCGCCCAGCAGCTCGCCCAGCACCGTCGCGCTCTGGGCGGCCACCGCCGCCACCTCGGCCGCAGCGGGGACGGCGCCGGTGCCGGCGGCGGCGTTGGTCACCACCGACATCCCCAGCACCGCCGCGCCCAGGTGGTGCGCGGCGAGCGCCTCGGGCACCGTCGACATCCCCACCAGGTCGGCGCCCAGCAGGCCCAGCATGCGGACCTCGGCCGGCGTCTCGAACTGCGGCCCTCGGGTCTGGGCGTAGACTCCCTCGGGCAGACCTGGCCGCAGCCGTTGCACCAGCGCCCGCAGGGTCGGGCTCCACAGGGCGCTCTGGTCGACGAAGGGGACCGGCTCCAGGCCTACCAGTGCAGACGGCGCTCCGGTGAGGTCGAGGTGGTCCGCCACCACCACCAGGTCGCCTGGCGCCAGGCCGGGCCGGATGCCGCCGGCCGCGTTGGTCAGCACCACGCTGCGGCAGCCGGCCGCCACCGCCGTGCGCACCGGGTGCGCCACCTGCGCCGGGCTGCGACCCTCGTAGAGGTGGCAGCGACCCAGCAGCACCAGCACCCGGCGGCGGCCCACCGTCACCATGCGCGCCTCTCCCCGGTGGCCCGGGGCCGTCGGGGCCACGAAGCCCGGCAGTGCCCCGAAGCCGATCCGGTGGTCGGGCTGGCCCAGGACCTCGGCCGCAGCAGCCAGGCCGGTGCCGAGCACCACGGCCACGTCCGGCGCCACACCGGTCAGCCGGTGCAGCTCGCCGGCGGCCATGTGGGCTGCGGCGACAGGGTCGGCCTCGACCTCGGACGTGCGCACCGGCTCACCCTAGGGTGCCTCGGGCGGCCCTGCCGGAGCCGCCATGCCGTACCATGCGGCGGTGGCTTCCGACGCCGCTCCGCCGGCGGTGGCTTCCGACGCCGCTCCGCCGGCGGTGGCTTCCGACGCCGCCGTCCGCCTCGTGGCCGCGGCGGTGGTGCCGATGGAACCGCCCGGCCAGGTCTACCGACCCGGGGTGGTCGACCTGGCGGGCGACCGCATCACCTGGGTCGGCCCGGCTGGCGCCGCGCCGCCGCACCATGGCCCCCAGCTGCAGCTGTCCGGGCTGCTGCTGCCCGGCCTGGTCAACTGCCACGCCCACTCGCCCATGACGCTGCTGCGCGGTGTGGGGGAAGGTCTGCCCCTCCACGACTGGCTCCGCAAGGCCATCTGGCCCCGCGAAGCCCACCTGACCCCCGACGACGTCTACTGGGGCATGACCCTGGCCTGCGACGAGCTGCTGCGCTGCGGGGTGACGACCTCGTGCGAGTCGTACTTCCACGATCGGCGGGTGGTCGACGCCGCGGTCGACGCTGGATTGCGCTGCGTGGTCACCCCCGGCATCCTCGACCCCGCGGGATCGGGGGCGTGGCGCCGGCTGCTCGACATTGCCGTGGCCCTTCACGGCGAGGCGCACGGGCGGGCCGGGCTCATCGAGATCGGCTTCGGGCCTCACGCTGCCTACAGCCTCCCCCTCGAGGCGCTGGCCACCACCGCCCACCTGGCGGCCGAGGTCGACGCCCTGGTCACCCTGCACGTGGCCGAGACCGCCGCGGAGGGCGCTGCCCTCGAAGCTGAGCACGGCATGACCGTGCCGGCCCTGCTGGCCTCGGCCGGGATCCTCGACGGCCGGGTGCTGGCCGCCCACGGCGTGTGGCTGACCGACGACGACGTGGCCTTGTTCGCCCGCCACGACGTGGCCGTCGCTCACTGCCCGCAGAGCAACGCCAAGCTCGGCAGCGGCGTGGCCCGCCTGCCGCACCTGCTGCGGTCGGGGATCAGGGTGGGGTTGGGCACCGACGGGCCGGCGTCGAACAACGACCTCGACGTGTGGGAGGAGCTGCGGCTGGCGCCGCTGCTGGCTCGGGCTGTCGCCGGCGACGCCGGCGCGCTGGGCGCGGCCGACGCCCTGGCACTGGCCACCCGCGGCGGTGGCCGGGCCCTGGGTCTCCCCGTGGGTTGCCTGCATCCCGGATACCTGGCCGACCTGATCCACGTCCGGCTCGACGACAGCCGCTTCGTGCCGGTGCTCGACGACGCCGACCTGGTGTCGCACCTGGTGTGGTCCGGGTGCAGCGCCCTGGTGGAAGACGTGTGGGTCGGTGGCCGCCAGGTGGTGCGGGCCGGGGTGTGCACCACCGTCGACGGCCGGCGGGCCCGTCACGAGGTGCAGCGGCGAGCCGAGCGGCTGGCTGGCGCGGTGGCCCAGCCCGGATGCTGACGGCGCCGACGGCGGCGGACAGCCCCGCCGGCCGGCCTGCCTAGGATCACATCGTGGCGGCGTTCGTCGACGAAGCACAGATCCACGTGAAAGGCGGCGACGGCGGCGCCGGAGTCGTGTCGTTCCGCCGCGAGCCGTACGTGACCAAGGGCGGACCCGACGGCGGCGACGGCGGCCGCGGCGGCGACGTCTGGCTCGTCGCCGATCCCAACCAGGCGACGCTGCTGGGCTTTCGCGACCATCCCTACCGGCGTGGCGGCGACGGCAAGCATGGGGCAGGCAAGAACCGCCACGGCGCCCGGGGTGCCGACCTGCAGGTCCCGGTACCGGTGGGCACCACCGTGCGCCACCTCGACGGGACGGTCCTGGCCGACCTGGCCGGGTCCGGCGACCGCTGGCTGGCTGCCCGCGGCGGGCGTGGTGGACGCGGCAACGCCCGCTTCCTCACCAACGCCCGGCGGGCCCCGGCCTTCGCCGAGCAGGCCGAGCCCGGCGAGGAGGCCTGGTACGACCTGGAGCTGAAGCTGGTGGCCGACGTTGCCCTGGTCGGCTTCCCCAACGCCGGCAAGTCCACCTTGATCAGCCGCATCTCGGCCGCCAAGCCGAAGATCGCCGACTACCCCTTCACCACCTTGCAGCCGCATCTGGGGGTGGTGCGAGTCGGGCGGCCCGGTGACGAGATCGAGCTGGTGGTGGCTGACATCCCCGGGCTGGTCGAAGGCGCGGCCGACGGCCGGGGGCTCGGCGACCGCTTCCTGCGCCACGCGGAACGAGCCCGGGTGCTGGTGCTGCTGCTCGACCTGGCATCGACCGAAGGCCACAGCCCCGCCTGGCAGCGGCAGGTCCTCGACCAGGAGCTGCAGCGCTACCGGCCCGAGCTGGCCCGCCGACCCCGCCTGGTGGTGGGCACCAAGGCCGACGCCGCCGCCGACGCCGCCACCGTCGACGGGCTCGACCTCGTGCTCTCGTCCCACACCGGGCAGGGCGTGGCCGAGCTGCTGGGCCGGCTGGCTGGGCTGGTGAGCGACGCGCGGGCTGCCGCCGAGGAAGCCGCGGCCGTCGGCGTGGGGGCGATCGAGGAAGCCGGCGGGGGAGTGGTGATCCACCGTCCGCTGCCCGAAGGGGTCGAGGTGCTGCGCAACGACGACGGGAGCTGGCAGGTGCAGGGCCGGGCCGCCCGGCGGGCAGTGGCCTTGAGCGACCTGACCGACGACGACGCCGTGGCCTACGTTCAGGGCCGGCTGCAGCGGCTGGGCGTGGAGCGGGCCCTGGTGCGGGCCGGGGTTCGCGACGGGGACACCGTCCACCTGGGCCAGCTGACGTTCACCTACCACCGTGACGAGGCGGCGGCCGAGGCGGCGGAGTCGGGGAAGCGCCCACCGGCCCGTCCCCGCGGGCGGCGGCGGTGAGCGCCACGGCGTCACCGCCGCAGTCGACGCCGGGGCCGCGCACGGTCGTGGTGAAGATCGGGTCGTCGTCGGTGACCGGCGCCGGCGGCGGCGTCGACGCCGAGGCTGTCGAGCACCTGTGCCAGCAGGTGTCCGTCCTGCGTGCCGGCGGGCACACCGTGGTGGTGGTCAGCTCCGGGGCCATCGCCGCCGGCTGGGCGGCGCTGGGCGGCGGTCCGCGCCCCAACGACCCCGCCACCTTGCAGGCGGTGGCCGCCGTCGGCCAGCACCGGCTGATGCGGGTCTACGACGACGCGTTGGCCGCGCTGGGCCTGCCCGTGGGCCAGGTCCTGCTGGCGCCGCTCGACTTCGCCCACCGCCAGCAGTACCTCCACGCCCGCCAGACGCTGTCACGGCTGATCGACCTGGGGGTGGTGCCCGTCGTCAACGAGAACGACGCCACCTCCGACGACGAGATCCGCTTCGGGGACAACGACCGTCTGGCCGCTCTGGTGGCCCATCTGGTGGCCGCCGACCTGCTGGTGCTGCTGACCGACACCGCCGGGCTCTACACCGCCGATCCCCGCACGGACGCCGAGGCCTCCCTCATCGAGGAGGTCGTCCACGTCGACCAGGAGCTCGAGGTCCTCGCCGGCGGCCCCGGCAGCGATGTCGGCTCCGGCGGCATGGCGTCGAAGCTGGCGGCGGCCCGGATGGCGTCGTGGTCCGGTGTGGAGACCCTCATCGCCGACGCCGGCCGATCCGACGTGCTGGCCCAGGCGGTGGCCGGGGTGGCGGGCCTCGGGACCCGCTTCCGGGCCAGGTCGCGGCGCCTGCCGGCCCGCAAGCTGTGGATCGCCTTCGCCGTCGGCGCCGCCGGCCGCCTGGCCGTCGACGACGGGGCTCGCAAGGCGCTGGTCGAGCGTGAAGCCTCGCTGCTGCCGGCCGGTGTGGTGTCGGTCAGCGGCGGCTTCGAAGCCGACGAGGCGGTGGAGATCACCGGACCCGACGGGATCGTGTTCGCCAAGGGGCTGGTCCGCCAGCCCGCCCGCCAGCTGGCCGCCTGGGCCGGTCGCCACACCAGCGAGCTGCCCGAGGGCGCTCCCCACGAGGTGGTGCACCGCGACGACCTGGTGGTGCTGTGCTGACCGTCGGCGCTGGGGTCGACCGGGGGGCGGCGCAGGCCCGAGCGGCCCCGCTCCCGGCCGGAGCACGGCGGACCGCCAGGTACCCTGAGAGGATGCCGCCGACCCTCGCTGACCTCGGGCATCGCGCCAAGCAGGCGGCGCGGGTGCTGGCCGGCACCCGCACCTCTGTCAAGGACGGCGCTCTGCTGCTGGCCGCCGACCTCCTCGAGCAGCGGGTCGATGACGTCCTGGGCGCCAACGCCGAGGACGTCGGTCGGGCCGAGCAGACCAAGGCGACCCCGGCCCAGCTCGACCGCCTTCGCCTCGACGCCGGTCGGGTGGCGGCCATGGCCGACGGGCTGCGCCAGGTGGCGGCTCAGCCCGACCCGGTCGGCCAGGTGATCGAGGGCTGGGAGCGGCCCAACGGGCTGCGGATCCTGCGGGTGCGGGTGCCGCTGGGTGTGGTCGGGATCATCTACGAGAACCGTCCCAACGTCACCAGCGACGCTGCCGGCCTGTGCCTGAAGTCGGGGAACGCCACCATGCTGCGCGGCTCGTCGTCGGCGCTGGTCTCCAACCGGGCCGTGGTGGCCCTGCTGCGCCAGGCGCTGGCCAAGTCCGGGCTGCCCGAGGACGCCGTCGTGCTGGTCGAAGACACCTCGCACCCGGCCGCTGTCGAGTTCATGGGCCTGCAGGGGATCGTCGACTGCCTCATCCCCCGCGGCGGGCCGTCGCTGCTCGACACGGTGCGCCGCCACGCGACGGTGCCGACCATCCTCGACGGCGACGGCAACTGCCACGTCTACGTCGACGCCGCTGCCGATCTCGACATGGCCCTGCGCATCGTGGTCAACGCCAAGACCCAGCGCCCCGGGGTGTGCAACGCGGCCGAGTCGCTGCTGGTGCACCGCCAGGTGGCCGAGGCCTTCCTGCCCCGCCTCGACCAGGCCATGGCCCAGGTGGAGCTGCTCGGCGACCCCGCCGTCCGGGCTCTGGTGCCCAGGGCCGAGCCGGTCACCGACGAGGACTTCGCCACCGAGTTCCTGGCCCTGAAGCTGAGCGTGGCGGTCGTCGACGACCTGCAGGGCGCCGTCGACCACATCGCCCGCTTCGGATCGGGGCACTCCGAAGCCATCGTCACCAACGACCTCACCGCCGCCGAGCGCTTCTGCCGCGACGTCGACGCGGCCGCCGTGCTGGTCAACGCCTCCACCCGCTTCGTCGATGGTGGCGAGTTCGGCCTCGGCGCCGAGATCGGCATCTCCACCCAGAAGCTGCACGCCCGCGGCCCCATGGGGCTGCGCGAGCTGACCTGCGTCAAGCACATCGTCCACGGAGAGGGGCAGACACGATGACCGCGCCGCAACCGATCGGCGCTGCCGGATCCAGCGGGCGGCTGCTCGATCCGCTGGGCTTCCCCGAGCCGGGCGAGCCGAAGTTCGCCTCGGTCACCGACGTCCGCCGCCGGCTGGCCGACGTGGGCTACCTGGCCGACGACGGCATCGCCGGCGTGGTGCATCTGGCTGACCGCCTGGCCAAGCCGGTGCTGGTGGAAGGGCCGGCTGGCACCGGCAAGACCGAGCTGGCCAAGTCGGTGGCCCGCATCACCGGCAGTCGGCTGATCCGCCTGCAGTGCTACGAAGGGCTCGACGAGTCCAAAGCGCTCTACGAGTGGAACTACAAGAAGCAGCTGCTGCGGATCCAGGCTCAGCGGGTGGTGGCCGACGACGGCGCCGCCGGCACGCCGAGCTGGCACGACCTCGAGGACGACATCTTCTCCGAGGAGTTCCTGCTGGCCCGCCCGCTGCTCGAAGCCATCCGCTCGCCGGAGCCGGTGGTGCTGCTCATCGACGAGGTCGACCGGGTCGAGCTCGAGACCGAGGCGCTGCTGCTCGAGGTCCTCTCCGAGTACCAGGTGTCGATCCCCGAGCTGGGCACGGTGCGGGCCGACCGGCTGCCGCTGGTCTTCCTGACGTCGAACAACACCCGCGAGCTGTCCGAGGCCCTCAAACGGCGCTGCTTGTACCTGCACCTCGACTACCCCAGCCTCGAGCGCGAGCGCGACATCGTCCGCCGCCGGGTGCCGGGCATCACCGATGAGCTGGCCGACCAGGTGGCCCGCATCGTCCGGTCGCTGCGCAGCCTCGAGCTCAAGAAGCACCCGTCGGTCTCCGAGACCCTCGACTGGGCCCGCACCCTGGTGGTGCTGGGCGTGGAGTCGATCGACGCCGAGCAGGCCACCGCCACCTTGCACGTGCTGCTCAAGTACCGCAGCGACCTGGAACGGGCGACCAAGGAGCTGGCCTCGGTGCCCGCCGAGCGCTGAGCGCGGACCGAGGGCCGTGCTCGACCTCATCACCGGGTTCGTCGAGGAGCTGCGGGCGGCGGGCCTGCCAGTGTCGTTGACCGAGACCCTCGACGCCGCCGAGGCCGTCCACCACCTGCCGCTCGAGGACCGCACCGCCTTCAAGTACGCCCTGGCCGCCACCTTGGTGAAGTCGTCGGCCCACTGGCGCGCCTTCGACACCGCCTTCGAGGTGTACTTCGCTCAGCGCGGCCCCGAGCACGCCATCGACGATCCCGCCGGTGACGTCGCCGCGGCGTCGGAGACCCCTCGCGGCGGCCAGGGGCACGGCGAGGGACGCGGCATCGGGGGTGGCGGCGGCGAGGGGCTCGACCCCGAGGAGCTCGCCGAGCTGCTGTTGCGGGCGCTGCTGTCAGCCGACGATGCCCAGCTGGCTGCCCTGGCCCGCCAGGCCGTCAGCCGCTACGCCGGCATGGAGCCGGGCCGCCCCGTTGGCGGCACGTACTACCTGTACCGGACGCTGCGCAACCTCGACCTCGACGGCATGCTGCAGCGGCTGCTCCACATCACCCGCCAGCAGACCCCCGACCGCCAGCTGACGCCGCTCGAAGAGCGCCTGGTCCGCGACGAGCTCCAGTCCCGCCTCGACCGGCTGCGGCGCGAGGTCGAGGACGAGATCCGCCGCCGCCTCGTCGCCGACCGGGGCGCCCAGGCGCTGGCCAAGTCGCTGCGCAAGCCGCTGCCGGAGGACATCGACTTCATGCACGCCACCCGCGAGGAGCTGGCCGCCTTGCGGCGGGCCGTCACCCCGCTGACCCGCAAGCTGGCCGTGCGGCTGACCCGCAAGCGCCGCCACGGCCGCAAGGGGCCGCTCGACTTCCGGGCCACGGTCCGCCATTCGCTGTCGACGGGCGGGGTGCCGGTGGAGCCCCGGTTCCGCTACCCGCGCCCGGCCAAGCCCGAGATCGTCGTCATCGCCGACATCTCCGGATCGGTGGCCGCCTTCGCCCGCTTCACCCTTCAGCTGGTCCACGCCATCAGCAGCCAGTTCTCCAAGGTGCGCAGCTTCGTGTTCATCGACGGCATCGACGAGGTGACGCACCTCTTCGAAGGTGTCGATGACGTCGCCGAGGCGGTGCACCGCATCAACACCGAGGCTGATGTGGTGTGGGTCGACGGCCACTCCGACTACGGCCACGCCCTGTCGGTGTTCTGGGAGCGCTGGGGCGAGGAGATCACGACCCGTACCAGCGTGCTGCTGCTCGGCGATGCCCGCAACAACTACCACGCCTCGCAAGCCTGGGTGGTTCAGGAGCTGCGTCGCCGGGCCTGCCACGTGTTCTGGCTGAACCCCGAGCCGCGTGCCTACTGGGGGACCGGCGACTCCATCGTGGGGGAGTACGGCACCCACTGCGACGACGTCTTCGAGTGCCGCAACCTGCGCCAGCTGGAGCACTTCGTGACGGAGCTGGCGTGAGCCGTCCCGGTGCCGAGCCCGACGGATCGGTGCTGCTGGCGGCGGGGGTGCCGGCCGGGGTGCGCACCGTGGTGCCCGCCGACGCCGAGGCGACCCGGCTGGTGCTGGTCCGCCACGGCGAGGCGCAGTGCAGCGTCGACGGCGTGGTCGGCGGGCCGGCCGGCTGTCGGGGCCTGACCGCGGTCGGCGACGCCCAGGTGGCGGCGCTCCGCGACCGGCTGCTGCGGACAGGCGAGCTGCGCCAGGCCAGCGCCCTGTACGCCAGCGTGCTGCCCCGGGCGACGCAGACGGCGTGCATCATCGCTCCCGCCGTCGGCGACGGTACCGTGCCCGTGGTGCAGGACTGCGGCCTGTGCGAGCTGCACCCGGGCGAGGCCGACGGGCTGACCTGGTTCGAGCTCGCCACCCGCTACGGCACCCCCGACTGGGACCGCGACCCGTCGGTGCCGCTGGCTCCGGGGGCTGAGAGCTGGTCGGGGTTCGTCGTCCGGGCCGCAGCCGCCTTGGAGGCGCTGGCCGATCGTCACCGGGGCAGCCAGGTGGTGGTGGCCTGCCACGGCGGCGTCATCGAGGCGGCCATGGTGGCGCTGCTGCCGACCGCCTCTTCCCGCCCCCGGCTGAAGCTCCAGACGGCCAACGCTTCGCTCACCGAGTGGGAGCTGGGCCGCTTCGGCTGGCGGCCGTTGCGCTACAACGACGCCGCCCACCTGGCCGAACCGTCGCCGGTGGCGCCCGGCCCGGGACGGCAGGCCGGGCCGGCTCAGCAGGCGTAGTCGCCGTCGAGGTTGCCGTTGTTGTCGGTGTACTGGGTCAACACGACCGGGCCGGTGGGCAAGGTGTCGCCGTTGGCGGCAGCGAAGGACCGGGCGTTGGCGCAGTTGCTCTGGGGGTCGCCGGTGTACCAGGCGATCCACAGCGGCACCGCCGGCTGGTAGGTGCCGGCGATCTTGGACCAGCTGAGCGGGCTGGTGTAGATCCCCACGTTGTTGATGCCGGCGCTGCGCAGGGCGGTGATGGCCCCGGCGATCACCTGGTCGTTGTGGGCGGTGTCCGACGACCAGTACAGCGACGCCCCTTCGACGTCGAGCCACCAGGTCACCCCGGTGTGCACCCCCTGCGCGGTGGCGTACGACAGGGCGTAGGTGGCGGCCTCGTAGCCCCAGTTGCACCACTGGTCGCTTTCGCAGCCGGGCTGATCGGTGGTGGAGGTGCCCTGGTTCATGAAGATGTAGAGACCCAGGCCTGCTCCCGCCCAGGTCGCCTCTTGGGCCAGGCACGGGTTGGGGGCGGCCTTGGCCGCGCCGGTCACCTCCACCACACCGATGGTGTGGCCCGACGGCAACGTCGCCGTGCAGGTGCTGTTCTCCTGGTACTTCGACACGTCGTAGCCGTAGGCGCCCGACGGGAAGGCGAAGTTGGCGGTGGGGACGGTGCTCACCGCCTCGGCCATCCCGACCACCGGGGCGTTGAGGTGTTGCGGCGCCGAACCGGAGTAGGGGGCGTCGCCGAAGGAGGTCACCGCCCCGTTGGTGTCGGTCATCCAGTAGCCGTTGGCGTCGGCGGTGGTGATGGTCACCACCGGTCGGACCAGCACGTCGCCGCCCAAAGAGCCCTCGAAGGTGGCGTCGCCGAAGGTGAAGATGCCGCCGTCGGAGGCCACCAGCCAGTAGCCCTGGCCGTCGGGGGTGGCGGCCATGGCGACGATGGGCTTGTTGAGGGGCTTGCCGCCCATCGACCCGTAGAAGGTGGCGTCGCCGAAGGTGAAGATGCCGCCGTCGGAGGCCACCAGCCAGTAGCCCTGGCCGTCGGGGGTGGCGGCCATGGCGAC
>JAJZNB010000065.1 GCA_021848085.1 Actinomycetes bacterium
CTTCGGCCCAGGCTCGCTCGACGATCTCGTACTCGAGGCGCTCGATGGTGACCGGGTCGCTGTTGATGCCCAGCACGCACGACCCTTCGCAGGGAGCGGGGCACAGGCGTCCGGTGAGCTCGGGGAAGTTGTTGGTGGCCTGCAGGCGCTCGATCGCCTCGGACCAGTCGTCCCGGTAGACGAGGTCGTTCCACTCGGGGATGAGGTTCCCGAGCGGGCAGCCCTCGTGGCAGAAGGGGATGCCGCAGTCCATGCAGCGGGCCCCTTGGCGCCGGGCCTCCTCCTCGGGGAACGGCTCGTAGACCTCGCGCCAGTCGCGCACCCGAACCGGCACCGGTCGGCGGGCCGGCAGCACCCTGGGGTACTCCAGGAAGCCGGTGATCTTGCCCATGGTCGCTCCTTCGCTCAGCCGTGGGCGGCGGCCATGACCGCCTCGTCCACCGACTCGCCCCGCTCGACGGCCCGGCGGGTCGCCTCGAGCACCCGCCGGTAGTCGCGGGGCATCACCTTCAAGAAGTCGCCGACGGCGGTGTCGAAGCCGTCGACCAGGCCGGCGGCCACCGGGGAGCCGGTGGCGTCGCGGTGGCGGACCAGCACGTCGACCAGCCACTGGCGGTCTTCGGCGTCGAGCTCTTCGAGCTCGACCATGTCGAGGTTGGTGCTGTCGACCAGGCGGCGCTGCGGGTCGTAGACGTAGGCGACACCGCCGGACATGCCGGCTCCGAAGTTGCGGCCGGTGGGGCCCACGACGACGACACGCCCGCCGGTCATGTACTCGCAGCCGTGGTCGCCGACGCCTTCCACCACGGCGACGGCACCCGAGTTGCGGACGCAGAACCGTTCGCCGACCTGCCCGCGGATGAACACCTCGCCGGCGGTGGCGCCGTAGAGGATGACGTTGCCGGCGATGATCTGGTCCTCGGCGGCAAAGGTCGCCTCCTCGGGGGGCCGCACGACCACCCGCCCGCCCGACAGGCCCTTGGCCAGGTAGTCGTTGGCGTCGCCGATCAGGCGCAAGGTGATCCCCTTGGGGACGAACGCGCCGAAGCTCTGACCGGCCGAGCCGCGGAAGGTCAACGTGATGGTGTCGTCGGCCAGCCCGGCGCCGCCGGTGCGGCGGGTCACCTCCGAGCCGAGCAGGGTGGCGACGGTGCGATCCACGTTGCGGATGGGCAGCTCCAGGGCCACCGGCTGACCCGACTCGAGGGCGGGGCGGCAGGCGTCGAGGAACCGGTGGTCCAGCGCCCGCTCCAGGCCGTGGTCCTGGGGCTGGCGCCAGCGGCGGTCGGTGGGCGGACCCGGCAGCGGCTCGGCCAGCACCGGGGAGAGGTCGAGCCCCTGGGCCTTCCAGTGGTCGACCGCCGCCACCGTGTCGAGCAGGTCGACCCGTCCCACCGCCTCGGCGAGCGACCGCAGCCCCAAGACGGCCAGGTGCTCGCGGACCTCCTGGGCGAGGAACTCGAAGAAGTGCACGACGAACTCGGGCTTGCCGGTGAAGCGCTTGCGCAGCTCGGGGTTCTGGGTGGCGATCCCCACCGGGCAGGTGTCGAGATGGCAGACACGCATCATGACGCAGCCCGACACCACCAGCGGTGCGGTGGCGAAGCCGAACTCCTCGGCGCCGAGCAGCGCAGCGATCACCACGTCCCGGCCCGTCTTGAGCTGACCGTCGACCTGCACCACGATCCGGTCCCGCAGCCCGTTGAGGACCAGGGTCTGCTGGGTCTCGGCCAGGCCGAGCTCCCAGGGGATGCCGGCGTGCTTCAACGAGGTGAGCGGGCTGGCGCCGGTGCCGCCGTCGTGACCGGAGATGAGCACCACGTCGGACTTGGCCTTGGCCACCCCGGCCGCCACCGTGCCCACCCCGACCTCGGCCACCAGCTTCACGTGGACCCGGGCGGCGGGGTTGGCCGACTTCAGGTCGTGGATCAGCTGGGCGATGTCCTCGATGGAGTAGATGTCGTGATGCGGCGGTGGCGAGATCAGCCCGACGCCAGGGGTGGAGAAGCGGGTCTGCGCGATCCAGGGCCACACCTTGTGGCCCGGCAGCTGGCCGCCCTCGCCGGGCTTGGCCCCCTGGGAGATCTTGATCTGGATGTCGTCGGCGTTGACCAGGTACTCGCTGGTCACCCCGAAGCGGCCCGAGGCCACCTGCTTGATGGCGCTGCGCCGCAGGTCGCCGTTGGCGTCGGGCACGAAGCGCCGAGCGTCCTCGCCGCCCTCACCGGTGTTGGACTTGCCACCGAGGCGGTTCATGGCGATGGCCAGCGTCTCATGGGCCTCGGCCGAGATCGACCCGTAGGACATGGCCCCGGTGGAGAAGCGCTTCACGATGTCGGAGACCGGCTCCACGTCGTCGACGGCCACCGCCGGCAGCACCCCGTCGCGCAGGCGCAGCAGGCCACGAAGGGTTCCGCCACGAGCCGAGAGGTCGTCGACCAGGCGGGTGTACTCCTTGAAGATGTCGTAGCGCTTGGCCCGGGTGGCGTGCTGCAGCTTGAACACGGTACGGGGGTTGAACAGGTGCAGCTCCCCTTCGCGGCGCCACTGGTACTCGCCGCCGACCTCCCGCTCGCGGTGGGCCTGCTCGCTGGGGCGCGGCAGGTGGGCCAGGCGGTGGCGGGCGGCGACCTCGGCGGCCAGCACGTCGAGCCCCACCCCGCCGATGCGGCTGACGGTGCCGGTGAAGTACTCCTCCACCACCTCGCGACCCAACCCGACCGCCTCGAAGATCTGGGCGCCGGTGTAGGAGGCCACGGTGGACACCCCCATCTTCGACATGACCTTGATGACGCCCTTGCAGGCCGCCTTGATGTAGTTCTTGCGGGCCTGGCGGGGGGTGACACCGGTCAGCTCACCGGTGGCGATCATGTCGTCGATGGTCTCGAAGGCCAGATAGGGGTTGATGGCCGAGGCGCCGAAGCCGAGGAGCAGCGCCATGTGGTGCACCTCCCGGGCATCGCCGGACTCCACCAGCAGCCCCACCCGGGTACGGGTCTTCTCGCGCACCAGGTGCTCATGGACCGCCGCCGTCAGCAGCAGGGAGGGGATGGGGGCCAGGCCGGCGTCGGAGTTGCGGTCCGACAGCACGATGATGTTGGCCCCGCCGGCGATGGCCTGGCTGACCCGGCGCCGCACCGTCTCGAGGGCGTCGGCCAGGGCGGCGCCGCCGCCGGTGGGGTCGAACAGGCCGTCGATGGCGAAGGCCCGGAACCCCGGCGTCTCCCCGTGCTCGTTGACGTAGAGCAGCTTGGCCAGCTCGCCGTTGTCGATGACCGGGTTGGGCAAGATGATCTGGCGGCACGAGTCGGGAGTGGGGACCAGCAGGTTGCCCTCGGGGCCGAGCTTGGAGCGGCTGGCGGTCACCAGCTCCTCGCGGATGGCGTCCAGCGGCGGGTTGGTGACCTGGGCGAACAGCTGGGTGAAGTAGTCGTAGAGCAGCCGGGGCCGCTCCGACAGGGTGGCCATCGCCGCGTCGTTGCCCATGGAGCCGATGGCCTCCGCCCCGTTGCGGGCCATGGGGCCGACGATGATGCGCAGCTCCTCGTTGGTGTAGCCGAACAGCCGCTGGTGGGCGACCACCGAGGCGTGCTGGGGGGTGAGCATCATCCTCGGCGGCAGGTCGTCGAGGTCGACCTGGTTATCGAGCCACTGGGCGTAGGGGGCCTGGGCGGCCAGCTCCCGCTTGATCTCGTCGTCTTCGACGATGCGTCCCTCGGCCGTGTCGACCAGGAACATCCGCCCCGGCTGCAGCCGGCCCTTGCGGGCCACCGTGGCCTGGTCGAGGTCGAGGACACCCACCTCCGAGGCCAGCACCACCAGACCGTCGTCGGTGACCCAGAAGCGCGCCGGGCGCAGCCCGTTGCGGTCGAGCACGGCACCGGCCACGGTGCCGTCGGTGAACACCACGGCGGCAGGTCCGTCCCACGGCTCCATCAGCGAGGCGTGAAAGCGGTAGAAGGCCCGGCGGTCGGGGTCCATCGTCGGATGGTTCTCCCACGCCTCGGGGATCATCATCAGCACAGCGTGAGGCAGGCCGCGCCCGCCGAGGTGCAGCAGCTCCAGCACCTCGTCGAACGACGCCGAGTCCGAGCCGCCCGGATCGCAGACGGGGAACAGGCGCTCCAGGTCGTCGCCGAGGTGCTCGCTGACCAGCAGGGCCTCGCGGGCCCGCATCCAGTTCCGGTTGCCCCGCAGGGTGTTGATCTCGCCGTTGTGGGCCACGTACCGGTAGGGATGGGCCAGCGGCCACGACGGGAAGGTGTTGGTCGAGAAGCGGCTGTGGACCAGCACGATGGCCGACTCGAAGCGCTCGTCGCTCAGGTCGGGAAAGAAGGGGGTGAGCTGCTCGGGGGTGAGCATCCCCTTGTAGACCATGGTCCGCGACGACAGCGACGGCAGGTACACGCCGCTCATCTCGTGCTCGATCCGCTTGCGCAGGCAGAACGCCCGCCGGTCGAGGGCCAGGCGGTCCGGGTCGCCCGAGCGGGTGCGCAGCGGCCCGTCGGCGGGCGCCACCACCACCTGGCGGAAGCGGGGCATGGCCCGCAGGGCGCTGGCGCCGATGCCGGCCGGCTCGACGGGCACGTCCCGCCAGCCCAGCACGCCGAGCCCCTCGGCGGCGGCCAGCTCCTCCACCTGGCGCTCGGCCTTGGCGGCGTCGTCGGCGCCGGCGGGCAGGAAGGCGATGCCGGTGGCGTAGGCACCAGGCTCGGGCAGGGCGAAGGGCAGCACCTCGCTGAGGAACCGGTGCGGAACCTGCACCAAGATGCCGGCGCCGTCGCCGGTGGCGACCTCGGCGCCGGTGGCGCCGCGATGGGCCAGGTTCTCGAGGGCGGTCAGTCCCTGCGCCACCAGGCGGTGGCTGGCCCGCCCGTGCAGGTCGGTGACGAGAGCGACACCGCAGGCGTCGTGCTCGAAGGCGGGGTCGTAGAGCCCCGCGCCCGCCCCGGCAGCCGGAGGCGTGGTCGTCGAAGCAGCGGGCTGGGGATGGTTCGTCGTCACTCGGGTCTCCGTGGAACGGCGCGGGATCCGCGGGTCGGTCGGGTTCTGCGGCCCGGGACGACGCTGGCCCAGCAGCAGCACGCCCAGCATACACGGGCACGACGGGTCCCCGGCATGAGAGCATGCGGACCATGAGCAGCGACGCCGCCCCATGACCCCGTCGACCCGGTCCGACCCGGCCGCCGCCGGCCCGCCAGCCGCTGACGTGGTCGTGGTCGGCGGCGGGGTGATCGGCCTGACCTGCGCCTGGCGCCTGGCCGGCGCCGGTCTGCAGGTGGCCGTGGCCGATCCGACCCCGACTCGCGGCGCCACCTGGGCCGCAGCCGGGATGCTGGCGCCGGTCACCGAGGTGCACTTCGGCGAGGAGGCGCTGTTGGCGCTGAACCTGGCGTCGGCCCGGCGCTGGGCCGGCTTCGCCGCCGAGCTCGAGGAGGCTTCGGGTCAGGTGGTGGGGCTGCGCCGGGAGGGCACCTTGCTGGTGGCCGGCGACGCCGGGGACCGGGCCTGGGCCGAGCAGCTGCTGGCCTTCCAGCAGAGCCTGGGGCTGCCCGTGCAGTGGCTGGGGGCGGCGGCGGCCAGGCAGCGGGAACCGATGCTGGCTCCGGGCATCCGCGGCGCGCTGTGGGCCCCTGAAGACCATCAGGTCGACAACCGGCGGCTGGCCGCGGCGCTGGTCGAGGCGTGCCGGCGGGCCGGGGTGGTCAGCCTCCCGGTGGAGGCGTTGGCGCTGGACCTGACCGGCGGGGCGGTGACCGGCGTGCAGCTGGCCGACGGATCGTCGGTGGCCTGCTCCACGGTGGTGCTGGCCGCCGGCTGCTGGTCGGGGCAGCTCGGCGGCGTCCCGGCCGGAGCGGTGCCTCCCGTCCGCCCGGTGAAGGGCCAGATCCTGCGCCTGCGGCCGCCGCCGGCCGGTGCGTGGACGGCAGGGACGCTGCTGGGCCACACCGTGCGGGGCATGGTGCAGGGCTCGCACGTCTACCTGGTGCCCCGGGCCGACGGGGAGCTGGTGGTGGGAGCCACCATGGAGGAGCAGGGCTTCGACACCTCGGTGACGGCCGGCGCCGTCTACCAGCTGCTGCGCGACGCCCAGCGGCTGGTGCCGGGCCTGTCAGAGCTGGTGCTCGACGAGGCTCGGGCGGGGCTGCGCCCCGCCTCGCCCGACAACGGACCGCTGATCGGGCCGACCTCGGTGCCGGGCCTGGTGCTGGCCACCGGGCATCACCGCAACGGGATCCTGCTGTCGGCCCTGACCGGCGACGCGGTGGCCGCCATCGTCACCGCCACGTCGGTGCCGGCCGAGGTGGCGGCCTTCACCCCGGGGCGCTTCGCCGACGCCGCCGAGGAGCCCGGCGCCCGTCGGTGACCGCCCGGCTCGACGACGCCGGCGGAAGGCTCAGCCGCCGAGGGCGCCGACCAGCTCCTCGGCCACCGCCCGGGCCAGGGCCATGATCGTCAGCTGGGGGTTCACCTCCGGGCACGAGGGCAGCACCGAGGCGTCGGCGACGGTGACGCCGGCCACCCCGCGCAGGCGCCCGCGTGGGTCGACCGGATGGGTCTGGGGGTCGCCGCCCATGCGGGCCGTGCCGGTGGGGTGGAAGGCAGCCAGGTGCATGCGGCGGATGTCGGCGGAGGCGGCCGCCTGCTCGAGCTCCGCCACACTCGACACCGTCGGCCGGCCGGGGATGCCGGTCAGCACCTGCCGGGCGCCCGCCGCCAGCAGCACCTGCCCCATGGCCACCACCGCCTGCAGCAGCCGGCGGGCGTCGCCGGCGGTCAGCCGGTAGGTCAGCACCGGCCGCTGGCGCCCGTGGACGGCTCCGGCTGGGGCGTCGCCGACCATGGCCCCCAAGGTGGCCAGGTGCCGGGAGCGCTCGAGCTGGGCGGCCAGGAGCCGCCCGGTGCCGGGCAGGACCATGCTCCCCATGCCCGGCGGGGTGGAGGTCGCTTCGATGAGGATCCGCTGGCTGCGGTGCAGCTCGTCGACGCCGGCGCTCTGCAGCACCCCGGTGGTGGGGTCCACCGCCTCGTCGAACCAGCCCGCCGCGCTCAGGGCCGGATGCAGCGCCAGGTTGCGGCCGACCTCGGGGTGGCGCCCCAACCCGCTGCGCCGCAGCAGCGGCGGGGTCTCGGTGGCGCCAGCCGCCACCACCACGTGATCGGCCAGGATCTCGAAGACCGACCCGTCGGGTCGCCGGGCCCGGATGCCGCTAGCCCGGCCGGCGCCGTGCAGCACCCGCTCCACCCGGGCGTCGCTGACGATGACCGCTCCCGCCGCGCAGGCGTCGGGCAGGGCGTTGAGGTGGACGCCGAACTTGGCGTTGCGGGGGCAGCCGATGGCGCACTGGCAGCAGCCGCCGCAGCCGGGCGCGTTGCGCCGCAGGGGGTGCGCCGACCAGCCCAGCGCCGCCGCGCCGCGCAGCGCCACCCGCCCGTTGGCGCCCATGACGGCGTCGGGCACCGGGCCCACCTGCACCAGCTCCTCCACCGCGTCGAGATGGGCGCCGAAGCTGGCCGGGTCGGCGAGGTGCAGCCCGTGGTCGGCCTGCCAGCGGCGCAGCACCCTGGTCGGGGTGCGATAGCACGTGCCGGAGTTGACCAGGGTGGTGCCGCCCACGCCGCGGCCGACGGGCAGCACCACCGGGGGTCGGCCGAGGGCGACGGTGCCGCCTGCGTCGCGGTAGAGGCCGGCGAACCGCTCGAGCGCCGGACGCTGCCGCAGCTCCTCCACCGGCCAGCGGCGGCCCTCTTCGACCACGAAGGTGCCCAGGCCGGCCCGGGCCACGGTCCGTGCCACCAGGGCGCCGCCGGCGCCCGACCCGACCACCACGACGTCGGTTCGGCGGCGGTCGGGCCACTGCGCCGCCTCCACGACGTGGAGAGCGGCATCGGGCCGGACCGCAGGGCCGGCGTTGCGGGCGGCCAGCTCCGGGCCCGCCAGCCGGGCGCCGTGCACCAGCAGCACCGGCACCTTGACCGCCTCGACCAGATCGCCCAGCGGCGACCGGTCGAGGCGGGCCAGCACCTGGTCGCGCCGATCCGGGGCCAACGCGCCCAGACGCCGGCCGCCGAGCGACACGGCGGCGGCGTCGACGGCGACCAGACCGGCGGCCAGGGCGCGGCGGGTGGCGGCGGGCAGCTGGGCGCTGAAGTGGTCGACGGCGACGGCCAGCTCGGCGGCGTCGGCGTCGGGCAGGTGCAGCAGCCCGGCGCAGAACCCGACCAGGGCCCGGCCGGGCAGCCCGGGGCCGGCGCCGCTCACGGGCGCCGGCCGATCTCGGCGTGGGCGCTGGCGTCGAGCTCCCAGCGCCGCTCGAGGCGCCAGCGGCCGCCGACTCGACGTTCGAGGACCACGGTGGCATCGGCCCGCTCGGTGTTGGTGCAGGTGGCGGTGGAACCGTCGGGGTCGTGGTAGTCGACGGCGACACAGCGTTCGGGCGGCTGGTGCACCGTCACCGCCAGCCGGCGGTCGCCGACCCGGCCCCTCACCTCCCAGCGGGGCAGGCCGAGGCGGGCCCGGAACCCGATGGCGCCGACCAGCGGGCTGGCCGGCCAGTCACAGCCGTCGAGGCGCAGCTGCACCATGGGCAGCGGCGCCAGGCGGCGCAGGCCGGGGCGGTGCGGCACGGCCGCCACCACCTCGACGACGTCACCGCGGCCGAGGTCGGCGTGCAGCCAGGCCCACCGCTCGGCGCTGCCATGGCCGTAGATGCGGGCGGCGGCCCCCGGCGCGCCGTGCAGCAGCCAGGTCCGCCCGCCGGCGGTGACCGAACCGGTGAACCGGGCCGTGGGCATGGGGACGATCTGGGCGCCGGGCAGCAGCTCACGGCGCCAGGCGACGGCGGGGAACGTGAGCAGCGGCCGGGCGGTGTCGGTGCAGCGCAGCTCCCAGCTGCTGTGGGTGCTGCGACCCCGGCGGACGTCGACGGTGGCGGTCACCGCCCCGATCCGCAGCACACCGCGCTCAGCGTCGACGTCGGGCCCGGTCACCGGGCCGAATCGCTCCCAGCTCGGCGGGGCGTCGGGAGGGAAGACCGCCAGCCAGCCCCGCAGCTCGGCGCCGGCCGCACCGTCCGGGGCCACCAGCTCGTGGTGCAGCCAGAAGCCGGTGCCGGTGGCGGGGTCGGTGAAGGTGTCGTACCACACCTCCAGGCGCCCGCCGCGCCCGTCCCAGCGCCGTGCCCACAGGACAGCCGGGTCCCCGGCGGCTGGCGCCAAGCGCACCGAGCGAGCCAGCCGGGGCAGGTCACCGAGGGCGAAGCGCAGCGTCCCCGACCCGACGATGTCGCCCCCGGCGTCGGTGATGGTGACCGGCAAGGTGGTCCAGGTCGACCGGGCATGGCCCCAGTCGATCGACTTCCAGCCGTCGAGGCGGTACGCGGCGCCGTCGGTGCCGGTGAAGTCCACCGTGTAGCCGATGCGTCGGTGCTGCAGCGGCGACACCTCGATGCTGCCCACGGCCTTGCCGTCGTGGACCAGCCCGTCGACGGTGATCGACCCGCTGAGGGTGCCCGACACGGTGCCCAGCGGGCGCAGCAGCCCGTCGGTGGTGGCCTGCAGCGCGACGCGGATCGGCCGCGCCTGGTCGCGGCCCGCACGCCGCCAGGTGCCCGCCATGACCTCGGCGAACTGCATGCCAACGCCCACGGCGCCCACAGTAGGACCGTCGGCACCCCGCCCGACAACCGCCGTAGGCCGTCGCAGGCGCCACCCGCCGGTTCCGCGGAGTCGCCTCGCGTGCCCGTGCTCGTCACAGCTGGCAAGCTTGCGGGCGTGGACATCCCGGCCACCGCTGCCCCCCGCTCCTCTCCCCTGTCGGACGCCCTGCCCACCCCGGCGTCATCGGACGCCCTGCCCACCCCGGCGTCATCGGACGCCCTGCCCACCCCGGCGTCATCGGACGCCCTGCCCACCCCGGCGTCATCGGACGCCCTGCCCACCGCACCGGAGGCCGGCGCCATCGAGGTTCGGGTCAACGGGTCGGCCACCTGCGTTCCCGACGACCTGTCGGTGCAGCAGCTGGTGGCCCGGTGGTGCCCCTCCCCCGACGGCGTGGCCGTGGCTCGCAACCGCGAGGTCGTCCCCCGCAGCTTGTGGCCGGCGACCACCCTGCACCCCGGCGACGAGGTGGAGATCGTGACGGCGGTGGCCGGCGGATGAGCGACCCGCTGGTCATCGCCGGCACCCCGGTCGTCTCGCGCCTGGTGCTCGGGACGGGTGGCATCCCCAGCCTGCACGTCCTCGACGCGGTGGTGGAGGCGTCGGGAGCGTCGCTGGCCACGGTGGCGGTGCGCCGGGTCGACGCCGCCGCCCGCGGCTCCATCCTCGACGTGCTGCGCCGGCGCCAGGTGCGCGTGCTGCCCAACACCGCCGGGTGCTTCACCGCCGCCGAGGCGGTGCTGACCGCCAAGCTGGCCCGCGAGGCGTTCTCCACCGACTGGGTGAAGCTCGAGGTCATCGGCGACGAGGACAGCCTGCTGCCGGACCCGGTGGAGCTGCTCGACGCCGCCGAGCAGCTGTGCGACGACGGCTTCGTGGTGCTGGCCTACACCTCCGACGACCCGGTCCTGGCCCGCCGGCTGGAGCAGGCGGGCTGCGCCGCGGTCATGCCCTTGGGCTCGCCCATCGGCAGCGGGCTCGGCATCCGCAACCCCCACAACATCGCCATGGTGGTCGACACCTGCTCGGTGCCGGTGCTGCTCGACGCCGGCATCGGCACCGCCTCGGACGCCGCCCAGGCCCTCGAGCTGGGCTGCGACGGGGTGCTGGTGGCCTCGGCCATCACCCGGGCCGAGCATCCCGAGCGGATGGCGCGTGCCATCCGCCTGGCGGTGTAGGCCGGAGCCGAGGCTCGCGCCGCGGGGCGGATCCCGCGCCGGTGGTCGGCGCTGGCCTCGAGTCCGGCGGAGGGGCTGGCCGAGCTGTGACGGCGGCCGGGGATCCGGCGGTGGCGCTGACCGTGGCCGGGTCGGACTCGGGGGCGGGAGCAGGCCTGCAGGCCGATCTGAAGACGTTCGCCGCCCTGGGGGTGTTCGGCACCTGCGCCGTCACCGCCGTCACCGCCCAGAGCACCGCCGCCGTGCTCGGCGTGTCACCGATCGACCCGGGCTTCGTCGACCTGCAGATCGACGCCGTGCTCGGTGACCTGCCGGTCGCCGCGGTCAAGACCGGCATGCTGGCTTCGTCGGCCACGGTGGCCGCGGTGGCGCGGCGGGCGGCGGTCGGGGACCTCCCCAACCTGGTGGTCGACCCGGTGCTGGTGGCATCCACCGGGCGGCCCCTGCTCGACGACGACGGGCCCCAGACCTACCTCCGGCGGCTGCTGCCCCACGCCGCGGTGGCCACCCCCAACCTGCGCGAAGCGGCGCTCCTGACCGGCGTCGACATCACCGGCGTAGACGCCATGGCCGCCGCCGGACGGCGCCTGGTCGACGTCGGCTGCCGGCTGGTGGTCGTGAAGGGCGGCCACCTGCCAGGCGGCCTCAGCCCCGACGTGGTGGTCGACGCCGCCGGTGCGGTCACCGTGCTGGCGGCCGAGCGGATCGACAGCCTCAACGACCACGGCACCGGCTGCACCCTGGCGGCGGCCGTCGCCGCCCATCTGGCCCGAGGGTCAGCGCCCCTGGCCGCCGTGGAGCGGGCCAAGCTGTACGTGCGGGGCGCCATCGCCGGCGCCGCCGGCTGGCGTCTCGGCGCCGGCCACGGTCCCCTCGACCACTTCGGCTGGGGCGTCGCTCACACCGAGCTCACCGGCAGCTGAGCACCGCCGCGCCTCGACCAGCACCCGGGTTCGGGTGCCGCCGAGGTGCGGGTGGCGGAGCTGACGATCCCCCCCGGTCCGTCTGCTCCGCTCCAACCCGCTTCCACAGTCGCACGGACTGTGCGCCCCCCGGCCGGTGGCCGCCACCTCTTCGAGGTGGCCGCTCCCCTCCGTGCCGGTCACTGTACGCTTGTGTCAACACACAGTCAACGGTCAGGACCGGGTCTGCCCCGGCCGTGGCCGGTGTCGGCTCGGGTGCCGGGTGCGGGGCGCCGGGCAAGCCAGGATGGCGGCCGAGGACGGCCGAGGACGGCCGGGGCGCCGGCTCAGGCCGGCAGCACGGCGTCGGGCGGGGGGATCACGCCGGGTCCGCTCGTCTGGCAGCCGGCCCGCAGCACCGGGTTCGCCGGAGAGGCCAGTGGCGGCGGCACGGCGAACGCCGGTCTGGCGTGCAGGTCGATGGAGTCGAGCAGGTCGTCGGCGTTGGCGTCGCGGGCGGTGAGCGCCGGCAGGTTCCACTTGGTCTCCACCAGCTTCAGGATCGACGTGTGGTCGTGGACGACGTGGGAGACGTAGTGACGCCGGGCGTAGGGCGACACGATGCCGAACGGGACCCGGAACCCGTAGCGGTCGAAGCCACCGGGGGCGGAGCCGGGCGGCACCTCGGGCGCGATGGCGTCGGGAGCCGCCGCCGTGGGCGGCGGAACGTGGTCGTAGTAGCCGCCGCCCTCGTCGTAGGTCCACACCAGCAGCGTCTTGGACCAGCGCGGCCCGCGCAGCACCGCCTGGACCACCTGGGACAGGAACACGTCGCCGTACTGGATGTCTTGGGGGTCCTCCTCGGAGCTCTTGCCGAAGTCGGGGTCGACGATGGAGAACGACGGCAGGTTGCCGGCCTGGGCGTCGGCGAAGAACTGGCTGATCGGTGCCAGGCGCGACGTCATCTTCGGGTCCGACAGCAGCGAGATGAAGATCCCCAGGGTGGGCAGGCTGCTGAAGTAGTCCTTCCAGCTGATGCCGTGGCGGTTGAGCGAGTCGAAGATGGTCCCGTTGGGCGGCAAGCCCTTCTGGAGCTTGTCGGCCACCAGGCCGAGGCTGGTGGCCGCCATCAGGTAGCGGCGGTTGGGATAGGTCTGGGCCAGCACCGACGAGAAGTAGCGGTCCCCGATGGGGAACGTCGAGGCCAGCGAAGCGGTGAAGGGCAGGTCGGTGCCGTCCCAGTAGCCCATGGCCACCGGCCCGGACTTCGACGTCACGAAGCCCTGGTTGGTGCCCCCGCCGTACTGGGCGTGCGACTGGTTCCAG
>JAJZNB010000282.1 GCA_021848085.1 Actinomycetes bacterium
TCGGGTGGCACGGCACCGTCAGCGCCTGCCGTCGTCCAGCGCCTGCCGCCGCCTCCGGTCACGGCCGCCCTGGCTGCTGCCGTAGGCTCCGGCTCGAGGGGACGGAGGTCGCCATGGGGTTCGTCATCATCGGCGCCGGCCCGGCCGGCATGCAGGCCGCCACGCACGCGGCGCGTCTCGGCATCGACGTGGTGCTGATCGAGGCAGAGGTGCTGGGCGGTGCGGCCAACCTGCGCGACTGCATCCCGTCCAAGACCATGATCGCCACCGGCGGTGCCCTCTCGTCGGTGAGCCGGATGGGTGGCATGGGCCTGTCCGGCGCCCGCGCCGAGGTGGACCTGGCCGCCCTGGCCGAGCGAGTCCGCGACATCGAGGCCCGCCTGGAGGCGGCCAACACCGAGCTGCTGACCCGCCAGGGGGTGGAGCTGGTGCACGGCTACGGCCGTCTGGCCGGGCCGCACGAGGTGGTCGCCGACACCCTCGAAGGCGAGCGGGTGTTCGAGGCCGATGCCGTGCTGGTCGGCACCGGCAGCCGGCCCCGGGTGCCGGCCTGGGCGGAACCCGACGGGGACCGCGTGCTCACCACCCGTGACGCCTATCCGCCCAAGGCGCTGCCCGAGCACCTGGTGGTGGTGGGCTCGGGGGTGACCGGAGTCGAGTTCGTCCACATGTTCCGGTCCTTGGGATCGGAGGTGACCCTGGTGGTCAGCCGCCAGCACGTGCTGCCCACCAAGGACGCCGAAGTCGCTGCCGCCTTGGAGGAGACGTTCGCCCAGCGTGGGGTGCACCTGCTCAAGGGGGCCCGGGCCGAGGCGGTGGTGCGCACCGACGACAAGGTGCACGTGTCGTGCAACGACGGGCGCCTGGTGGAGGCGTCACACGCCCTGCTGGCCGTCGGGGCTGTGCCCAACACCGCCCAGCTCGGCCTGGAACAGGCCGGGGTGGTGGTCGACGCCGGGGGGACCATCCCCATCAACCAGCACTGCCAGACCAACGTGCCGCACATCTACGCCGCTGGGGACGTCTCGGGGAAGCTGCCGCTGGCCTCGGTGGCGTCGATGCAGGGCCGCAAGGTGGCCGAGCACATCGCCTTCGGGCACACCGTGGCGCACCGCCACCTGACCTACGACCGGGCTCCGTCGGCCATCTTCACCGAGCCCGAGATCGCCGACGTGGGCCTGGCCGAGGTGGAGGCCTTCGCCGAGGGCCGAAAGATCCGGGTCACCAAGGTGCCCTTCGCCTCCACGGCCAAAGCCCTCATCGAGAACGATCCCCGCGGGTTCGTGAAGATCATCTCGGATCCCGCCACCGGGGTGGTGCTCGGCGGGTCGATCGTGGGGGAGTCGGCCGCCGAGCTCATCTCCGTGGTGGCGCTGGCGGTCACCGCCGAGCTCCGGGTGGCCGACATCGCCGAGTCGATGTTCGTCCATCCCACCCTGGCCGAGGCCCTGGCCGAGGCGGCCGAGTAGGCCATTGCCGGGCTGGCGGTGAGGGGCAGCTCCCGCTGGTCAGCCCCGGTTGGCGGCCAGCAGCTCGGCCAGCGACAGCTCGGCCGTGACCGTGCCGTCGCACTGCGTGCAGTCCCCGGTGTGGCGCCACGACCGCAGCAGGCGCGTGCCCTCGGGGTTGAGCAGCACCGTGAACGACTCGGAGCCGGGCGTCGTCTCGAGGCCGTAGTACGGCCGCCAACCGGTGGCGATCGGCGCCGACTGGGCCACCGGCTCCTTCAGGATGCGGCGGAACCGCCTCCGGGCGGTGTCGAAGAGCCAGGTGCTGTGGCAGGACTCGAAGACGAGAGGTTCACGGTCCATGGCTTCATCTTTCCCCGGGATCCTGACAAGAACCTCAGAACGGCGTTGCACTTCGGTGACGATCACCCATCGGGCGCCGACGCGCGCGTCGTGCACGGGCAAGAGTGTCTGGTCGCCGTCGCGAGGTTGAGCACCTGTCCGGCGAACCGCCGGGCTCCCGGATCGTGCGTCGTGGAGCGGTGACCCGCCCAGGGTGGCATGCCGCAGCCGTGACTGTGAAATCGGCCGGCCTGCGGGATCGGCCGGCCTGCGGCAGGCCGCCCTTGCAAGATACTTCGACATCGAAGTATTATGGAGCCATGGGTGATCGGCAGACCTGGCAGCGCATGTTCGAGGAGTCCCCCGGGGCCGACGAGGTCGTCGAGACGATGTCCGGCATCCCCCTCCAGGGTGTCTACGGACCCGACGGTGCGGAGCTCCCCGGCCAGTGGCCATACACCCGGGGCCCGTACGCCTCCATGTACCGGTCCAAGGTGTGGACGATGCGCCAGTTCGCCGGCTTCGGCACCGCCGAGGACACCAACGCCCGGTTCAAGGCGCTGCTCCGCAACGGTGGGAGCGGCCTGTCCACCGCCTTCGACATGCCCACCCTGCTCGGGTGCGACTCCGACCACCAGCTGGCCCGCGGCGAGGTCGGCCGGGCCGGGGTGGCCATCGACACCCTGGCCGACATGGAGATCCTGTTCGCCGACATCGACCTGGGAGCGGTGTCGACGTCGATGACGATCAACTCCCCGGCGGCCATGGTGCTGGCCATGTACGTGGTCCTCGGCGACCGCACCGGGGTGGAGCGCCGCCGGCTGTCGGGCACCATCCAGAACGACATCCTGAAGGAGTACCAGGCCCAGAAGGAGTACATCTTCCCGCCACGGCCCTCGCTGCGGCTGGTGACCGACAGCATCGCCTTCTGCTCGGTGGAGATGCCCCGCTGGCACCCGGTGTCGATCTCGGGCTACCACATCCGCGAGGCCGGCTCCACCGCGGTGCAGGAGCTGGCCTTCACCTTGGCCAACGGCTTCGGCTACGTGGAGGCGGCCATGGCCGCCGGCCAGCTGGTGGACAGCTTCGGCCCTCGGCTCAGCTTCTTCTTCAACTCCCACATCGACTTCTTCGAGGAGATCGCCAAGTTCCGGGCTGCCCGGCGGATCTGGGCTCGCTGGATGCGCGACCGCTACCACGCCGCCGACCCCCGCTCCATGCAGCTGCGCTTCCACACCCAGACCGCCGGGGTGTCGCTGACCGCCCAGCAGCCTGAGGTCAACTTGAGCCGTGTGGCGCTCGAGGCGCTGGCCGCGGTGCTGGGAGGCACCCAGAGCCTGCACACCGACTCCTACGACGAGGCGTTGGCCCTGCCCACCGACAAGGCGGCCCGCCTGGCGTTGCGTACCCAGCAGGTCATCGCCCACGAGACGGGGGCGGCCTCGGTGGCCGACCCGCTGGGCGGCTCGTGGTTCGTCGAGGAGCTCACCGACGAGGTGGAGCGCCAGGCCGAGGCCATCTTCGCCCACCTGCTCGAGCGGGGCCACGGCTCCATGCTCGACGGTGTGGTGGACGCCATCGAAGAGGGCTGGTTCCAGGCCGAGATCGCCGAGGCGGCCTACCGCTTCGAGCGCAAGGTCAACGATGGCAGCCGGGTCATCGTCGGGGTCAACCGCTACACCGAGGGCGACGACGACCCCCCCAACATCTTGGCCATCGACCCCGTCGTCGAGCAGCGCCAGCTGCAGCGCCTGGCCGAGGTGAAGCAGCGCCGCAACGACGACGCCGTGCGGGCCGCCCTCGAGCGGCTGCGGCGTGAGGCCGAGGACCCCACCGTCAACCTGATGCCGGCCCTGGTGGAGGCGGCCGGTGCCTACGTCACCCTGGGGGAGATGGTCGGGGTGCTGACCGACGTCTTCGGCGCCTGGGTGGAGCCAGCCCGTGTGTGACAGCGCCTCGCCGCCGGTCGGTGCCAGGATCGGCGCCGGGTGTGGTCACCGCAACAGCGGGAGCCCGGCGGGCGGCAGCCGGCCGTGATCCGGGTGCTGGTGGCCAAGGTCGGCCTCGACGGTCACGACCGGGGCATCAAGGTGGTGGCCCGGGTGCTGCGTGACGCCGGCATGGAGGTCATCTATGGCGGGCTGCGCCAGACCCCCGAGATGGTGGCCCGCACCGCCGCCCAAGAGGACGTCGACGTCGTTGGCCTGTCGATGCACAACGGTGCCCACCTCACCTTGGTGCCAGCGGTGGTGGAGGCGCTGCGGGCGGTCGGCCTGCAAACCCCGGTGGTGCTCGGCGGCATCGTCCCCGACGCCGACCTGCCCGCGTTGCACGAGGCCGGTGTGGCGGCCGTGCTCGGTCCCGGAGCGTCGGCCGAAGAGGTGGTGGCCGCCGTCACCAAGGCGGTCGCCGCCAGCCACTCCGCCTGACGGCTGCCGGTCAGGGCGCCGTCGTCGGACGACCCGGGCCGGCCGCCGCCCCCAACGGTCGGGTATCTCCAAAACAGATTGAAGTGATCTTCAATATGTGTTTGACAGATTGCACCGGTGGGCACACTGTGGAGATGTGGCTCCGCAACGAGGTGGAGCCGGAAGCAGTGGAGGTCGAGGAGATGGCGCAGCTGACGCCGACCTTGTACGTGTCGAAGGTGGTGCCGGTGGCCGAGGGTTGCTGGCGGGGGCTGAAGCTGCCTGAGACGGTCGCCACTGGCGCCGGCACCTTGCACACCTCGGGCCTTCCCCTCGGGGTGGCGGTCAGCCCCTTCGAGCCGAGCCGCTCGGTTCCCGCCCGCCTCGCTGTCGGGCGTGGCCTCCTGGCCACCGCGGTGCAGGTTGAGATCGAGCTGCAGCCCTGGTCGAAGGGGCGAGTGGAGCTCGGGTTGCGACCGCGGCGGCGCCTGCCCGTGCTGGTCGGCGAGTGGCGCTACCTCGAGGCCGCTCGCCGCGTGGTGGACGAGCTGGCCGCCGAGCTCGAGCTGCAGGGGATCGTCCTGGCCCGCTCCGGTCCCGTCTCGGTCGGCTGATTCCGCCGGCGGCGGCCGCCGCCCCTATCGGAACAACAGGTGGCTGTCTCGTCCTCCATCGCTTCAGGCGAGGCCGAGGGTCAGCTCGTTGCTGCCGGTGATCCGGCGGCGGCTTCCAGGGTCGCCCGCAACGTCGCCGGCATGCGCACCGGACGTCCGGTGTCGTCGATCACACCATGGACGGTGACCGCCGTCGCCCGGGTGACACCTCCCGAGCGCAACAGGTAGTCGACCTGGAACGTGGTCCGCCGGATCTGGGTGGCCCGCGCCCCCACCTCCACCACCTCGTCGAAGCGCAGCGGCTGCAGGTAGCGCAGCGCCGCCTCGAGCACCGGCAGGTCGACCCCGTGCTGGCGCAGCACGTCGTAGGGGGCGCCGACCGCCCGCAGCAGCTCCACCCGCCCCTCTTCGAGGTAGAGGAGGTAGGCGGCGTGGTGGACGACGCCCATGGCGTCGGTGTCGGCGAAGCGCACCCGGAGGCGGTGGACGAACTGGTAGGCGGCCGGATCGGTGGGAGGATCGAAGCGCATCCGCATGGTGGCATCCTCGTCGCGAACCGGCCGCCGAAGCGAACTGGGTGCAGCCCGGCGGCCGATGGCCGGCGTCGGCCACGACCACGGAGGGACCATGGAGCTGCAAGACCTGCAGGGCAAGACCGCGCTGGTGACCGGAGGGGCCAACGGCATCGGCGCCGGCGTCGCCCGTCGGCTGGCCAGCCACGGCGTCCAGGTGGTGGTGGCCGACATCGCCGATGACGCCGGCCGGCAGGTGGCGGCCGCCATCGGTGGCCACTTCGTCCACTGCGACGTCAGCCGACTCGAAGACAACGAGGCGGCGGTGGCCGAGGCGCGTCAGCGCTTCGGCGCCCTGCACATCTGCTTCCTCAACGCCGGGGTGAGCACCGGCTGCGGCATCGGCGAGGACTTCGACCCGGCCCTCTACCGACGGGCCATGGGCGTCAACCTCGACGGAGTGGTCTTCGGCGTCCATGCCGCCCTGCCCGCCCTGCGGGCCGCCGGGGGCGGCGACATCGTCGCCACCGCCAGCTTGGCCGGGCTGGTGGCCGTCGCCTTCGACCCCGTCTACGGGGCCAACAAGCACGGGGTGGTCGGCCTCACCCGCTCCCTCGGTCTGGTGCTGGCCGGGGACGGCGTACGGGTCAACGCCATCTGCCCCGGCTTCGCCGACACCGCCATCGTCGACGGCATCCGCGGCGCTCTCGAGCAGGCCGGGGTGCCGCTCATCGAGGTCGACCGAGTCGTCGACGCCTTCATGGCCGCCTTGACCAGCGGTGACAGCGGCCAGTGCTGGTTCGTGCAGCCAGGGCGGCCCAGCGAGCCGTTCCGGTTCCGCAACGTGCCCGGCCCTCGCGGCGAGGGCGAGGGCCGGCGCCCGCAGTGACGAACGTCAGCCGGCCGCCGTCGGTGTGAAGCTGGTCGTGCACGTGGCGCCGCCTGCGCTCACCTGCACGGCGGCGGCCGGCCGTCCTCAACGCCTGCCAGGGGCTGTCGTCCGGGCAGACGGGCAGCTTCACCCAGATCGCTCCGGCCGACCTCACCGTGACCCTCAGCTGATCCCGGCGCCGACGCCACCCGCCTCGCCCGAGGCCGGTGCCGCCGGTGGATCGTCTTCGACAGCCACGGCACCCGCATCGGGCCCGACCGACGCCTCGCCAGGATGGTGGCCCCCGCTGCCAACGTGGGTCGCCCCCGCCATGCGCAGCGCCATGGCGACGTAGCACTGCTCGATCCGTGCCATGGGCAGCGGCCCGTCGTCGCGCAGCCATTCGCCGCAGTGGATGCACAGGTCGAGGATGGCGGCGGCGACGACGACCGCCGCCGACCGACCCGGGCCGCCGGCAAGGTCGAACACGCCTCGGCGGACGCCCTCGGCGAGCACGTCGGCCACGCGGTCGCGCAGCCGGCGACGGATGGCCACCACCTCCGCCCGCCGCGCCCCGCTCAGCAGTCCGTACTCGCGGTTGGCCACCCGCGCCCCGCGGCGATGCCGCACGTGCACGTCGACGTAGACCTGCACCACCGCGGCCAATTCGGCCACCGGGTCTCCGGCCACCGCCGCCTGGGCGGCGGCCACCTCACGCTCCAGGCGCAGGTGCCGGCTGCGCACCAGCTCGAACAGCAGCTCCTCCTTGGACGTGAAGTGGTTGTAGAGCGCGCCGGGACTGAGCCCGCAGGCGCCGGTGATGTCGCGGACCGTCGTCGCGCGTGCCCCTTGGCGGTAGAAGAGCTCGCCGGCCGCTTCGAGCAGCCGGCGGGCCGGACCGCTCCACTGCCGCGCCCCGCTGGCCAGGGGCGGTTCGCCGGGGCCGGCCCACGGTTCTCCTCGGCCCCGGCCGATGGCGGCGACGTCGTCGGAGGTGCGGTCGCGTTGGCCGGTGCGGTCGCGTTGGCCGGTGCGGTCGCGTTGGCCGGTGCGGTCGCGTTGGCCGGTGCGGTCGCGTTGGCCGGCGTCATCGCTGTCGCTGTCGCTGTCGCTGTCGCTGTCGCTGTCGCTGTCGCTGTCGCTGTCGCTGTCGCTGTCGCTGTCGCTGTCGCTGTGGCTGCCGCTGCCCATGACCATGGCCGTCTCCTGGCCGGTGGGACGCTGTCGCCCGACCCCCTCGCCCTCCTCGCCCCGCCCCAAGGTCAGATCCTGCACTTGAAGACTATGAGCGATGTCAAGTGGTTGACGTATAGCACTGCAGTGGGTATATAAACGGTTGTTCAGGGGGGACGGGAGGGACCATGGCCCAGGTCGCAGCACCGATCCACGGCGCAGAGCCGCCGCCGTCACCACCGCGGGCTCACGGGCGGCTGGGCCGGGCCCTGTGGTTCCGGGAGCTCGAGCACTACCCGAACACCGGTCCGAGGCTGCTGTACCTGGCCATCGTGGTCGTCACCACGATCATCCTCTACTACCAGCTGTACGTGGCCGGGTCGGTGGCGCCACAGATCTTGGCCCACTACGGCATGTCGTTCCGCTTCTACGTGGACATCACCGTGGTCGGCAACGCCATCGGGGCCTTCACCTCGATCCTGGCCGGCCTGGCCGACCGCTGGGGCCGGGCCAACATGGTGGCCTACGGCCTGGTGATCACCGGCCTGCTGGTGCTCATCGGCATCCCGCACGCCCCCAACGAGTGGGTCTTCGCCATCATCATCAGCGCGGTGGGCTTCGTCGAGGGGATCATCCTGGTCGCCACCCCGGCCCTGGTGCGCGACTTCTCCCCCCAGCTGGGTCGGGCCTCCGCCATGGGCTTCTGGACCCTCGGCCCGGTGGTGGGCAGCTTGGTGGTGGCCGAGGTGGCCAGCCACACCCTGGCCCACCTGACGGCTTGGCAGGACCAGTTCATCATCTGCGGCATCGTCGGGCTGGTGGTGGCGGCCGTGGCGCTGGTCGGGCTGCGCGAGCTGTCCCCAGGGCTGCGCGACCAGCTGATGGTGTCGATCCGCGACCGCGTCCTGATCGAGGCCCGGGCCAAGGGCATCGACGTGCGCGAGAGCCTGCGGCACCCGTGGCGCCAGATGCTCAAGGTCGACATCGTCCTTTCGGCCCTGGCCATCTCGCTGTTCCTGATCATCTACTACACGGCGGTGGGCTTCAACGTCATCTACTTCGAGACGATCTTCGGGTTCTCCGCGTCCCAGGCCAACGGTCTGGGCAACTGGCTGTGGGCCTTCGACGCCGGGGCCCTCATCGTCGTCGGGGTCGTCGCCGACCGGCTGCGGGTCCGCAAGCCGTTCATGGTCGCCGGCGGCATCGGCGCGGTGGTGATGACGATCATCTACCTGAGCCGGGCCACCGACCCCCACACCGGCTACTACACCATCGCCCTCATCTTCAGTCTGATGGCGGTGTGCCTGGCCGTCGCCTACGGGCCGTGGATGGCGAGCTTCACCGAGACCGTGGAGCGGCGCAACCCGGCGCTGACCGCCACCGGGCTGGCTGTCTGGGGCTGGATCCTGCGGATCGTGGTGGCCGGGTCGATCTTCGTGCTGCCCTACATGGTGAGCTCGGTCACCCCGCTGGTCACCTACGGACCTCAGGTGCAGGCCATCAGCGCCAGGTACGCACCGCAGATCGCCACCGCCCAGGCCATCGACCCCACCACGCTGGCCGCCTTGACCGCCAACCCCAACAACCTGGCCGCCGCCGGCAAGGCCATCGGCGAGATCGCCGCCGCCCAGCACGTGGCGGCAGCCGAGGCCACCAAGCGGCTCATCGCCCTCGGCCAGGTCCCCAAGGCCGACTTCGCCTACCTGCAGGCCCACGGAGCCGCCGTGCAGCAGGCGGCCAAGGCGTCGCCGTCCCAGTGGCAGCACTGGTACTGGCTGTGCGTCGGCGCCGAGATCGTCTTCTTGCCGCTGGTGCTGGTGATGGCCGGCCGGTGGCGGCCCAAGCGGGCCAAGGAGGACGCTGAGCGTCACGAGCAGCTGGTGCGAGCCGAGCTGGCCAAGTTGGCCGGCACCCAGCCCGAGGCGGCTGCCGACTGATCCCCGGCACCGCCCGGCAGCACGAGCCGGTGCCAGCGGGAGCCGGCAGCAGGGCTCCTCGCGCCCCGCGGCGGTGGCCGGGGGGCGCCGATCAGGGTCGGCCGGCGCCGACCAGGCCGTTGGTCCAGATGGTGGAGTAGCCGACGCTGGCGCCGGTGTAGGGCGCCTGCACCACCTCGCCGTTGCCCACGTACATGGCCACGTGCTGCACGCTCGAGGTGCCGTCGTTCCAGAAGATCAGGTCGCCTGGTTGCAGCGCCGACATCGGCACGTGGGGGATGGCGTCGTACTGCCCTTGGGCCGTGCGGGGCAGCGCCACCCCGGCCTGGCGCCAGGCCCACTGGGTCAGCCCCGAGCAGTCGAAGCCGCGACCGGGCATCTCGCCGCCCCACACATAGGGCACGCCGATCTGCGACTCGGCGGCGGCCACGGCGCCGATGGCGCCCTGCGCCACCGGCGGAGGAGCGACCGCAACGGTGACCGGCGTGACGAGCGGTGCGGGCGCCGGGGCGCCCGCCGGCGCTCCCCGCTGAGCGGCGGACGCCGCCGCCCGGCGGGCGGCAGCCTGCTGGGCGGCGAGCTGGGCGGCGGCCTGACGGGCGGCGGCGGCCTGCTCGGCCTGGAAGATCATGGCCTGGGCGATCTGCTGCTCGACCTGCTGCTGGTGGATGAGGGTGGCGACCTGGCCCTGCACCTGGCTGAGGGCGGTCTGCTGGGCCTGTTGGGTGGCGGCCGCCGCCTGCTCGTCACGGCTCAGGGTGGCCAGCGCCGCGTGAGCCTGCTGGCGCGAGCTGTCGAGCTGCTGCTGCTCGCGCCGCAGGGTCCGTCGGGCGCCGCGGAGCTGGTCGAGGACGGCGGTGAGGTTGGAGGTGGCCACCGAGGTGTACTCCCGGTTGAGCACCGCGGCCTGGGCGCTGCCGGCCAGCAGCGGGTTGGCGTCGGCGCTGGCGTTGCTGCCGTCCATGTAGGCCTGCAGGGCAGCCCGGTGCAGCTTGCCGCGGGCGGCGGCGACCTTGGCCTGCTCTTGGCCGACTTCGACGGTCTTGATGGCCACCGCCAGGTTGAGCTGGTCGACCCGTTGGCGCCCGCCGTCGACCGCCTGGGAGAGGACCTCGAGGCGCTGGCCGTCGCTCTGCACCTGCGCCTCGATGGCGGTGGCGCGGGCCTGGGCGGCGTGCAGGGCGGCGCTGGTCGGGTCGGCGCCGGCCGGCGGCGGTGCGGCCAGCAGCCCGACGGCGGAGCTGGTCAGGGTGGCGGCGGCGAGGGCGCAGCTGGCCCACGAGACCTTCGACAGGCTTCGTCGGGGGCGGCCCGGGCGGGTGGCGGCTCGTCGCTGAGCGCGGTTCATGGTGACGGCGTTCCTCGGGGGTGGTGGGTGGGCACGCAGCCCGACGTGCGGAGCACGCCGGTCACCGCCTGGCGCTTCGCCACCGGAGCAGACCGGTGGGCGGCTGGTCGTTGCTGTCGAGAACGAAACCGGATGGCAACGCTACGGGGCCGCCGCCGGCGGGCCCTAGGGTCCAAGGTCCCGTTGCCGGGGTCGAAGGTCCCGTGCTGACGCCGCCGGCGCCGGGCGGGCCCGCTCCGGGCACCGTCAGGAGCTGAGGTCCACCTGAGGGTAGAGGGGGTGGGCGGCCAGCAGGTCCTGCACCCGGCGCCGGCTGGCGGCCACCACATCGGGGTCGACGCGGTAGGCGGCGCGCGACGGGCCGCCCCCGGGACCGGCGGCGGGGGCAGTGGCGCCCAGCACGCCGGCGATCAGGTCGGCCACCTCGTCCATGTCGGCGGAGCCCATGCCCAAGGTGGTGAGGGCGGGGGTGCCGAGGCGGATCCCCGAGGTGTACCAGGGGCCGTTGGGGTCGGCCGGGATGCTGTTGCGGTTGGTGACGATGCCGGCGTCGAGCAGGGCCGCCTCCGCCTGCCGGCCGGTGAGCCCGGTGCCCCGGGTGTCGAGCAGCACCAGGTGGTTGTCGGTGCCGCCGGTGACCAGCGTGGCACCGCGGCGGGTCAGCCCTTCGGCCAGCGCCGCGGCGTTGTCGACGACTTGTTGGGCGTAGGCGGCGAAGGCCGGCTGGCGGGCCTCGGCCAGGGCGACGGCCTTGGCCGCCATCACGTGCGGCAGCGGCCCCCCCAGGACCATCGGGCAGCCGCGGTCCACGTGCGCGGCCAGCTCTCGTTGGCACAGGACCAGCCCGCCGCGCGGGCCGCGCAGCGACTTGTGGGTGGTGGAGGTGACGATGTGGGCGTGGGCCACCGGGTCGTGGTCACCGGTGAGGACCTTGCCGGCCACCAGACCGGCGAAGTGGGCCATGTCGACCAGCAGCACGGCGCCGACCTCCTCGGCGATGTCGCGCATGATGGCGAAATTCACCCGGCGGGGGTAGGCCGAGTAGCCGGCCACCAGGATGAGCGGCCGGAACCGGCGGGCCAGGTCGCGCACCGCCGCATAGTCGAGCAGGCCGGTGGCCGGGTCGGTTCCGTAGCTGCGCTGCTCGAACAGCTTGCCCGAGATGTTGCGGCGAAAGCCGTGGGTGAGATGGCCGCCGGCATCGAGGGCCATGCCCAGCATCCGCTGGTCACCCAGCGCTCGCCGCAGCGATCCCCACTGCTGGTCGTCGAGCTCGTCGACGCTGGCGGCGCCCAGCTCCTGCAGGGCCGGTACCTCGATCCTCTGGGCCAGCACCGCCCAGAAGGCGACCAGGTTGGCGTCGATCCCCGAGTGGGGTTGCACGTAGGCGTGGTCGGCGCCGAACAGCGCCCGGGCATGGTCGGCCGCCCGCTGCTCCACCGTGTCGACGTTGCGGCATCCGGCGTACATGCGCCGGCCGATGGTGCCCTCGGCGTACTTGTCGCTGAGCCAGTTGCCCATGGCCAGCAGCACGGCCGGCGACGCGTAGTTCTCGCTGGCGATCAGCTTCAGCGCCGCCCGCTGGTCCTGGAGCTCGCCGCGAATGGCGGCGGCCACCACCGGTTCGACTGCTTGGATCACTGCCAGCCCGGCCTTCCAGGCGGCGGCGGGTGTGGCGGCCGGCGCTGTGGGTGTGGCGGCCGGCGGTGTGGGTGTCGTGTTCGACAGGGCCGGTGAGGCGGGCGAGGGCTGGGGCATGGGGCCTCCGGATTCGCTGTGTTCAGGCACCCAGGCGCACGGCTCTCGTCACGGCGACGGGGCCGCTCCCCGATGGTGACCCACCCGAACGCCAGTCACGGCCCGGCGCCACACTATCGGGCGGCGGCCGTGGCGCAGAAGGTCTTTCGGTGTCGCCGGGGCGGAGCCCTGAGGGGGCTGTCGTCGGGGCGGGCCGCCAGGGCCGGCGGTCCTGGCGGTGGGACGCGGTCGGTAGGGTTCGCATCGATGAGCCCCACGCCGACCTCCTGCGCCGCACCCTTGCCGGCGCCGATGCAGCGGGGAACGTCGGTCGCCCTCACCGCCGGCCGATGAGCACCGACCAGGTGGTCACCGTTCCCATGCAGGCCACCGTGGTGGCCGTGCCGGTGGCGGTCGGCGACCAGGTGGAGGAGGGGGCGCCGCTGGCTGTGCTCGAGTCGATGAAGATGGAGCACGTGGTGACCGCTCCGGTCGACGGGCTGGTCCGTTCTGTGGCGGTGGCCCCCGGAGACCGGGTGGCGCCGGGCGACACGCTGGCCGTGGTGGCCCCGGCACCCGCCGCCGGCGTCGCCGGCACCGAGCCGCCCGCCGGCGTCGCCGGCACCGAGCCGCCCGCCGGCGTCGCCGGCACCGAGCCGCCC